>NZ_JBIRFT010000011.1:0-7191 GCF_044327625.1 Streptomyces sp. NPDC018031
CGGGAGGTGCTGGAGGCGTTCCCCGGGGGCCGGGTGGTGGTGCGGGTGCTGGACGCCGGGGCGGACAAGCCGCTGGACTTCCTCACCCCCGCCGACGAGCCCAACCCGGCCCTGGGGGTCCGGGGCCTGCGGGCCCTGCTGGACCACCCCCAGGTGCTGCACACCCAGCTCACCGCGCTCGCGCGGGCCGCCGAGGGCCTGCCGGTGCACCTGGAGGTGATGGCGCCGATGGTCGCCGACCGGGCCGATGCCGCCGCGTTCGCCGCCGCCTGCCGGGCAGCGGGCCTGCCGGCCAAGGCGGGCGCCATGGTGGAGATCCCCTCCGCCGCGCTGCGCGCCCGCGCGGTGCTCCAGGAGGTGGAGTTCCTCTCCCTGGGCACCAACGACCTGGCCCAGTACACCTTCGCCGCCGACCGGCAGGTCGGCGCGGTCTCCCGGCTCCAGGACCCCTGGCAACCCGCCCTGCTGGACCTCGTCGCCACCGCCGCCGACGCCGCCCGCACCACCGGCAAGAGCTGCGGGGTGTGCGGAGAGGCCGCCGCCGACCCGCTGCTGGCCTGCGTCCTGACCGGCCTGGGCGTCACCAGCCTGTCCATGAGCGCCACCGCCATCCCCTACGTCCGCGCCACCCTCGCCCAACACACCCTCGCCCAGTGCCAACGCGCCGCCACCGCCGCCCGCGCCACCGACACCGCCGACGAAGCCCGCACCGCCGCCCAAGCCGTCCTCTCCGGCGAATGACCCGGAGCGGGTGACGACGGTCGTCGACGGCCCGGCGGCCACCGGAACCTCCGGTGGCCGCCGGGCCGTGGCGTCAGCCGGGCCGTGGCGTCAGCCGATGTCGAAGCGGGCCGCCGCGCGCAGCAGCCCGGGGGAGACCCGGCCGATCAGCCGGGCCGCCTTCGCCTCCAGGGTGACCGGGACGACGGCGCGGTCCTTCCGCACCGCGCGCAGGATCTGCTCGGCGACCTTCTCGGGCGGGAAGTTGCGCCGGGCGTACATCCCCGAGAACCGCTGCCGCCTCTCGGCCTGCGCGGCGGCGTCGAGCCCGGAGAAGGTCGCGGTCCGGGTGATGTTGGTGTTGACGATGCCCGGGCAGATGGCGGTCACGCCGATGCCGGCGGAGGCCACCTCGGCCCGCAGGCACTCGGAGAGCATGAGGACGGCGGCCTTGCTGGTGGCGTAGGCGGCCAGCATCCGGGACGGCAGGTAGGCGGCGGCCGAGGCGACGTTGACGATGTGGCCGCCCTCGCCGCGCTCGGCCAGCAGCGTGCCGAACGCCCGGCAGCCGTGGATCACCCCCCACAGGTTGACGTCCAGGACCCGCTGCCACTCCGCCTCGGTGGTCTCCAGGAAGGTGCCGGAGTGGCCGATCCCGGCGTTGTTCACCACGATGTCGGGGACGCCGTGGTCCGCCGCGACCCGGGCGGCGAACGCGTCCACGGCCGCGCCGTCGGAGACGTCGACCCGGTAGGCGTGCGCCTTCGCGCCGAGCAGACCGGCGAGCTCGGCGGTGCGCTCCGCCGCTTCCAGGTCGAGGTCGCAGACGGCGATGTCGGCGCCCTGCTCGGCGAAGGCCAGCGCGGTCGCCCGGCCGATGCCGCTGCCCGCCCCGGTGACGACGGCCAGCCGGCCGGTGAACGGCGCCCGGCCGCGGGCCGGCAGACGGGTCCGCGCGCGGTCGAGCGCGGGCGCGGCGGGCGCCCCCTCCTGGTGGCCGGTGAATTCGCGGATCATGCGTGCCACGGTCGTTCCTTTCTCCAGCAGCGCCGACCAGTGGGTGGCGGGTACGGTGCGCCGCCACAGGTGCGGGGCCCACTCTTCGAGCCCTTCGGCGAGGGCGGGGGAGACGTAGTGGTCCTTGGTCAGCCGGATGAGCTGCACCGGCAGCAGGGTGGGCCGGGAGGACGGGCGCAGCAGCCGCGGCAGCATGTTGGCCCGGTACAGCTGGATGCCGCGCACCGCGTCCCGGGCCAGGGTGGGCTGCGGGTGGCCGGGCCGCGGCCGCACCCCCTCGGCGAGGCGGAGCACCGTCTCCCAGCGGCCGGCGAGGCCCAGCCGCCAGGCGGCCGGGGCGAGCCCGGGGAGGTGGAACGCCGCGATGTACCAGGAGTGCGCCGCCTGGGCGGCCAGCTGCGCCAGGTGCCGGGGCGTGGGGTGGGTCAGGCGGTGGCGGATCCAGTGGCCCATGTGGTCCAGACACGGGCCGGAGAGGGAGGTGTAGGAGGCGATCCGGCCCGGTGCGTCGGGGTGGGTGACCGCCTCCCAGGACTGGATGGACCCCCAGTCGTGGGCGACCAGGTGGACCGGGCGGCCGGGGCTGACGGCGGCGATGACCGCGAACAGGTCGCGGGCGAGCTGCTCCAGGCGGTAGTCGCGGCGCCGGGCCGGCCGCTGCGACGCACCGGCGCCGCGCACGTCGTAGCGGACGACGTGGTGGTCCGCGGTGAGGGCCGCGGCGACGTCGTCCCAGACGCGGTGGGTGTCGGGGTAGCCGTGCACGAGCAGCACGGTGGGGTGCGCCGGGTCGCCCTGTTCGTACACGGCCAGGCGCACGCCGGCCGACACCACGGTGCGGTGGCGCGTCCCGGCGGGGCGGTCGGTGGCGGTGCTCGCCGCGCTGGGTGCGGGGGCCATCAGACGTCGCCCCGCTCCACCCGGCGGACGTGCGGCAGGTCGTCGTCGAGCCAGTAGGCGTCGTCCTCGGTGACCACCAGCAGCTCCTCGAACTTCAGCCCCACGTCGCGGAATCCGATGTGCGGCTCCACCGCCCACAGACCGGGTGTGGGGGCGTGCCTGGAGGACCGGCCGTCGGCCCACAGCGGGGACCGGCCGTGCAGCCGCTCGCTGATCAGCTCCCGGCCCAGGGTCTGCAGGGTGCGCACGCCGAAGCCGAAGACGTTGACGCCGGCGGGGCCGCGGGCGGTCGTCCGGGTCACCTGGTGGCCGATGACCCGGCCCGGGTAGACCTTGTGCCGGTTGTCGTACCCGTGACGGGCGATCAGCGCGTCCACGGCCGCGTACACCTCGTCGAGCGGCTTGCGCTGCCGCACCTGGTCCAGGATCAGCGCCCGGTACTCCAGCAGTTCGCCGGCCATCTTGTCCCAGATCGGGTTGTCGCCGACCTTGCCCGCGTAGCCGATGTCCGCGGTGTAGCCGTCGACCACCGGCGCGCAGTCCAGCACGTAGCACATGCCCTCCTCCAGCCGGCGGTTGCCGGCGAAGAACTGCAGCGGCGTGCGGAAGTGCCGGAAGGCGGTGCGGTCGCCGAACCAGGCGAACGGGATGTGGAAGAAGTCCTCGACCCCCTCGGCCACCAGCTCGTGGCGGAGCCGGGCCGCGGCCTGCCGCTCGGTGACGCCCGGCTCCAGCCGGGCGGCCACCCGCTCGGCGCAGCGGTACGCGAGCTGCTGCAGGTCCCGGAAGCGGTCCAGGTCGTGCTCGTCGAACGGAAACGCGGGGAGGGCGGAGGAGGCGCGACGCGCTTTCCGCCGGGACACATCGGTGCTCATGGAATTCGCCTTCGGGGTCGTCCGGGTGCCGGGTGGTGGCGGGTTCGGGGTCGGCCGGGGGCCACGGGGGGCGCGTGGGCCGCCGGGCGGTCAGAGGTCCAGTTCCAGGCGTTCGCCCTCGGGGGCGCGGGAGACGCACACCCGCATCAGCCCGGCCGCCTTCTCCCGCTCGGTGAGCCGGCCGTCGCGGTGCTCCACGGTGCCGGCGGTCACCCGCACGGTGCAGACGCCGCAGAAACCCTGCCGGCAGGAGTACGCGGTGGCCGGGTCCCGATCGCGCAGCACGTCCAGGGCGGTCCGGTCGGCCGGTACGGACAGTACGGTGCCACTGCGGCGGAGGGCCAGCTCGAAGGGGCGGCCGCCGGTCACCGGCGCGGCGGTGAACCGCTCGAAGTGGAGCGCGGCGGCCCCGCTCGCGCCGAACGCGGCGCGGACGGCGTCGAGCATGGGGGCCGGGCCGCAGCAGTACACGGCCGCACCGGCGGCCGCCCGGCCCAGCAGCGCGGCCGCGTCGGGGACGCCGTCGGTGTCATCGGTGCGGATCTCCACCCGGCCCGGGTGGCGGTCGGCGAGTGCGCGCAGCTCCTCGCCGAACGGGAGCGAGGACCGGGTCCGGCCGCAGTGCACGAGCCGCCAGTCCAGTCCGCTGCGGGCGGCTTCCCGGGCCATCGGCAGGACCGGGGTGATGCCGATCCCTCCGGCGATCAGCAGCACGGCCGGTTCGGCGGCGAACGGGAAGGCGTTGCGCGGCCCGGCCACGGTGATCCGGGATCCGGTCCGCAGGGTCTCGTGCACCTCGGCCGAGCCACCGCCGCCGCCGGGGATGCGCCGCACCGCGATCCGGTAGGCGGACCGGTCGGCCGGGTCGCCGCACAGCGAGTACTGCCGTCTGCGGCCCGACGGCAGCAGCAGATCGATGTGGGCACCGGGCTGCCAGCGCGGCAGTGCGGCGCCGTCCGGCGCGGTCAGCCGCAGCGACACCACGTCCTCGGCGACGGTCCGGCGTTCGGCGACGAGGAGTTCCGGTGGCGCGGTCCGCGGCGGGGCCTGCCGGGGCCGGCCGGGCCGGGTGACGACCGGGAGGTACAGCGAGCTGAACCGGGAGAGGAAGCGCAGGTAGCGGTCCCCGCGCTGTCTGCCGTACAGGTCGGGCGGGGCGGCGTCCGGGAGGTCCGGGGCGGTGCCGGCGCCGGGCGGGGGAGCGGGCTCGGCGGTGCGGTGGCGGCTCATGGCGGCGGTCCTTGGCTGGCGGCTGGATCAGTGGGCGGCGGCGCGCGCCGCCGGGGAGGAACCGAGGTAGGCGACGGCCTGCCGGGTCGAACCCTCCTGGCTGGGGTGGTAGCGGCGGCTGAAGTAGCGCACCGCGGAGCGGGCCGCCTTGCCGGGCCTGGGCAGCAGTCCGCGCCGGCTCGCGGCGGTGTACCCCCGCCAGGTGGGCCGGGTGCCCGGGGCCAGCTCCGGGTCGGCCGCGACCAGGAAGCGCACCCCGCGGACCCACAGGTGGAAGAGCACCGGCCCGGCGATCGCCATGGTCCGGACCCGGCGCAGATAGCCGGGGTCGAGGTGGCGCAGCAGGTCGTAGGCGACGCTGCGGTGCTCGACCTCCTCGGCACCGTGCCACCGGAGCAGGTCGAGCATGGTCGGATCGGTGCCGGCCCGGTCCAGGGCGCCGGCGTTGAGGACCCAGTCCCCGAGGAAGGCGGTGAAGTGCTCGATCCCGGCGATGATGGCGACCCGTTCGACGAGGTGCTCGCGGGCCCGCTGCGGCGGCAGACCGGGGCGCTCGCCCAGCACCCGGCCGAATATGTACTCCACCTGCCGGACGTACGGGCGCGGGTCCAGGCCCTTGACGAGCATGTGGTCCAGCACGCCCTGGTGGGCTTCGGCGTGCACGGCCTCCTGCCCGGTGAAGCCCAGGACCCGCTCGCGCAGCTCGTCGTCGGTGATGAGCGGCAGCGCCTCCTGGAAGGTGCGGACGAACCACCGTTCGCCCTCCGGGAGGAGCAGGTGGAGGACGTTGATGACGTGGGTCGCCATCGGCTCGCCGGGGATCCAGTGCAGCGGCAGCCGGTTCCAGTCGAACTGGACGTCACGGGCGTGCAGCACCAGGTTGTCGTGCTCTTCGGCAGTGCTCATGGGGCTCCTCGGTCACGGCGAGGGGATGCGGGAGGCGGACTGGGGACCGTCGTGGAGGGGGCGGTTCCGCCTTATTGAGGTTTACTCAACAGTAGGAGTTATTGAGTTCGTGTCAATAGGATGGGAGTCATGGCCCGAAACTCCGCCTCCCGCGCCACGCGGATGCCGCCCACCGACCGCCGCTCCCAGATCCTCGCCGCCGCGCGGCGGGTGCTGGAGGTGCGGGCGATCGACGACATCTCGGTCGAAGCGGTCGCCGGCGAAGCGGGCGTCTCACCCGGACTCCTCTTCCACTACTTCGGGTCGCAGCGCAAGTTCCGGCACGCCGTGCTGGAGGCGGCCGCCGAGGAACTCCTCGCCCATGTGCGCCCCGACCCGGCGCTCAGCCCGGCGGAGCAGCTGCGAGCGGGGGCGGGCACCTTCGTCGAGTACGTCGCCCGGTACCCGACGATCTACCAGGCCGTCACCCGTCTCAACCGGGGGGCCGACGTCCGCTCCCTGCACAGCTCCTCACGCGCCACCCTCGGGGACTGGATCACCGGGGCCGTCAGCGGCGTGGGTGTGCGGATCACCCCGGCGATGTCCCTCGCGATCACCGGATGGCTGGCGTACATGGAGGAGGTCGTGCTGGCCTGGCTCGACGAGCCGACGCTGACCCGGCCGGAGCTGATCGACCTGTGCGAGCGCAGCTTCTACCAGCTGGCCAGGGCGGCGCTCGACGACGACGAGCAGTGGGAGCAGGTCGTCCGCCGCATCCACCGCAGACCCGGGGAGGCGGAACCGCCGCCGTCGGCGGGCTGAGGGGGCGGCACCGGGCGGATGCCGGGCGGAAGGCGCACCATGGGCAGGGGGCGCACCGTGGCCCGGCGGTCGCGGTGCGCCACCGTGACCGACGGAGCACCTCGCGGAACGGAGGACGAGATGAGCGGTGACGGAACGGCCGGCGACGGCATGGCCGACGACGTCTACCAGCCCACCGGAACCAACGAGGAGCAGGAGGACGCGAGCCCGCTGGACCCGCAGGACACCCTGGACGAACGCGGCTACGACGAGCGGCTCGACGAGGGGTGGTCACCGCCCGAGAAGCCGCTGGGCGTCGGCAAGCGGGGAACCACCGCGGCGGAGCAACGGGAGGGGGAGACGCTGGACCAGCGGCTCGCCCAGGAGGTCCCGGACACCACGGCGGACGAGGGCGACGGGGTGGGGGACCTGCCCGGCGGAGCCGGGGAGCCGATCGACGCCGAAGCCGGCGAGGAGCGGGCCGGGCGGCTGGTCGCCCGGGAACGCGGCGCGCGCGGCGACGCCGTCCAGGACGGTCTCGCCACCGACGTGGGGATCGACGGCGGCGCCGCCGGGGCGGAGGAGGCCGCCGTCCATGTGGTGCCGGACCCCGAGGAGCCCCCGACCGGTCGGGCCGGCGACGAGGGCGGCCGGCGGTGACCGCGGGCCGTGGGGGGGGGGCCCGGGGGGGCGGGGCCCCCCCCCCCCCGGGCGCCCCCCCCCCCCCCCCCCCGCCCCCCCCGGGGGGGGGCGCCCCCCCGCC
>NZ_JBIRFT010000011.1:7201-44366 GCF_044327625.1 Streptomyces sp. NPDC018031
GGGGGGGGCGGGGGGGGCGGGGGGGGCGGGCGGGCGGGCGGGGGGGGGGGGGGCCCCCGGGGGGGGGGCCCCCCCCCCCCCCGGGCCCCCCGCCACGGCCTGGGGCGGCCCTCACTCCTTCCCGCCGGTCCTCGCGCCGCCGGCCCGCACCCCCTCGTCCCGCAGCCGGGCGACCATCTCCCGCAGCCGGGGCAGCGCCGCGTACAGGGCGTCGCCGGGGCAGTCCGTCTCGTATCCGTCCCGGTGCCCGGAGATGACGTCGAGATCCACCGCGGTCCCCTCGGGGTACCGGCTGCGGTCGTTGGTGGACACCATCCGCACCCGCCCCCCGGGGTCGGCGCCGGGGCGCAGCTTCCACGCCGCCACGGCGGCGATCGCCTCCAGCATCGGCCGCGGTATCCGGGTGCCCTCGCCGAAGCTGCCCACCGCGGCGATCCCCACGCTTCCGGTGTTGAAGCCCTGGGTGTGCGCTCCGAGCACCGCCCGGTCCGCACTCCCGGCGCGTCCCTCGTAGATCGTCCCGCACCGGTCGACGACGAAGTTGTACCCCAGGTCGTCCCAGCCCTCGCCGTGGATGTGGGCGTCCTGCATGGACCGCAGCATGTCCGGCACGTCCCGGCAGTCGTAGTCGCCGGAGTGGTGGGTGTGGTGGACGAAGACGGCCCGCACGGCCGCCACGTGCACGGGCTTCTCGCGTACCGACCGCTCGTCGGCGTGCCATGCCGACCGCTCCACGATCGGCGGCCGGGGGGCCGCCGGAAGGGCGGAGGAATCACGGTCTCGCCGCTCCGGAGTCGGGATCTCCGGCGCGTCCCAGTTCATCAGCAGGGCCAGTGGCACGAGCGCCACCGCCTGCGTCAGCCTGCGGGGCCACATGCAGACCAGGGTGGGACGTACCCGGTGACGGGCCCAGCCGGGTGCGCCCGTTCGAGTGGTGCGGTGTGCGGTGACCGGTGAGGTGCGGTAGGTGAGAACCGCCGGTCACACGCGGTGCCTCCGGGCCCGGTCCGCGGCGGACCGGCGGGTTTGTGACGCGTCACCACCCTCCGCCCCGCGAAGCGGTGGATCCCCCGGTCCCGGACCGACGGCGGGCCGGCGGGGCCGCCACGGCCGCCGGCCAAGGGCACCAGCCGCCCGGAGCGCACCCCCCTGGTGACCTGGGCCGCGGGGGAGGAGCCGGGCCGAGCATGGCCCCCTGTGGGCCGCGGTGCGGCAGGCCGACGTCCACCGGGCGGCGCGCCCGCGGAACGGTCCGGCCGTGCGCGTCCGGCTCCGGCCCGAACCCGCGGGACACACGCGAGCGCCCCGCGGCAGCGGTGCCGCGGGGCGCTCGCCGGTCCGGACCCGCCGGTGGCGGCCGGTCAGCCGAGGCCGAGGACGTCGAGCGTCCGGGTGGCCATCTGCGCCTCGCCCAGGGCGTTGGGGTGCACCGGGACGAAGTTGGTGCCGAAGAGGACCGGCTCCACCCAGCGGGTGCCGGCCGGCTTGCAGGCGTCGTGGCCCTCGGAGGCGGCGGCCAGGTCGACGAAGACCGCCCCCTCCTCGCCCGCCGCCTTCTCGATGACCCGGTTCAGCCGCGTCTGCAGGTCGCGCAGGTACGGCACGTCGCCGGAGGCGATGGGCATCTTGAGGAAACAGGACCGGTCCGCGGTCGCGGGCAGGATCCAGGGGTAGCCGAGGACGGCCACCCGGGCGTTCGGAGCCTTCTGCCGCACCTGCGCGAGCGACCTCTTCAGCGCCGGGTACGTGGTGGATTCGATCTGGTCGGTGAAGTGGCTGCCGTAGATGTTCTTGCAGGGGCTGCCGTGGCCCAGGGTGAGCACGCCGGCCGAACCGCAGGCCACGATGGCGCCGATGAAGGTGTTGTTGTCGTTGCCGCCGATGGTCAGCGTGACCAGCTCGGTGTCCGCGTCGAGGGCGTCCAGCTGCGGCGCGACCCCCGGGTACTGGGACTGGGTGAAGTCCTTGGTCTGCGCCCCGCCGCAGGTCGCGTCGGTGAGTTCGGCGCCGGTCCGCTCGGCGATGACGTTGGGGTAGTTCCTGGTGGAGCGCGCGCACAGCGGGGAGGTGGACAGGTCGAGGGGAAGCACCCCGGAGCCGGCGCTGTAGCTGTCGCCGAGGGCGGTGTAGCGGAGCGGTTCGGTCTCGGCCGCCTGGGTCGGCGCCGCCAGCCCGAGGACCGAGGTTCCGACCGCGGCGGCGAACACCGCCAGGTTGCGTGCGAGTCTGCGCATCGGCATCACGTTCTCCTTGACCAGTCGTGGGGGTGCCCCGGCGGCGGGCGGCCGGCCGGCCGCCCGGGGTTCCGCTCGGGCATCCCGTGCTGGGGAACGGACCTGCCGGGCGCCGAGGTTGGGGCGTGGTTCGTAGCCCACAGTGATGCATTGCCCTGGGGTTTTCGCCTGGGACGGCGGACGGACAATCGCCCGGGTTTTTGTCACCCGTCACAACATCCCGGCGCCAGGCGGGGGTTCACCTCGCGCGCGGGCGGCGGGTCACGGCCGGGCCGGCAGCGCTCTGCTGGGATCGGCCAGCGCCAGGTCGTGCGCGATGGCACGGGCCGCCGCGGCGAACAGCCGGATCGTCCCGGTGTCGTCACCGGTCCGCCAGGTCAGCCCGTACTCGACCGGCTCGGCGTCCCGGAACGGCAGATAGGCGATGCCGGGCCGCGCGTGGTAGGTGGCGGTGTGCGCCGTCGACAGCAGAGCGCCCTGGCCGCCGGCGACGAGCATCAGGGCCTCCTGCATGTTGGTGACCGACGGGCCCCGGCCGATCGGCCTGCCGCCGGGGGTGCGCGTCGGGACGCGGTGCTCCAGCCAGTAGTCCGGGACCGTCCCGGCGATGGTCAGCAGCGGAACGTCGGCGAGGTCCTCCATGGACACCGTGTCCCGGCCGGCGAGCGGATGGCGGGACGGGACGGCCAGCACCCGTTCCTCCCGCAGCAGCGCCGGCCCGCCGCCCAGGTCCTCCTCCCGCACGGGGAAGTCGGTGAGCTGGACGTCGAACTCGCCGCTGCGCAGCTGCCCGTACGGATCGGTGAGCGGCACCTCGCAGAACTCCACGGCCAGCTCGGGATGCGCGACGCGCAGCGTCTCGGAGACCTTCAGCACGATCTCTCCGGCCAGCGGGTTGGAGAACCCCACGTGCAGCACGTCCGAGACCCCGCGCGCGGTCGCGGTGGCGCGCGCCACCGCCTCCCGGATCGCCCGGTGATGGGGAGCGAGGTCGTCGCGCAGCTGCCGGCCCAGACTGGTCAGCGCGACCCGGCGGCTGGTCCGGACGAACAGCGGCGCCCCGACCCGTCTCTCCAGGCGCTGCACCAGCTGGCTGACCCGGGCCCGGGACAGCCGCATCCGCGTCGCGGTGCGGCCGAAGTGCAGCTCCTCCGCGAGCAGGAGGAAGCACTCCAGTTCATCGTGTCCCATGGTGGTCCCCCGGGGTGCCGGACGAGATCGGTGAGCCTGGTCAAGATCGGTAAGCCTGGTTGAACGAACGTTGCGATCTTCGCTGTTGTTCCCTCCGCACCCCTCGCCGAAGGATGAAGGAACCGGGAATCCTCCCCGTCTCACCTCTCTCCCAAGGAATTCAGATGAGTGCGCTGGGTGCACGCCAGTGGGGCGTGCTGTTCGTCCTGTGCGGTGCGATCTTCCTCGAAGGCATCGATGTGGCGATGCTCAACGTGGCCCTGCCGTCGATCCGCGCCGACCTCGGCCTGTCCACCGGCGAACTGCAGTGGGTCATGAGCGCCTATGTGCTCGGCTACGGCGGCTTCATGCTGCTGGGCGGGCGGGCCGCGGACCTCTTCGGACGGCGCCGCATGTTCCTCTTCTGGCTCACCGTCTTCCTGCTCTTCTCCGGCCTGGGCGGGTTCGCCACCGAGGGCTGGATGCTGCTCCTCGCCCGCTTCGTCACCGGGGTCGCCGCCGCCTTCATGACCCCCGCGGGTCTGTCCATCATCACCACCAGCTTCGCCGAGGGCCCGGAACGCAACCGGGCGCTGCTCATCTACTCCGGCACCGCGGCGGGCGGCTTCTCGGTCGGCCTGGTCGTCGGCGGCCTGCTCACCTCCGTCGGCTGGCGGTGGGTGTTCTTCGTGCCGGTCGTGATGTCCCTGCTCATCCTGGTCGCCGCGATGGTGTTCGTCCCGCGGTCACCGGTCCCGGACCGGCGGACCGGGCAGGGCGTCGACCTGGCCGGCGCGCTCACCGTCACCGCGGCCATCGTGCTCGTCGTGCTCGGGGTCGAACGCGCCGCCCACACCGGCGTCGGCTGGACCGCCGGCACCCTGGCCGCCGGTGCGGTCTGCCTCGCCGTCTTCGTCGCCGTCGAACGGCGCTCGGCCGCACCCCTGGTCCGGCTGGGCATCTTCCGCAACGGCGCTCTGGTCCGCGCCAACCTCATCGGACTGCTCTTCGCCGCCGGGTTCTTCGGCTTCCAGTTCGTGGCGGTGCTCTACCTGCAGGAACTGCGCGGGTGGTCGACGATGGAGACCAGCCTCGCACTGCTCGTCATCGGCATCGACGCGGTGGTCTCGCCGACCCTCACGCCCAAGCTGGTCGAGCGGTTCGGCAACGCCCGGGTGGTCTTCGGCGGGACGCTGCTGGCCGCGCTCGCCTACGCCCTGTTCCTGCCGGTCGGCGACGACTGGACCTACCCGATGATGTTCCCCACGCTGATCCTCGTCGGCCTGTCCTTCTCCCTCGCCTACGGCCCGCTCACCATCGTGGCCACGGAGGGCATCGAGGAGCGGGAACAGGGGCTGGCCGGCGGCCTGTTCTACACCTCCTTCCAGTTCGGCGCGGCGCTCGGCCTCGCCACCGCCACCGCCGTCGACACCGCCGCCACCGGTTCCGGCTCCCCGGCGGACCTGCTCGACGGCTACCACGCCGCGCTCGCCGTCCCGCTGGCCACGGCCCTGCTCGCGGCGGTGATCAGCGCCTTCGGGCTGCGCCGGCGCGGCGCCGCGGCCCCGGCGGCCCCGGCCGACCGGACCGCGGCACCGGAGCCGTCCGCCGCCGGCACCACCACCCGCTGACCCCTCACCAGGAGCTGCTCATGGCCACCAAGGTCACGGACTTCGCGGAACTGCAGGACACCTTCTTCGGCTACATCAGGGACATCAAGTACGCCACGATGGTCACGGTGGACCGGAGGAACCGGCCCCGCGCCCGGGTGCTGCTGCCGGTGTGGGAAGTGGTCGACGGCCGCCCGGTCGGCTGGCTCGCCGCCTACCGCACCCCGGTCAAGACCGCCCACCTCGCCCGCAACCCGCACACCACCTACACGTACTGGAACCCCCGGCAGAACGCCGTCCACGTCGACAGCGTCTCCACCTGGGCCGAGGACCCGGCGGCCAAGCGCCACGCCTGGGACCTGTACGTGGCGGGCGGGCCGCCCGGGGTCGGCTACGACCCCGTCCATTACTGGCGCGGCGGCGTCGAGGACCCCGAGTACGACGTGCTGCGGATCGACCCCTGGCGGATCCAGCTGGTCCGGGGCTCGGACCTGCGGAGCACCATCTGGCAGGCGGACGGCACCGGCTGAGGACCCGGACCGCGCTCCCGCACCCCGTGCCGGAGCGCGGCCCGGCCGCCGGGTGCCGGGGACGGCCCGCCGGCGGTTCGGACTGGCCCCCGGCGGTTCCGGGCGGCCCGCCCGGGGCTCAGGCCGGCATCGCGTCGGCGATTCGGAACGGCGGGGTCTGCGTCCCGGTGATCCGGTAGCGGTCCCACGGGTCGGGGTCGGACAACTCGCCCCGGGCCTCGCCCTCCGGGGTCCGTATCACCGCGGCCACCCGCTTCCCGCCCAGCCGCGTGACCAGGTCCCGGTCCGCGCCGAGCCGCCCGTACCAGTGGTAGCGGCCGTCGATCGGCTGGAAGTAGCCGCGCAGCACGACCGAGACGGTGTGCTCCTCGCCGGCGACCCGGAGGGTGGCGGCACCGTGGTATCCGTCCTCGTGGTCGTCCGCCTCGGGGGTCGCGGACGACCGGGACGGCTGGGGTGCAGGGGACATCTCAGGACTCCTCGGTAGCTGGTGGGGCGGTTCGCCAGGGGGCGTGCCGCGGGGTGGCGGACATGACGTGGTCGGGGCCGATCGGAACCTTCGGGTCGAGCGTGATGCCGTAGCCGCGGAGGAAGCCGTCGAGTGCCGCCCACACCATCTCGGTGAGGCGGTCGACCACTTCCCGGCGGCTCATCGACTGCTTCTCCAGCCACCACTCCGCGGTGTTCTGCACCATGCCGACGATCGCGTGCGCCCAGGGTTCGGCGCCCCGGGTGTCCAGCCCGAAGAAGTGCAGGCTCTCGTCGAAGATCCGGGTGAGCTCGGCCGAGGTCAGGGCCTTGCCCGCATGGACACCGGTGCCCTCGCCCCGCGGTCCGGTCGGGATCGTACGGGCGGCGAGCCAGTAGAGGTTGGGGTGCTCGTCGAGGAGGGAGAAGAACCCGTCGATGGCGCCCCGGATCCGGTCCAGCGGCGGCAGCGAGTCGTCCAGCGCCGGCACCACCCGCTCGATCAGCATGGTGACGCCCCGCTCCTGGAGCGCGGCCAGCAGATCGGCCTTGTCGGCGAACTGACGGTACAGCACCGGCTTGCTGACCCCCGCCTGCTGGGCCACATGACCGATGTGCAGCTCCGGGCCGTGTTCGGCCAGGGCGCGCAGGGCGGCGTCGATGAACTCCTCCCGGCGGGCCGCGCGGTGGGCGCTCCACCGGCTCTTGCGCCCGTCGGTGCCCCGGCCCGGTTCTCCGCTCTTGACTCCCACCACGTCAGACTACATGCTACCCAAGGTAACTGTTACCCCGAGGTAACAGGTAAAGCCGCGGTCGAGAGGAGTGAGCAGCCATGGCCCGTGGGCTGTCCGAGGCGAAGGTCGGCGACAGGGAGAAGACCGCCGCACGGTTGCTGATGTCGTCGGCGAGGAAGTTCTACGACCCCGAGGTCGACATCGACTGGGAAGCCCCGCTCGTCGAGGGCAAGTGCTACATGCTTCCCGAGCGGGTCTCCCTCTACGGCACCCCGCTGTGGGACCGGATGAGCGAGGAGCAGCGGCTGGAACTGGGCAAGCACGAGGCGGCCACCGTCGCCAGCGTCGGCCTGTGGTTCGAGATCCTGCTGATGCGGATGCTGGTCAAGGCGGCCTACGACGGGGACCCCACCACCCGGCACATCCAGTACGCGCTCACCGAGGTCGCCGAGGAATGCCGGCACGTGGTGATGTTCGCCAGGATGGTCGAGCGGATGGACTGCCCGGCCTACGGCCCCCCGCCGTACGTCCACCGGCTCGCCAAGCTGCTGCCCACCATCGCGTACGGGCCGGCCATGTTCGGCTCCATCCTGGTCGCCGAGGAGATCCTGGACCGGCTGCAGCGCGAGATGGCCAACGACGAGTCCGTCCAGCCGCTGATGCGCATGGTCAACCGGATCCACATCCTGGAGGAGGCCCGGCACGTCACCTTCGCGCGCGAGGAAGTGGTCCGCGGGATGGCCGGCATGGGCCGCGCCGAACTCCGCTACCAGCGGCTCCTCATCGCCACGGTGTCCTTCTTCATCTGCCGCAGCCTGCTGCACCCGCGCGCCTACGCCGCCGTCGGGCTCGACCCGAAGCAGGCCTGGCACGCCGCGCACGCCAACCCGCACTACCGGGAGACCCTGCGGTTCGCGGGCGAGCGGATCATGTCGTTCCTGGACGAGGCCGGTCTGGTCGGCGCCCCCGGTATGGCACTGTGGCGCAAGAGCCACCTGCTCGGCTGACGTCCCGCTCCCGCCGGGCCGCTTCCGCGCGCCCGGCGCCCCGCACCACCCGCACAGGAACGTGAAAGGAACGACAGCCAGATGGGAACCCGTGAGGAAGCGAAGGTGGTGATCGTCGGCACCGGCTTCGCCGGTCTGGGCCAGGCGATCCAGCTCCTCAAGGCCGGTATCGACGACTTCGTGATCATCGAGAAGGCGCAGGACGTCGGCGGGACCTGGCGGGACAACTCCTACCCGGGCTGTGCCTGCGACATCCAGTCCCACATGTACTCGTTCTCCTACGAGCAGAACCCCGACTGGACGCGGGCCTTCGCCCCTCAGCCGGAGATCCTCGCCTATCTGCGCGGGGTCGCCGACAAGTACCGGCTGCGGGACCGCATCCGGTTCGGCCAGGAGATGACGGCCGCCCGCTGGGACGAGGACGGCTGCACCTGGACGGTCACCACCCGGACCGGGGACGAGTTCGTCGGGCGGTTCCTGGTCTCCGGGGTCGGCGCGCTGCACCTGCCCAGCGTGCCCCGGCTGCCGGGGGCGGAGCGGTTCACCGGCACCACCTTCCACTCGGCCACCTGGAACCACGACTACGAACTGCGCGGCAAGCGGGTCGCCGTCATCGGTACCGGCGCCAGCGCCATCCAGTTCGTCCCGCGCATCGCCCCCGAGGTGGCCGAACTCCACCTCTTCCAGCGCACCGCGCCGTGGGTCATGCCCAAGCCGGACCACCCGATGCCCGCCTGGACCAGGTCGCTGTTCCGTACGCTCCCCGGCACCCAGCGCGGCTACCGGGCCCTGCTCTACTGGCTGCTGGAGATGCGGGCGGTCGGCTTCAACGGCCACCCGGCGCTGATGAAGGCCGGAGAGCTGATCGCCCGCCGGCACATCGCCAAGCACATCGACGACCCGGCGCTGCGCCGCGCGGTGACGCCCGGCTACACCATGGGCTGCAAGCGGGTGCTCGTCTCCAACGACTACTACCCGGCGCTCGCCCGGCCCAACGTCCGGGTGGTCACCGACGGCGTCGCCGAGGTCCGCGAGCGGAGCATCGTGGACACCGCGGGCCGGGAGCGGCCGGTCGACGCGATCATCTACGGCACCGGGTTCCACGTCACCGACGCCTTCGACCGGCTGGAGATCACCGGCGCCGGCGGCCGCCGGCTCGGCGACCAGTGGAGTGCCGAGGGCATGCAGACCCACCTCGGCATCACGGTCGCCAACTTCCCCAACCTGTTCTTCCTGCTGGGTCCGAACACCGGGCTGGGCCACAACTCGGTGGTCTTCATGATCGAGTCCCAGTCGCGGTACGTGGTCGACGCCATCCGGCTCGCCGATCGCAGCAAGGCGTCCGCGGTGGCCGTCCGCCCGGAGGCGCAGCGGCGGTTCAACCGCGACATCCAGCGCAGGCTGGCGGACGGGGTGTGGACCACCGGTGGGTGCCAGAGCTGGTACCTGGACGCCAAGGGCGTCAACCGGACCATCTGGCCCGGCTTCACCTGGCGGTACTGGATGAGGACCCGCAAGGCGGGCCGCGCCGACTTCCACCTGGTCGGCCCCGAGACCCGGGCCGGCCACCGCGGCTGACCCGGCCGCGCGACCCGCGCCCGCGCACCCCACGTCCACCCCGACAACATCGCGGTACCGGACGTGGTGGTCGACGACCCGGACCGGGCCCGGACCCTGGTGCTGGGCTGGGGCTCCACCTACGGGCCCGTCACCGCCGCGGTCCGGCGGCTGCGCGCGCAAGGGGTGGCGGTGGCCCAGGCCCATCTGCGGCACCTCAACCCCTTCCCCGCCAACCTGCCCACCGTGCTGGCCGGCTTTGACAAGGTCGTCATCCCGGAGATGAACCTCGGCCAGCTGGCCACCTTGATCCGCGCGAAGTACCTGATCGACGCCCGCAGCTACACCCAGGTCAACGGCATGCCGTTCAAGGCCGAACAGCTCGCCACGGCTCTGAAGGAGGCCATCGATGACTGAGGCCACGACCACCCCCACCACCCCTGTCAGTCCTGTGGCCCCCGCGGACACCACCGCCACCAGCGCCACCAGCGCCGCCGCCGCGGCCGCCGGCGTGGCGACCGGAACGCCTGCGGTGACCGGTGTGACGGCCGGTGCGGCCGTGGCGCCTGGTGTGACGGCCGGTGCGGCGGGTGCGGGTCCCGGGGGTGGGGGCTGTTGTCGCTGGTGCCCAAGGCCGAGGCGAAGCAGTCGATGAAGGACTTCAAGTCCGACCAGGAGGTGCGCTGGTGCCCGGGCTGCGGTGACTACGCCATCCTCGCCGCCGTGCAGGGGTTCATGCCGGAGCTGGGCCTGGCGAAGGAGAACATCGTCTTCGTCTCAACGCCTTCGCCCTCTCCCGCCTCGCCGACCCCGACACCCTCCACCACACCCCGATCGGCGTCTTCCGAGACGTCGAACGCCCCGTCTACGACACCCTCATGGCCGACCAGCTCGACGCCGCCGTCGAACAACACGGCAAGGGCGACCTCGCCGCCCTCCTCGCCGGCAACGACACCTGGACCGTCACCGGCTGAACCCGCCGCACGGCCACGGCCGGAGTTCAGTCCAGCGGCAGCAGGGGCGCCGGGCACTGCGGGGTCATGTCCTCGATGGCGCACAGGGTGTCCCGCAGCCCCCGTACCAGCAGCGAGCGCACCGTCTCCCGGTTCAGCTCCGGGTGGTTGAGCCAGTCCAGGGTGACCCCCTCCACGCTCGCCATCCAGCCGACCAGGGCCAGCCGGGCCACCAGCGGGGGAGCGGTCCGCCCCCACGCCAGTTCGGCGATGGTGGCGACCAGCTGTTCGCGCACCCCGTCGCGGATGGCGAGCACCTCGGCGTCGGACCCCACACCGCCGTTGACGGTGGCGCGGTACGCCGCCTGGTGGTGCTCGGCGTACCGCAGATAGCCGTCCACGGTCTGCCGCACCCGCTCGACCGGCGGCAGGTCGCGCGTCCTGGTCACCTGGGCCAGCAGCTCGGCGACCGAGTCCTCGATGATCGCCAGGTAGTAGCCGCGCTTGTTCCTGAAGTAGTAGTAGATGAGCCCCTTGGCGACGCCCGCGCCTCGGGCGATGTCGTCCATGGAGAGCGCGTCGTAGGGCGTGTCGGCGAACAACCTGCGCCCGATGGCGATGAGTTCGGCCCGGCGTGCCTGCGAGCGGTCGGTGCCGCGCCCGTCCGCCGCCGAGTCCGCACCAACCCGTTGACTATTATTCAAATTCGCGCCTACTCTCCAACTGGCCGGAATCCGCAGTATGGCAGAGGGACGCCGCGGCGGATCCGACGCTCCACGGCTCACTCCGGGCCGGGCCCGGCCGCCGCCTCCACGTAGGCGGCCGCCCTGCCCCACTCCATCGATGCGTGTCCGCACGGCTGCTCACCGGCGGTCGTCCGGCGCCCCCTCGGGAGGACGCGGTGAAGGCAACCCACAACCCCCTGCCGGAAGGCAGGACCGCATGGAAGCGCACGGCGGCCGTCGGACTGCCCGCCGTGCTGGCGGTCGGCGCCATGGGCGTGATGATGGCCAACGGCGTGCTGGCCGCCTCGTTCGCCGTCTCCGGCACCAGCTTCCAGGTCAGCTCCGGCAAGCTCTCCAGCGAGGGGCTGGCCTCCTACGTGGAGACCGACCGCTCCCTCGACGGGAAGGGCCACCCCGTCTCGCTGCTCGCCCTGGACCAGGCCAAGCTCTCCGACATCTGCCAGTCGGCGGAGATCAAGACCCCGCTCGGCACCGTGGTCTTCAAGCTCACCGCGGGCGGCGACGCGGGAGAGGTCACCGCGAGCAAGCTCGTCATCGACGCGGAGGACCTCTCCGGCGACGCGAAGTTCGGCACGGTCCAGCTCGGCCGGGACGCCTCCACGCTCGACTCGGTGCCGGGCGCCCAGGGCCCGGAGGGCAAGTTCGGCCTCCAGGCCGGTGGCATCGAGGTCACCGACGTCACCTCGCACGCCTGGTCCGCCACCGGCGGGAACTTCCGGCTCAAGGGCCTGCGGCTCGGCGTCAGTCTGGACGGCGACCGGTGCTTCTGACCGGGCGTGGCCGGCCGCGCCGGCCCGCGGCCGACCGGCGACCGGAGGGGGAGGCGCGGCGAAGCCGCCGGGCCGCCTTCCGGTCCTGGCGCCGGACCCGTCCCTTCTGGGCCGGGCTGCTCCTGATCCTGGCCGGGGCCGAGATGGTGGCCATCCCGCTGTCCCCGCTCCAGGTGCTGGTGAGCCTCGGCCTCGGCGGACTCGCCGCGATCGGCATCGGTCTGGCCCTGGTGGTCGCCGGGCTGTTCCTCTGGTTCGCGCCCCGCTCCCGGGCTTACGTCAGCATCCACGCCCTGCTGCTCTCCGTCGTCTCGTTCGCCGCCACCAACCTCGGCGGGTTCCTGCTCGGCATGACGCTGGGCATCGTGGGGAGTGCGATGGGCTTCGGCTGGACCCCGGCCGCACCGGCCGCGCCGGGCCCCGGCGGCGCCCCCGCCGGCGACCCCCGCCGGCCGGCAGCCGCCCCGGCCGGAGACCGGACGCCGGACGCCGCCGGCGCCGGGGGCCGGGGCCCGTGGCGCCGGCCGGGGCGCGGCCGCGGGAAGCGGGCCGCCCCGGCGGAGACGGGCCCGGACACCGGTGACCGGCCGGGCCGGGCTCCGGCGGCCCCCGGCGCGGCGGGACCCCCCGGGCGGGACCGGGCCCCGGCGCCGCGCACAGCCGGCCCGTCCCCGCCGCCGCGGGCCCCCGGCGGCCGGGCCACCCGGACCCTGGCCGCGCTGCTCCCGCTCGTCCTGCTGACCGCCTTCGGCCCGCCCGCGGCCGGGGCCGGGCCGGCGGGCGAGCGGCGGACCGGGCCACCGGAACCGGCCCGGGCCGGCACGCTCGTCGCGGCCACCCCGGCGAGCATCACCGCCCGCCGGTTCACCCCGCACGGGTTCCTCGTCGCCGGGGTCACGGAGCTGCCCACCGCGGACGGACCGCTGAAGGTCATGGTGCTGAAGATGCGTGCCGCGTCGCTCACCGACTACCGCATGACGGCCCGTGGGGAGACACCCGCCTACGGCCTCTCCGCCGACTCCCTCGAACTCACCGGCCACGTCACCCTCTACCTCAGCCGGTTCAGCGGCTGCGTCGAAGGACTGATCTGCCTGACCTTCACCCCCGACCGGCTGCCGGTGCCGCCCCTGGTGCCGCCCTTCGTCTTCATCACCCGGGTCGAGGGCGAGCAGGCGTTCGTCACCGCCGACAGCATCACCACCACCGGGCTGGACCTCCCCTGACCTCAGGAAACGAGCTGATCACGAAGTCACCCCCGAATCTCCACGGCGTCGGCACATCCGTATACAGTGCTCTTCCCCCCACACACCACGCACGCCGTTTCGAGGGGACACCCATGCGCATCCGCGCCGCCGCGCTCGCCGCCGCCCTGCTCTGCCTGCCGCTCACCGCCTGCGGCGGTGACGACGAGGGCGACCAGGTCACCTCCGAGCCCAAGAAGCAGTCCTCCGCGCCGGCCTCCCAGGGCGACTCGGAGCCGGAGGCCGCACCGTCCGCGGAGCGGACGCCCGACGTGGCCGCCATCGGCGACACCATCACCCTCAAGGGCCAGGAGGACGGCGAGCAGCTCGACGTCACCGTGAAGAAGTGGCTGGACCCGGCCAAGGGCGCGGACGAGTTCAACACGCCCGCCGAGGGCAAGCGCTGGGTCGCCGCGCAGATCCAGCTCACCAACACCGGCTCCGCCGTCCAGGACGACACCCCCTCCAACGGCGTGCAGGTCGCCGACGCCGACGGACAGCGCTTCGACGCCACCTACGGCGACATCGCGGCGGGCCCCCAGATGCCCTCCGGCCTGAAGCTGCCCAAGGGTGACAAGGCGCTGGGCTGGATCGTCATCGAGGTGCCCGAGTCCTCGGAGATCACCACCCTGCAGTACACGATGAACAGCGGTTTCGCCGAGCAGACCGGGCAGTGGAAGGTCAAGTGACCGCCGCGGACCGGCGCCGGGCGGCGGCCCCCCGACCTTCGCGTGGGACGCCGCCGGGGCGTCACCCGGACGCCTGACCGACGGCCGTCGGTCCGTGATTCCGCCGCTCCACCGTGGCAGGCTGTGGCCCGTCACAGCCCCCGGCCGGACCCAGGGCCCCGCACCCCGCCGCCGCGCCGGCGGCCGCCCCGCCGAGCGGCCCGCCCCCGGACCCCGGTGGGCCTCGCACGACAGGGAAGGACCACCCTTGTCCATGTCCGCCGCCGGGCTGCGCCGCGTCCTGCCGGCCGTCGCGCTGGCCGTCACCTCCGTGCTCACCCTCGCACCGGCACCGTCCGCCTCGGCGGCCGAGCCGGACGACTACGTCGCGCTGGGGGACTCCTACTCCTCCGGCAACGGCACCTTCGCCCCGGACGCGAACCTGTTCTGCTACCGCAGCACCCGCGCCTACCCCGAACTGGTCGCCAGGGCCCGGCCGGACACCCGGCTGACCTTCGCCGCCTGCCAGGGGGCGACGACCGACGACATCGTCGAGACGCAGCGGACGTCGCTGAGCCCGGACACCGACTACGTGTCGCTGACCATCGGCGGCAACGACATCGGGTTCGCCGGACTCATCGCCAGCTGTCTGAGCGGCACCGACGCGGCGTGCGCCACCGCGATCGAGGAGGCCGACCGGAAGGTCGACCGGGAACTGCCCGCCAAGCTCGACCGGGCGTACGCCGCCGTCTCCGCCGGCGCCCCCAACGCCCGTGCGGTGGTGGTGCTCGGCTACGCCCGGTTCTTCGGCCCCGACGTGTCCTGCCCGGCCGCCGGCGGGACGTCCCCGGACCTGGCAGCCCGTCTCAACCGGCTGACCGACGACCTGGACGCGGCGATCCGGGACCGCGCCACCGCCGCCGGGTTCACCTACCGGGACTCCACCGCGGCCTTCACCGGCCACGACGTGTGCGCCGCGGCGCCCTACCTCAACGGCAGCAGCGTCAGCGTCGCCGACGGCTGGCACCCGACCCGGGCCGGCCATGCGGACGGCCTGGCCCCCCTGGTGCGGCAGATCGTCGGATGAGCGCCCGGCGGCTCCCCGCCCCCGGCCCGAGCTGTCGGGAAATCGCTGGCGGGGCGGCCGCCCGGCCTGCATGATGCGGCTATGTCACGCACCTTCGACGACCTGGTGGCCGAGGCCGGCTCGGCGCCGGTGGACGGCTGGGACTTCTCCTGGCTGGCGGGCCGGGCCACCGAGGAGCGCCCCTCGTGGGGGTACCAGCGGCTGCTGAAGGAGCGGCTGGCCGCGGCCTCGGCCGCGCTCGACATCCAGACCGGCGGCGGCGAGGTCCTCGCCGGGGCCGCCCCGCTGCCGCCCACCATGGCCGCCACCGAAGCCTGGCCGCCCAACGTCGCCATGGCCACCCGGCTGCTCCACCCGCTGGGGGCGGTGGTCGTCGCGGACCCGGAGGAACCGCCGCTGCCGTTCGCCGACGGGGCCTTCGACCTGGTGACCAGCCGCCACCCGGCGACCGTGTGGTGGACCGAGATCGCCCGGGTGCTGCGGCCCGGCGGCGGCTACTTCGCCCAGCACGTCGGGCCGGCCACCGTGTTCGAACTCGTCGAGTACTTCCTGGGGCCGCAGCCCGAGGAGATCCGGCGCAGACGCCACCCCGACGACGAGAGCGCGGCGGCCGAGGCCGCCGGGCTGCGGGTGGTGGACCTGCGGGCGGAGCGGCTCCGCATGGAGTTCCGCGACATCGGCGCCGTCGTCTACTTCCTCCGCAAGGTGGTCTGGACGGTCCCCGGGTTCACCGTCGACGCCTACCGGGACCGGCTGCGCGACCTCCACGAGCGGATCTCGCACCAGGGCCCGTTCGTCGCCCACTCCTCCCGGTTCCTCATCGAGGCGCGCAAGCCCGGCCGACGGTGACCG
Source organism: Streptomyces sp. NPDC018031 (assembly GCF_044327625.1). Classification (NCBI taxonomy): domain Bacteria; kingdom Bacillati; phylum Actinomycetota; class Actinomycetes; order Kitasatosporales; family Streptomycetaceae; genus Streptomyces; species Streptomyces sp. NPDC018031. The sequence continues at coordinate 22,829 of NZ_JBIRFT010000011.1, forward strand.
GCCCGCCCGCCGGACGCGGTGCCGCCGCCCGCGGGGCGGCGGCACCGACCCCGGTCACTCGCGCCACCAGCGCCGCAGCACCTTCTCCGCGGGCTTGCCGTGCGGCGTGTAGGCCAGCCGGGCCGGGGTCTCCCCGCTGTCCGGCCAGTCGTCCCACATCCACCAGCACACCCCGGCCCACCACGGCTCCCCGTCGAAGGCGGTCAGCAGCGCCTGGTAGGCGGCGGACTGCTCGTCCTCCGCGGCGCGCTCACTGACCGTCCAGGAGTACGGGGCGGTGGCGGTGCCCCGCTGGCTGACGTAGCCCGCCTCGGTGAACAGGATCTTCCGGTGGTGCCGGGCGGAGAACGCCGCCAGCTCGGCGACGACGGCCCGCCATCCGGCGGCCAGCTCCGCGGGGTCGGTGGTGGGCCGCTCGGTCAGCGGCCAGTAGGCGTCGATGCCGATCAGGTCCAGGGCGTCCCAGAACCGGACCCGCGGGTACTCGTCGAAGTTGGCGGCGTAGGTCAGGCGCCCGCGGTAGCGGTCGCGCACCGCGGAGATCACCCGCGACCAGCGCTTCCGGTCGCCGCTGGTGCCCGCCAGCTCGGTCCCGACCGCGAACTGCTCCACCTCCAGCTCCTCGGCGAGCGCGGCGTAGTGGGTGATGAAGCGCCGGTACGCGGCGAACCAGGCGTCCCGGTCGGCCGGCCGGATACCGGCGCGGTCCCCGCCGCCCACCAGGTCCACGTGCGGTTTGAGCAGGACCTTCAGCCCGTCGGCATGGGCCAGGCCGATGATCCGCCGCAGCCCGCGGTCGCTCACCGTCTCCCCGGTGGTGTGGATCTCCGCCCGGCGGCGCCCGTCCTGGTACCAGGTGGGGGTGAACACCACCCACCGGGCGCCGGTGTCCTTGATCTGCCGCAGATAGCGGCGTGCCTCGGGCCGGTCGTAGTCGTCGGCGTCCCAGGCCGGGAGGGTGATTCCGCGGATCCGTTCGCCCGGCCCGTGGCCGGCGGAGGGCCCCGGGCGGTTCGGCTCCCGCCCGGGGGAGTCGTCGCCGGTGGAGCAGCCGACCAGCATGGTGAGCGCCGCGGTGACCGCGGCGGCCGCCCGCCTGAGGGTGTTCATCGCACACAGTGCCTTTCCCGAACGTGCCCGGCCGGTGCCGGCCCCGCGCGAGGGCGGGGACGGCACCGGCCGGAGCGTCGCTGTCACACGGCCGAGGTCACTGGATCAGACTCTCGGGGCTGACGAAGGAGTAGCCGAGGGCCTGGATGCCCTCCACGGTCTCCTTGAGGGGCTCCACCGGGTGGTACGGGTGGTAGTAGAAGCTGGCGAAGCCGTCCCGCACCGCCAGGTTGGCCTGCGCGCCCTTGACCAGGTCGGCGGCGAGCCGCGGCGGGTTGTTGTTGTGGCCCTCCGGTTCGTAGCTGCCCAGGTTCTCCGGGAGCACCTTGGTGCCGTACACGTCGGTGACGGGGTACGGGAAGAACTGCCCCAGATAGCGTCCGGCGTCCGGCTCGGTGCCCCGCAGGGTTCCCGAGAAGTACAGCGAACGCTCCAGCCGGGCGGCGAAGTTCTGGCCGAAGACCTTGTAGTCGGTGGCCGAGGCCGCGTAGTGCGGGGTGGTCCACAGCTTCGGCTTGGGCAGGCCGACCCGGGCGAACTCGGCGAACGCCGAGGTGATCCGGGACTGCGCCCAGTCGGCGGAGTCCTCCGCCACCGGGCCGTCGTAGACCACGTAGTTCCCCTGGTCCACGTGGGCCCGGAAGAACTCGAAGTCGTCGCCGGTGAGCCCGTTGTACGGGTTGTCCGCGTTGCCGTACTGGTGGGTGTAGCCGTGGTCCATCAGCACGGCCCCGTTGGCCAGCATGTACTTGAGCGTGTTCACCAGTGCCGGCCGGTGGGCGAGCCGCACGGTGCGCGGCACGCCGTTGTTCTGCACGCCCTTGGGGTCGTTGTAGACGGGGATGACGTTGATCCCGTAGGCGATGTTCTTCGACTTCAGGTAGTCGGCGATCGCCCGCAGCTTGGTGGTGTCGGACATCGGGGTGATGTCCTCCAGCCGCAGCAGCGCCCGGTGCTGCTCGGGCGTCTGCGGGGCGAGGACGTCGAACAGCAGGTCCTGGAAGGCGAGGATGCGGTCGGTCTCCGAGACGTAGGTGAACGGGATCTCACCGACGTAGGTCAGGTTGGCCGAGCGGATCGCCCACGGGAAGGTCTGCTCGGTTCCCTGCGCGGTGTCCACCGCCTGCGCCACCTCGGTCACCGCCGGGTAGCCCGCCCCGGTCTTGACGTTGGGGTGCAGCACCCCGCCGTCCGCGCCGGCCGGGATCTTGCGGGTGAGCTCCTGGCCCTTGTACCGGACCTTGCCGATCTGCCCGACGCTCCCGTTCGACTCGTAGAAGGAGGTCGTCGGGTCCCAGCCGTACCGGTACTCGAACTCCTGCAGGCTGATCGCGTTGGCCATGTTCCAGATGTTGGAACCCACCCAGAGGACCGGACGCTCCGACAGCAGGATGTCCAGGTAGAGGTCCTGCGGAACGGCGTCGGGGATCTCCCCGCCGTAGTAGGTGGAGCCGATGTACACGGTCGCGTCGAACTCCTCCAGCAGGCCGGAGGTGTAGTCCTGGACCGGCTTGGCGGTCACGGTGCCGAAGTGGCCGCCGAGGTTGGCCACCCCCATCGCGTACAGCTCGCCCAGGTGCCCGTAGGGGCCGGCGGTGTCGTAGAGCACCAGGGTCTTGGCCTGCCCCGGCTCGGCCGCCGTGCGTGCGGTGGTCTGCGCCCGCGGTCCGGCCGGTACCGCGGAACGCTTGACCGCCGACCGGTTCCCGACCGTGCGCTTCTCGGCCACATCGGCGCGCCGTTCGGCGTCCGAGGACCGCTGGGCGGCCGCCCAGTCCCGCATCTCACCGGTCTTCACCCCGGTGCCCGGGGTGTGCGTCGCGGACCGGTCGGCTCGCCGGCCCTCCGCGGCGGTGGGTGTCAGGAAACCGCCCCCCAGCAGCGCGGCGATGGCCAGCGCGAGGACCGCCAGCCACCCCGGTCTTCTTCTCCAGGGTTCTCTCATGTGTGGTACCCCCCTCGGTACGTTCCCGCATTTCCATGGAGCGGCAGAAGCTGAGAAGGCAATTGATCATGGCCGAAACATAGTGCGCTGATCATGGCCGAGCCGTCACAGAATTCCCCATGCGGGATCACGGATCTCAACAATCCGGTGATTGTTCTGACCGGCCGCCACAGCTGTCAATGGGGCCTGGGTCCGGGAAATTTTCTTGCAAACGAAACCAACACGGCCCCTCCGTGCCGCCGACGACTCTGGTACGTTCCGTATGCGCGCAGCCATCGGGCCTGTTGGGGAACGGGCCCGATACTTCTGCGCGGGGCCATAATTGGGGGGTCCGATGTACGGTAGGTCCACTCTGGGACCAGTGCTGCCCATGGTGGGGCTTGCGGCAGCACCGGAAATGATCCCGGGAATTTCAGTTGCCCGAGGCTTGCAAGTGGTCGCGGGAGCGGGATTCCTGCTCTACTGCCTGGTCTTTTTCGGGCTTCTTATCGCGCGGCTGCGATTACGCGCACGGTCTTCCGCGTCGCGCGCCCGGGACGCCGACACCACCGACGTGGCGACGGCGGACCGGCCGTGACGACGGAGCTGCTCACCTGGGCCGCCGTCGCCCTCATCATCATGGCCGGCACCTACAACTTCGCGCTCTTCCTGCTCTCCCGGCGCCCGCCGCCGCACCGGCCCGGCTCCGGCGAGCAGCGCCTGTACGTCTTCCTCCTGGCCTGCCTCAACGAGGAGAAGGTGCTGGCCGAGAGCCTGGCGAGGATCACCGCCCTGCCCGCCGACCGGTGCGTGGCCCTGGTGATCGACGACGCCTCCGACGACCGCACCGCGGACATCGCCCGCGCCGCCGACTCCGGCCGGGTGTGGCTGCACCAGCGGAAGCTGCCGGACGCCCGGCGGGGCAAGGGCGCCGCGCTCAACGACGGGGTACGCCGGCTGCGGGCCTCCGGCCTGCTCGGCGACCGCGACCCCGACCAGGTGATCGTCTGCGTGGTGGACGCCGACGGCCGGCTGGACCCACACGTCATCGAGGCCGTCGACCCGTTCTTCAACGACGCCCGGACCGGGGCCACCCAGGTCGGGGTCCGGATGTACAACCGCGACCGGGGCCTGCTGGCCCGCATGCAGGACATGGAGTTCGTCGTCTACGGTGACGTCTTCCAGAGCGCCCGCCGCTTCCTGGGCAGCGTCGGCATGGGGGGCAACGGGCAGTTCATGCGGCTGTCCGCGCTCGACTCGCTCGGTGGCGACCCGTGGAGCGACAGCCTCACCGAAGACCTCGACCTGGGCATCCGGCTCATCGCCCGCGGCTGGACCAACCAGCACTGCACCACCGCCGCCGTCTCCCAGCAGGCGGTACTCGACGTACGCCGGCTGATCCGGCAGCGCTCCCGCTGGTTCCAGGGGCATCTGCAGTCCGCGAACCTGGTCCCGCTGATCCTCCGCGAGGTGCGCGGCAGGGCCGCCGCCGACCTCATCTACCACCTCTCCAGCCCGCTGCTGATCCTGCTCACCTCGCTGCTCCCGCTGTCCTTCGCGATCGCCGTGCTGGGGACCGTCGCCGCGTCGCTGCGCACCGGACACGCGCTGGTCTCGCCGATGTGGATCCTCGGCCCGTATCTGCTGTCCTTCACCGCGGCGTGGCTCTACGGCTTCGTCTACCGGCGCCGCGAGCCCTCCCTCTCGCTGCCGCGCGCGGCCCTGCTCGGGCATGTGTTCGTGATCTACGGCTACATCTGGTTCGCGGCGGGCTGGTGGGGGCTGTGGCGCGCCGTCACCGGCAAACGGACCTGGCTCAAGACCGCGCGCACCTGACCGCGCACCCGCCCCGGCGCCCCGGCCGGACCGGCCGCGGCGCGCGTACCCGGCACCTCCGATCCCAAGGAGCCCCATGTCCTCATCAGGCAGACCCGGGCCGGTCCCCGGCACCGTCGCGGCGGCATCGCCCGTGCCCGGGGCCGTCCCGCCGGCCCGGTCACCGCGTGCGATACGCACCATGCTGGTCCTCGGGACCCGCCCCGAGGCGATCAAACTCGCCCCGGTGGCACGGGCCATGGCCGCCTCCAGCCGCTTCGAACCGATGGTCGTGACCACCGGACAGCACCGCGAGATGCTCCACCAGATGCTCGGACTGCTGGGCGTCGGGGTGAAGACCGACCTCGCGGTGATGCGCGACCGCCAGGGCCTGGCGGAACTCACCGCCCGGCTGATGCGCGGCCTGGGTGGCGCGATCCGCACCGAACGGCCGGACCTGGTGGTGGTCCAGGGCGACACCACCACCGCGCTGTGCGGCGCGCTGGCCGCCTTCTACGAGCGGGTCCCGGTGGCCCACGTCGAGGCCGGCCTGCGGACCGGGGTGCCGGACAACCCCTTCCCCGAGGAGCTCAACCGCTGCCTGATCGGACGCATCGCGCACTGGCACTTCGCCCCCACCGCCTCCGCCGCCCGGCATCTGCTGGCCGAGGGCGTCCCGGCCGCACAGGTGCGGGTCACCGGGAACACCGTGGTGGACAACCTGCTGTGGGTGCTGGCGGAGGGCGCCGGGCGCAGCGCGTTCCGCACCGGGCCCCGGCGGGTCCTGCTGACCCTGCACCGGCGGGAGAACCAGGGCGACGCGATGCGGGCGATGGGCTCCGCCCTGCGGCGGCTCGCCGACCGCGGGGACGTGGAGATCGTGCTGCCGCTCCACCGCAGCCCGGCGGTGCGCGACGCCCTGCTGCCGCAGCTCGGCGGACATTCCCGGGTGCGGGTCGTCGAGCCCCTGGACTACCTGGACTTCGCGGCCACCCTGGCCGACTGCGACCTGGTGCTGACCGACTCCGGCGGAGTGCAGGAGGAGGCTCCCGGCCTCGGCAAACCCGCCCTGGTGCTGCGCACCACCACCGAGCGGCCGGAGGCGGTGGAGGCCGGCGCGGCGCTGCTGGTGGGCACCGACCCGGAGGTCATCCTGGCCGCGGCCGGCCGGCTGCTGGACGACCCGGAGGAGTACCGCCGGATGGCCCGCGCACGGCATCCGTTCGGTGACGGGCACGCCGCCGAGCGCATCGTGGACCGGCTGGCCGAGGACTTCACCGAGGGGCCGCCCTCGCCCGGCCCGGGCCCGGAGCGGCACGGCACCCCCGCCGGCCACGGCCCCGGAGACACCCCCGGCGGGGCGGACGGCCCGGGCCGCCCCCGCTCCTGCGCGCCCCCCTCCGCGCCGCAGCGGAATCCGGCGTCCGGCTCATACGATCCGACGGCATGAGGCCTGAACCGAGCGCACCGCGGCGGCTCCGTCGACGCCTCGCCGCCGTCGCGGTGGCCGGCGCGGTGGCGGCGGCCCTGGCGGTCGCGGGCGCGCTGGCGGTGGACCGGTTCTCGGACCGGGGGCACACCGGCGCCACCGAACCCTGGCAGGACGGCGAGGTGCACGGACCCTGGCGTTCGGTGTTCCACGGCTACGGCACCAACACCGGGGGAGCGGACCGGCTGGACCTCGTCCCGCGCGCGGCCCGCGAGCCGGACCGCACGCACGCCGGACTGGTGGTCTCCACCACGCGCTACGGCGATCTGGAGTACCGGGCCAGAATGCGCACGGCCGAACAATTACGCACACCGGAACCCAATCCCTGGGAGGTGGCGTGGCTGGTGTGGGCCTACACCGATCCTGAGCATTTCTACTATCTGGCGCTCAAGCCCAACGGCTGGGAACTGGGCAAGCGAGATCCCGAATACCGCGGTGGGCAGCGATTCCTGGCCACCGGTGCGCCGGATTTCCCGGTCGGTGAATGGTCCGGGGTGCGGGTCCGGCATGACGGCGCGCGTATGACGGTGGCCGTCGACGGCCAACAGCTGGTCGATTTCACGGACCGGGAACGGCCCTACACCTCGGGAAGTGTGGGCGCCTATACCGAAGACGCCCACGCGCAGTTCCGCGACGTCGCCGTTCCGCGTGGGCGGCGGGTTCCGGACAGCCGGCGGCCTTGAGTGGCCGTAAAGTGCCGCGCGGCCTTGCAGCGACGCATTCCCCGCCGCCGGACGGTGGGGAACCCGCACCGGCGGACGGAATTCCCCGCCGGCGGATGGTGGGAGGATGGAGGCGTGGACGGACCGGAAACCGGGGCGGCGCTGCCACCCCGCTTTTCGGCCATGAGGGCGCAAGACCACGGGAGGGATGCGTCCCGGTGCGCAGGGTGATGGGCGGAATGCCGAGGAGTGGTTCGCCCATGACCGGGGAGGCGCTGGACGTAGCCGACCGTCGCGCGGCAGCCCGCTGCCGCGTGGATCCCGCGAGAGGAGACCCCGCGATGAGCATGGTGAAGGAGACCGTCGAGGTCGACGTGCCGGTGCGCACCGCCTACAACCAGTGGACCCAGTTCGAGGAGTTCCCTCGGTTCATGCAGGGGGTGGAGGAGGTCACGCAACTGGACGACCGCCACAACCACTGGAAGACCAAGATCGGCGGGGTGCGGCGGGAGTTCGACACCGAGATCGTGGACCAGCTGCCGGACGAGCGGATCGCCTGGCGGACCACCAGCGGTGACACCAGGCAGAAGGGCGTGGTCACGTTCCAGCGCCTGGACGACACCCACACCCGCGTGGACCTGGCCCTGGACGTCGAACCCCACGGGCCGATGGAGAAGGCCGCGGACATGGCCGGCATGATCAACCGGCGGGTCAAGGGCGACATGCAGCGCTTCAAGGAGTACATCGAACACCGGGGCGACGAGACCGGCTCCTGGCGCGGCCGGATCCACCCGGGATGACGGCGCCCGGCCCGGAGCGCCGCCGGGCCGCACCGCGGTGCGGCCCGGCGGCGCTCCGGCGCGGCCCCCGGAGAAAACCGCGTGGCGCCGGGGCGGCCGGGCATGGCATGCTGTGGATCACCGAAGGGGTGTAGCTCAGAGGCCAGAGCGCCGGTCTCCAAAACCGGATGTCGCAGGTTCGACTCCTGTCTCCCCTGCCCGTTCGCCGACGCCGTCCTGATGGCGCGTCGACGTCTCAGGACGCGTCGGCTCGCTCGAAGACGACCAGCGTCCCCCGGCTGCCCGGGCGGACCGCGTGGATGACCCCGGCGTCCACCAGGTAGAGCTCACCGGGCCGCACCGACACCGGTGTGCCCGCGACCGTCAGCTCCAGCACACCGTCGAGCACGAGCAGTGCCTCGGCCGCGTCGTGTCTCTCCTCCCGGACCGGCAGTTCGTCCATCCGCAGGACCTTCACCTCCGCCGACCCCACCCGCCCCAGCACGCGGGATTCCCAGGCGTCCGGCAGGGCGGCGGCGGTGCTTCCCAGATCGATCAGGCTCATGGCACACCTCTCAGCGGACCCCTCCCGGTGGAAGGAACCCGCCCTCGCGTTCATCGGATGTGCCGAAGCTAATCGACCCCGCGGGGTGGTGGGTCGACCGTTCGGTAAAGAATCCCGGGCGGTACCGCCCGGCCGGGGCCCGGGCCGCCGGGCGCCGCCGTGCTCAGTCCAGCCGGGCGAGCAGCCGGTCGCACGCGTGCTGGCACCGCCGGCACGCCTCCGCGCAGATCCGGCAGTGTTCGTGCGTGTCGGCGTGGCTGCCGCACTCGTCGGCACACGCCTTGGCCACCGTCCGGCAGGCGTGCAGCACCGAGCGGGTGATGTTGGCGTCGTATCCGGTGTGACGGGACAGGACGGCCGCGGTGGCCGTGCAGATGTCCGCGCAGTCCATGTCGGTGCGGATGCACTTCGTCAGCTCGCCCACCATCCCCTCCGACAGACAGGCGTCCGCACAGGCGGTACACGCCTGGGCGCAGGCGAGGCACTCCTCGATACAGGCGGCCATGGCCTCCCGGTCCACGCCGCCCAGATCGGCCGGGTAGGTGCTCAGCATGTCCTTGACCGATGTGGTCATCACTCCCTCACCTCCTGGTGGCCCGCCGCGGCCGGTCCGCCGGGCGGTCCGCCGGGCCGGCGCGCGGTGCCATGGTGACGGGTAACACCGGCACGGGGCGGGCAAACACCCTCCGGGGCACGGGCTCAGCGGGGGACGCCCGCCTCCCGCGCCTCCCACTCGCTCCTCGTCAGGGCGTACTCGACCTCCCCGTGCTCGGAGCCGTCGATCACCTCCGGCCAGTCCCCGAAGTAGCCGCGGACGAAGACCAGACCCGCCTTCTCCATGACCCGGCGCGAAGCGTTGTTGACCGCCATGGTGTTCGCCGTGACCCGCCGCACACCCGGCTCGGTGAATCCCCTGCGGATCAGCGCCCGGGCCCCCTCGGTGGCGTAGCCCCGCCCCCACGCCGCCCTCCGCAGCCGGTACCCGAGCTCCACCACCTCGCGGCTGTCCTCCGCCAGCGGACGGTACTCGAACCAGCCGAGGAACCCACCCGAGGACTTCTCCTCCGCCGCCCAGAAGCCGCGGTCGCCGGTGCACCGGTAGTCGTGCAGCAGCCGCGGCAGGACGGCGGTGACCACCGTCTCACGCGGGGTCGGGCGGCCGCCGTTGATGAAGCGCATCACCTCGGGATCGCTGTCGAGTTCCACCAGGTGCTCCACGTCGGATGCGGTGAACCGGCGCATGACCAGCCGGTCGGTCTCCAGGAAGACGGTCATGCCATCGATCCTGCGCACCGCGCCCGGCGACCGCCACCGAATTCGGCCGCGGCACCGGCGGTCACCCGGCGCGGCCGCCGAGCGCCTCGCGGGCCCGGTCGACCAGGCCGGTGCCCGGCGTCAGCACCGTCCCGGCGAGCGGGGTGTGCGGCGCGGCCGGGTGGGGCCAGGCCGGCGCCGTCTTCCGCGCCCGCCGCAGCCGCTCACCCAGCCGGGCCAGGGTCTCCTCGCCGCAGGCCGCCCTCAGCAGCGTGAACAGCCGCCGCTCCTCGTCCAGCAGATGGGCGCGGACCTCCTCGGCGAGCCGGCTGACCAGGCCGTCGAACGCGGGGTCGTCGGCGCCCCGCCGTTCCAGGTCCTTCAGCAGCCCCTCGATCCGGGCGTGCTCGGCGAGTTCCTCGTCGGCCAGTGCGTTCCCGTGCTCCACGTGTTCGCGGACCGAGGGGTACAGGTACTCCTCCTCGGTCACCGAATGCCGTACCAGCTCCGCGGTGAGCCGGTCGACCAGCCGCTTGCGCTCCGGGTCGCCCGGGGGCACCGCGTCGATGCGCTCGAGGAGGCCGTCCACCTCCCGGTGGTCGGCCGTCAGCTCCGCGATGACGTCCTCGTCACGCCCCATGGTCCCGCACCTTCCGCTCGCCTCGCTCCGCCCCGGCCGACATGGCTCCCGCCGGCGCGGCGCCGCCCGGTGCCTCCGGAGGGGAAGGGGCGGCGGCGCCACGCCGTGGCGGCCGGAAGCACCACGCTCCGGCGCGCACACCCCTCCAGCCGACCTCACCGACCGCTCGTGGCGGGCGGATTCGGCCGGGCGTGGGAGTGTCGGCGCCCGGGCACCGCACGGAGCGGTCGGCCACCTCCGGCCGGGGCGCCGTCACACCCGGAACGCGACGGCCTGGTGGCCCGCACGGTGCACACCACCCCGGCGCGCCACGTCGGGTACCGGTTGACCGAACTCGGCCGGAGTCCCATCGGCCCGCTCGACGCCGCGTGCGCCCGGGCGCACGAGCACCGGGAGGAACCGATCGACGCACGCGAGGCCGCGGCAGCTGCGGGCCGTACCGGCCGAGCCGCGGGGCCGTACCGCGGCGGGGCCGGTGCGGGCACCGCCGCCGGCCCCGCAACGCGATGTCCGATGACCGCCAGCACCCGGTGCCACCCGGGACCAGACTGGCCGCCGTGACCACGACCCTTGCCACCCACACCGCCATCGAGCCCGGCATCCTCTACTTCGGCACGCCGGTGGCGCTGCTGTCCACGCTGAACGAGGACGGACGGGCCAACCTGGCGCCGATGTCCTCGGTGTTCTGGCTCGGCTGGCGGGCCGTCCTGGGGCTGGGAGCCCGTTCGCAGACGGCACAGAACCTGCTCCGCACCCGAGAGTGCGTGGTGAACCTCCCCTCCGACGCCCTCGCGCCGGCGGTGGACCGGCTCGCCCTGACCACCGGGACGGATCCCGTCCCGCCCGGCAAGGCGAAGCGCGGATACCGGCACGAGCCGGAGAAGTTCGCCCGGGCCGGGCTCACCCCGGTCGGCTCCGAGACCGTCGGCCCGCCCCGGGTCGCCGAGTGCCCGGTCGCCATGGAAACGGTGGTCGAGGCGGTGCACCCGCTGGCCGAGGACGACGAGCGGCAGCGCGGTTCGATCCTCACCTTCGAGGTGCGCGTCCAGCGGGTCCACGTGCACGAGGACATCCGGATGGACGGCAGCCCCGACCGGGTCGACCCCGATGCCTGGCGGCCGCTGATCATGAGCTTCCAGAAGTTCTACGGCCTCGGGCCGCAGGTGCACCCCTCCACTCTGGCGAGCATCCCGGAACGGCTCTACCGGGGCCCGGACATCGAGCGTGCCCGGGAGGTTCCCGCCCGCTGACCCCGGGCGGGAACCGACCCGGCGTCAGACGTGCGGGACCACCGCCACCGGCGCGGCGGCGTGGTGCAGTACGGCGTGCGCCACCGCGCCGATCCGCCGCAGCCCGCCGTCCCGGGCCCGGCGCCCGACGACCACCAGACCGGCGTCGGCGCCGTTGGTCAGCAGCACCTCGGCGGCCGCGCCGATCTCGGTGTGCTCGACCACGTCCACCTGCGGATACCTCTCCCGCACCGGCCGTACCGCGTCCGCGAGCAGCTTCTTGTGCAGCGACTCCAGGCCCCCCGCCTCATCGACCGCGCTCAACGCCCCGGGAGTCCAGGTGAAGGGGGGCGGCAGGGTCCAGGCGCGTACCGCCCGCACGGTGGCACCGCGCGCCGCGGCCGCCCGGAAGGCGAACTCCAGCACCGCGGAACCCGACTCGTCCGACTCCTGCACCCCCACCAGCACCTCGCCCGAGCCGGCCGCCGCGGAGCCGGCGGGAGCGCGCCCGTGCACCACGACGACCGGCCGCTCGGCCTGGCGCAGCACGTGCAGTGACACCGAGCCGAGCAGGTAGCCGACCAGCGCACCGTGCCCGCGTGACCCCAGTACCAGCATCTCGGCCCGCGCGGCCTCGGCGACCAGCGCCGGGACCGGGTCCTCGGCCAGGAGCTCGCTGTCGACCGACAGCCCGGGGACGAGCGCGGTCAGCCGCGCCTCCTCGTCCGCCAGCAGCTTCCGTGCCTGCCGCTGCTGTGTGCCGGCGTCCGGCGCGACGGGCGCGTCCAGCGGTTGCCACAGGTGGGCGTGGACCAGACGCAGTGCCATGCCGGTGCGGTCGGCCTCCCGCGCCGCCCAGTCGGCGGCGCCGGCGGACTCCTCGGTCCCGTCCAGCCCGACGGTGATGGTGCCAGTCATGTGAAGCGGCCTCCAGTGGTGACGGTCCGGCACGTTCGATGCCTCCACCATGGGCGCTCGCCGCGGTGCTCGCATGCCGGTGGTGCCGTCATGCCCCCGGGGGGCCGTCACCGGGGTCCGGGACGGGGAGCCCGCGACGTGGTCCGGGGCCGTCGGCGCACCGCGGGCCCCGGACCGGACCGGCCGGCTGCGTGGCCGGGTCCGGCGCCTGGTCGTGGCGGCCGGCCGCGCCGCCCCCGACGACCCACGCCGCGGCGGCGGTGACCAGGGCGAGCGCGACCAGCGACACACTTACCCACAACGGTGCGCGGTATCCGAGGCCGGCCGCGATCGCCAGCCCGCCCAGCCACGGCCCGGCGGCGGCACCCACGTTGAACGCGGCCGTGGCGAACCCACCGGCCAGGGTCGGCGCGGCGGCGGCCGCGTAGAGCGCCTGTGAGATGAGCGTGGACCCGACGGCGAACGACAGCGTCCCCTGGGCCAGGACGAACACCACCGTCGCCCCCGTGCTGCCCGCGGTCAGCGCGAACCCGGCCCAGCCGGCCAGCAGGACCGGCGCGCCGACCACCAGGAGCCGCACCGGCCGGGTGTCGGCCATCCGGCCGCCCACGGTGACCCCCAGGAACGAGCCGATGCCGAAGAGCGCCAGCACGGCGGGCACCCACCCGGACCCCAGCCCGGTCACCTCGGTGACCAGCGGCGCGAGATAGCTGAACGCGCAGAACGTGGCACCGTTGACCAGCGCGCCCAGCAGCAGGACGAGCAGCAGCCGCCGGTCGCGCAGCGACCGCAGCTCGCCCCGGACGCTGCCGGCGGCGGGGCCGGGGACGCCACCGGGCACCGACCGCACGATCGCCGCCAGGGCCGGCACCGACAGCAGCGCGACCGCCCAGAACGCCGAGCGCCATCCCCACACCTGTCCGAGCAGGGCCCCCGCGGGCACACCCACCACACAGGCGAGGGTGACGCCCCCGAGGAGGACGGAGGTGGCCCGTCCCTTGAGGTTCGGCTCCACCAGGCCGGTCGCGGTGGTCACGGCCACCGCCAGGAAGCCGGCGTTGGCCAGCGCCCCCACCACCCGGGCGGCGACCAGCGTCCGGAAGTCGGTGGTGACCGCCCCGAGGACGTGGACGAGGAGGAAGACGGTCAGAAAGGTCAGCAGCGCGCGGCGCGGCGACCAGCGCCGGCCGAGCACCGCCATCACCGGCGCGCCGACCACCATCCCGACGGCGAAAGCCGAGGTCAGCAGGGAGGCGGTGGGGATGGACACGCGCATGTCGGCGGCGATGTCCGGGGTCAGCCCGGACAGCATGAACTCGGACGTCCCCTGGGCGAAGACCGCCAGTCCGAGCAGATACAGAACGAAGGGCACAGCAGTACTCCACAACCGCATCATGGATCGACAGGGCCGCGTCACGGCTGTGGCGGGCCCGGCCGGCGTCGCGGAGGACACGGCACACGGAAGCCGCCGGACCATCACGCGGAGGAAGACCCGCCGGCGTCACGGAGGGGACGCGCGGTCCGGGTCGAAGACAGCCCGTACGACGGCGGTCCGGTGGCAGCGGAGCACGCACCGCGAGGCCCGCGGCCGCAGGGGCGGCGGCGGGGCGCGGAGGTGCCGGCACGATCAGCCACCGGGACGACCGGTGGCTAGCGTCTGGATGCCTCGGGGCTGGACATGGGGCGAAGACTAGTCAGCCGGGTCCGGGCCGTCCACCGCATTCCGCCGCCCCGGCCGGGCCGGCGGCGTGTCGGCGGTGCGCCGGGGGGTAGGGGAGTCCGCACCGGCGGTGCACCGGCCCCGTCGGGACCCACTGTGCAAGGAGGAGTTCATGTCCGGACTGTTCGCCAGGATCAGACGGTTCAGCCGCACCCCGCAGGGGCAGCGGGCGATGGACACGGCGCGGCGGGCCGCCGCCGACCCGCGGCGGCGGTCCCAGGCCCGCCGGCTCCTCAGCAGGCTGCGCGGACGGCACTGAGCGGTACCGGGCGAGCGGTGGGCCGGAGAAGCCCGGGACGCCGGCGGGTGCCGGCGATTCAGGGCTTCACCGGCATCCCACGGACCCACCGCCACCGCATTCCGTTCCCGCCTCCGACGCAACGGAGAACACGCGGGTTTCCGGCGCCCGGTGATTGATCACTTGACGCGTCCGTACCAGACCTTTCCGGTCCAGATCTTTTCCTTGCGCACCGATGTCCCGGGCTTGGGAGAATGCCAGATCTGGTTTTTCCCGGCGTAGATCCCGACGTGGTACACACGACCGCCGGAGTGAAAGAACACGAGGTCACCCGGCTTGCGTGAGCCGACGGACACATGGCGTGTCCTGTTGTATTGGGCGGCCGCCGTCCGGGGCAGCGTCTTCCCCGCCTTCTTGTACGAGTAGAGCGTCAGACCGGAGCAGTCGAACCGGTTCGGGCCCGCCGCTCCGTAGCGGTACGGGGAGCCCTTCTTCGCGGCGGCCACCTTGAGGGCCTTGGCCGCCGGCGTGGCGGCTTCCGCTTCCGCCGCCAGGCCCGGGACCAGCAACGACGCGGTCACGGTGGCGGCGGTGAGGGCCGACACGGCCCCGGCCCGGGAAATGCACGGAGGTATGGACGGAATCGCAGACATGGCTATGCCCTTCGTCATACGCCTGCGAAAGATGACCTGTCGGGTTCGGGCAGGCGAAGTTGCCCGGCCACTTCCGTGGCTTCACCCCAAGGACCATCGCGTTCATGGCCCGTCGTGCTCGGGTCTCCCGCTCCTGCCGGCTCACTGTCGTGTGCGGTCATCCGGGGCGTCGGCAGGACTCGGCGTGCGCCCGGACGGCCCCGCCTCGGTGACGGGGTATTCGTTCCGGAGAGAGATCTTGCGACATCAATCGCCGTTCCGCAGAGCCAAAATGGGGTTCTGTGAACTTATTCACTCCCTCTCCCGTGGGAAATCCGTCCGCCCTTCTTCAGCCGGCCGACCGTCAATTGACCGCAATAGCAGGGCACTTGACGGACGCGATCAAGGATGTCCGCGGACGATCGAGGAGGGGTCGACGGCCGCTGGACCCCGGCCACATCGCACTGCTCCGACACGGGACTTCACCCGGACGCCGCGTGACGCCGGGCTCGCGGCCGGGTTGAACAGTGCGCCCGCCCGCACGCGTCGGCGCGGGGTCGGCCCGAGGCGGCGCGGACGAGGAACAAGACGTGGACTTGACAACGGTGCGCGAGGTCATCGACGGCCGGAGCGGCGCCCCCTGGCAACCGGGTGACGCCTGGCTGGCCGGCGGCACCCACCTGTTCGCCGAACCGCGGCCCGAGCTGCGCAGACTCCGGGACCTGGGAGCCATGGGCTGGGCGCCGCTGACCGTCACCGAGCACGGCCTGGAGATCGCCGCCACCTGCACCGTCGCCGAGCTGCTGGCTTTCGCCGAGGCCCGCGGCGGCCCCTGGCCGCGGGCCCGCGACCTGATGGCGTTCTGCTGCCGCGCCTTCTCCTCCTCTTTCAAGGTGTGGAACACCGCCACCGTCGGCGGCAACCTGTGCCTGGCGCTGCCGGCCGCTCCGATGGTCTCGCTCACCGCCGCGCTGGACGGCGTGTGCCTGCTGTACGCGCCCGACGGCGGCCGCAGACGGCTGCCGGTGCTCCGGTTCGTGACCGGCCCCGGGCGCACCGCCCTGCGCCCCGGTGAGCTGCTGCGCTCGATCACCCTGCCCACCGGACCGCTGGACGCCCGCACCGCATGCCGCCGGGCGGCCCTGCGGCCCCACGGCCGGTCCGCCGCCCTGGTGACCGGCGTCCACGACCCGCGTTCGCACCGTCTCACCCTCACCATCAGCGCGGCCACCCCCAGGCCGGTGCGCATCACGTTCTCCCGGCCGCCCGCCGAGGGCCGGCTGCGGGACGCGGTCCGGCGGGCCGTCCCGCCGGCGGCGGTGGTCGACGACATCCACGGCTCAGCCCGGTGGCGCCGTCACATGGCGCTCCACCTGGCCGAAGAGGTCCGCCGCGAGCTGCTCGCGGGCGGCGGCAACGGGTAACGGAGGAGAGACATGCCGTTCCGGGTCCGCGTCAACGGGCAGGAGGTCCGCCGGCCCCCCGCCCCCGGCCAGTGCCTGCGCACCTTCCTGCGCGACCACGGCTGGTTCGGGGTGAAGAAGGGCTGCGACACCGGGGACTGCGGTGCCTGCACCGTGCACGTCGACGGCGTCGCGGTGCACAGCTGCCTCCACCCGGCGGTCCGCGTCGCCGGACGCTCGGTCACCACCGTCGAGGGCCTCGCCGACGGGGACGCGCTCCACCCCCTCCAGCAGCGGTTCCTCGACGCCCAGGGCTTCCAGTGCGGCTTCTGCACCCCCGGCATGATCATGACCGCGGCGGTGCTGACGCCCGAACAGCTAGCGGACCTGCCGCAGACCCTCAAGGGCAACCTGTGCCGGTGCACCGGCTACCGGGCGGTCGAGGAGGCGCTGCGCGGTGCCGGCCACCCCCCGGAGCCGGCCACGGCCGACCGCCCCGGCGGCAGCGGCCGGCCGGCACCGACGCCCGCCGGGCGGGAGGTGGTCACCGGCACCGCCCGGTTCACCGTGGACACCAGCCCGCCCGGCCTGCTCCACCTCAAACTCGTGCGGTCACCGCACCGGCACGCGCGCATCCGCGCCATCGACACCACCGCGGCCCGCGCGGTACGCGGGGTGCGCGCGGTCCTCACCCACCTCGACGCGCCCGCCACCCGCTTCTCCACCGGGCGCCATGAGCACGACGACGACGATCCCGCCGACACCCGCGTACTGGACGACGTGGTCCGCCACCCCGGGCAGCGGGTGGCCGCGGTGGTCGCCGACAGCGAGGCGGCCGCCGAGGAGGGGTGCCGCGCGGTCCGGGTCACCTACCAGGTGCTGCCCGCCGTGTCCGACCCCGAACAGGCCCTGCTGCCGGACGCGGTACGGGTCCATCCGGCCGGCAACACCGTCGACGAGGTGCACACCGCGAGTGGTGACCTCGAACGCGGACTCGCCGAGGCCGACACCGTCTACGAGGAGACCTTCCGCACCCCGCGCGTCCAGCACGCCGCTCTGGAGACCCACGCCGCCACCGCCTGGTTCGACGGGGACGGCCGGCTGACCGTGCGCTCCGGAACCCAGACCCCGCACCTCACCCGCCGGGCGCTGTGCGGCCTCTTCGAACTGCCGCCGGACCGGGTGCGGGTGGTCAGCGGCCGCATCGGCGGCGCCTTCGGCGGGAAGCAGGAGATGCTCGTCGAGGACGTCGTGGTGCTCGCCGCGCTGCGCACCGGCCGTCCGGTACGGCTGGAGTACACCCGCACCGAGCAGCTCACCGCTTCCACCACGCGCCACCCCTTCACCGTCCGGGTCACGGCCGGGGCTCGCCGCGACGGCACGCTCACCGCCCTGCGGCTGCGCGTCGTCTCCGACACCGGGGCGTACGGCAACCACGGGTCGACCGTGCTGCGCGCCGCCTGCCAGGGGCCCCTGGGGCTCTACCGCTGTCCTGCCGTCCGGGTCGACGGCTACGCGGTGTACACCCACACGGTGCCCGCCGGGGCGTTCCGCGGCTACGGCTTCGGCCAGGTCGTCTTCGCGGTGGAGTCGGCGCTGGATGAACTCGCCCACCGGCTCGGCATCGACCCGCTGGTGATGCGGGAACGCAACTACGTCCGGCCCGGCGAGCCGCTCACCGCCCCCGGCCGGACCGGCCGGCCGCCGGTCGCCGACTCCGGCCTGGCGCAGTGCCTGGCCGCGGTCCGGGAGCACCGCGCGTCCCGGCGGGCCGCCGGGACCGCCCCGCCCGGGCCGCACCGGCTGGTCGGCGAGGGCATGGCCGCCTCGGTGTGCCCGTGCGCGCCGCCGGACGGGCACATCGCCCAGGCGCGGGCCTGCCTCGCCGCCGACGGCCACTACGAGCTGAGCCTCGGAGCCCCGGAGTTCGGCAGCGGTGCCACCGGCGCCCAGCAGCAGATCGCCGCCGCCACCCTGGCCACGCACCCCGGCCGCATCCGGGTCCGGCAGGCCGACACCGACCTGCTGGACCACGACACCGGTGGCTTCGCCTCCACCGGGACGGCACTGGTCGGGCAGGCGGTGCGGCGCGCCTGCCGCGACCTGCGCGACACGCTGCTCGACCTCGCGGCGACCCGGCTGGGGACCGACCGCGACCTGTGCCGCCTCGACGGCGACGCGGTGCACGGTCCCGGCGGACCGGTCCCGCTCCGTACGCTCCATCAGGCCGCCTGGGCGGCCGGCCGGGAGCCGGCCGGGTACGGGCGCGCCCAGCCGGTCTCCGGCACCGCCGCGTTCACCGTGCACTGGGTCCGGGTCGCCGTCGACCCGCGGACCGGCCACGTCACCGTCCTCGACAGCTTCCAGGCCGCGGACGCCGGTGTCGTGCTGCACCCGGACCGGTGCCGGGCGCAGATCGAAGGGGCGGTGGCGCAGGGCATCGGGATCGCCTTCCTGGAAGAGCTGCGCACCGACGAGCACGGCCGGGTCATCACCTCCGACCTGCGCGCCTATCCGGTCCCCACGA
The DNA here is from genome assembly GCF_044327625.1 of Streptomyces sp. NPDC018031. NCBI lineage: Bacteria > Bacillati > Actinomycetota > Actinomycetes > Kitasatosporales > Streptomycetaceae > Streptomyces > Streptomyces sp. NPDC018031. The sequence continues at coordinate 41,734 of NZ_JBIRFT010000011.1, forward strand.
CGGCCGAGGTGCCCAGGACCGCGATCCACCTGGCACGCACCCACGATCCGGGCGGGGCGCTGGGCGCCAAACCGATGAGCGAGACGCCGCTCAACCCGGTCCCCCCGGCCCTGGCCAACGCGGTACGGGACGCCACCGGCATCCGGTTCACCACCCTGCCGATGCGGCCGGACGTGGTGTGGCAGGCCCTGCGCGGGTCCACCGGCTGAGCAGCCGGCCCGGCCGCCGGCCGCGCGCCGTACGGTTCGGGTGCCAGGCCGGACGGCCCGGGGCCGGGCTCACCGGGCTCACCGCAGGCGGGTCACGCGCCCTGGTCGCCGAAGCCGGTCCGCCACGAGGCCCGGGCCGGGCTCCAGCCCCGGGACCGGGCCAGGGTGTTGGACGCGCCCCGCTCCCAGCCCTGCCGCCCCGGGACGCGATCCGGCACCGGCGCGCCGAGCGAGTCCGCCAGCACCGGCAGCCACTCGTGGGCGGGCGCCGGCTCGTCGTCCACGATGTTGACCGGCCCGCCCGGCCAGTCGAGCGCGGCGACGGCGGCCCGCGCCGCGTCCGCCACGTGGACGAAGGAACCGACCGCGTCGTCGGCCACGACGGACCCCAGGAAGCGGGCCGCCGGATCGCCCGCCAGAGCGGCGGCCACCGCGCCACCGGGCGCGTACCAGGTGCCGGGGCCGTACAGGATGCCGTAGCGCAGCACCACCGCGGTCTCCAGTCCGGCCACCGTCTCCTCCAGCGCCCGCACCCCGGCCACCGTCCGGGCGCGGGGCTGCGCGGCGGTGTCGTCCAGCGGCACCGACTCGTCGGCCGGGCCGTGGCCGGGGGCGTACGCCCAGGAGATGGACTGCGCGACGATCCGGGACACCCCGGCCGCCCGGGCGGCTTCCGTCAGGTTGCGGGTGCCCTCCCGGCGCAACCGGGTGTTGGCCGCGCCGTCGGCGTCCGCCAGATCGGTCAACTGGTGGATCACCGCGTCCGGTGCCGCCCGGGCCACCGCGCGCCGCAGGGCGTCCGCGTCGAGCGCGTCGACCCGAACGGCCGCCGCCCCCTGGCTCCGTATCCGGTCCGTGCCCGCCGGGGACCGGGAGGTGCCGGTGACCCGGTGGCCCGCGTCGAGGAGCAGCGGGACGAGCAGGCGGCCGACAACGCCGGTGGCTCCGGCAACGAAGACGTGCATGGGAAGGTCCGTTCCACCATTCGGTTCCGGGGCCCGCCGGCTGCCGGCGGGCGGATCACCCCAGGCTAGGCGCGGTCCGGTCGGTACGAGTGGGCCACTTGGGGAGCGGAACCGCGGGCGACTTCAGCGCTGCCGGAGTGCCCGCGCCGCCGGGTCGGCCCGCGGCGGTCAGCCCCGCGGCGGCGGTCAGCCCGCCGGGATCGCGGGCCGCTGGGCGAAGAAGGTCCGGGCGTCGGCCAGCGCGCCGCCGTCGGACAGCACCTGGCCCGGTGCGCTGCCGTTGCCGAGCAGCACCCCGCCCCAGCGCATCCCCATGAACTCCGCGCAGTTGCGGAGTGTCCCGATCAGCGGGTCCGCCTTGCCCCGGTCGGCGGAGGCGAGCGCGGACACCCCCCACAGCGTCTTGCCGGCCATGCGCCGGCGGAAGTCGACCCCGGGGACCCGCAGCCAGCCCGACCAGTGGTCCAGGTAGAGCTTGGCGTCGGTGGCGACGCTGTACCAGTAGAGCGGTGAGGCGATGACCAGGTCGCCGGCGGCCAGGGTGGCGTCGAGCAGCAGGCGGGCGTTGCCCTCGGGGGCCGGGTACTGCCCGGTCCCGGTGTGCCGGAGGTCCTCGAAGGGCGGCAGCGGCAGATCGCGCAGCCGCAGCCACTCCTGCCCGACGTCGTCGGACAGCCCCGCCGCCGCCTGCCGGGCGAGCTCCTCGGTGTTCCCGCCGAGGCGGGCGCTCGCCAGCAGGAACAGGAACGTCCGCTCGACCGCCCGGTCCGGTGTCGTCATGTGGTGCTCACTTCTCGTTCGCCTTGTGCGTTCCGCTGCTGCCAGAGCACAAGTGCGGGCCCCGGCCGGATATTCCGGGCCGCCGCGGACCCGGCCGCCGCGGGCCGGTGCCCGGTGTCCGCGGGCCGGTGCCGGAGCCGGGCGCCGGCCGGCGCGGTGCCCGGAAGCCGGTGCCCGAAAGCCGGTGTCCGGTGTCCGCGGCGCCGCGTGCCGGGGCGGCGTGGCCGGCCGGATCCGGTCCGTCCCCGGTGCCGGCGGAGCCGGCGAATTGCCGGTGCGGCGTGGAAAGCATTTCTCCCCTGGCGGGAAATCGCCGAGCCGCCGCGCATGGTCCGGGTAAGGCGGGGCATGCGAAAGCTCGGAGGTTGATGAATATGATTCCCTTGCTTCTTGTCCTGCTGCTCGCCCTGGTCCTTTTCGGAGCGGGCTTCGCCCTGAAGGCCCTGTGGTGGATCGCGGTGATCGTGCTGGTCCTGTGGGTGCTGGGCTTCCTGGTCAGGCCGGTCGGGGCCGGTGGCCGCCGGGGGCGCTGGTATCGCTGGTAGGCGCGCCGAAAAAGCACCCCCGGGGCGGGGGCCCCCGCCAAAACGGCGCCCCCCCCCCCGAAGACCGACCAAATATACCCACACCCCCGGCGAGTGACCGCGTGTCCCGACAAACCCCGCGCGGGGCCGAGGGC
>NZ_JBIRFT010000011.1:44376-229206 GCF_044327625.1 Streptomyces sp. NPDC018031
CGGGGGGGGGGCGGGGGGGGGGGGGGGGGGGGGGGGGGGGGGCGGGGGGGCGCCCCCCCCCCCCCCCCCCCGGGGGGGGGGGCCGGCCCCCCGCCCCCCCCCCCGCCCCGGTATTCCGGAAGAATTGCCCGAACGCCGCGGGAGATGCCGGTGTAGGCGCTTCTCCCGCGGCGGGGGCCGATGTGCGGACCGCCGGGCCGGGGGCAGGGGCCCGGTGGTGCCGCGGTCGCCCGGGGGCGGGCGTGCTCCGGTGCCGTCTGACGCCCCGTCGCTTTCCGGGCGCGGGTCGGCGGGCCCGGAAGCGACTGCGGTCCGGTGAGCCGGGGCCCGCTCGCCGGGGCAGGCCCGCCGGCGTGCCGGCCGGGCGGATGGCCCGGGCCGGCGCCGGCGTGTTCCCGGGCGCTTCCGGCCGCGGGGTCCGGCTCGCGCGCCGGCCGTCCGCGGTACGGCCCGTGCGGCTTCCCGCTGTCCGGCTCCCGCGCGAGTACCCCGCGCTTCCGCTCGTGAACCGGCAGCCCGCGGCGGGACGGCACCCCTCACGTGATCAGGAGCCCCTGGCGTGACCACTGGAGAAACATTTCTGCTTCTCCGGCACACGTGCCCCACGCACCCCTCTTGACGGGTCACGGACACCACGGGTTTGATCAGTGTTCGTCGGCCGAGCCTTTCACCGAGGAGGTTCCGTGTCCGTCCTCGACGATGACCTCGTCCCTGTTGAACGTGCGCTTGCTTCACACCCCGAGTTCAGCGATGCCGCGACGATCACCCTGAAGGCATCCGAGTTCTACCGGTTCGCGGTCGACCTGCTCAGCGAGCGGTCGGCGACCGTGGCCGCGCTCGCCGCGGGCATCCGCGACGGCGACGGGCAGATCCCGCTGGCCGTCACCGAGGACCCACTGGTCCGGGTGACGCTCGACGAAGCGGTCTCCCGGCTGGAACAGGGGTTCCTCGACGAGTCCGCGTGGGCCGAGGTCGTGACCATGCTCAGACTGGTCACCGACGCGCTGGAGACCCACGGGGCCACCGCCGCGCCCACCGGTGCCGGCATCTCGGGCGGCCGCGGGGTGCGGGTGGCCCCCGGCCGGGACGCCTGGCTGTGCGGGACGGGCCGGGGCAGCACCGACGCCCTGGACCGCACCTTCCTCGGCACCTTCGAACGCGACTTCCTGCGGGGTGTCCCCGGCGACCTCCTGGAGCCCACGGCCGAGCACGCCCGCCGGCTCGACGACGGCTTCGCCGCGCTGTGCGCGCTCCTGCCGGAACTGGGGGAGAGCGTCGGAGCCCACTACGTCGGGGTGGGCGTGGTGGACGTCCGCACCGAGGGCGAGACCTTCCTCGCGGGCAACGTCGGCCGCATCCCCGCGGTGGTGTTCTTCTCCCCGAACCGGATCTCCCGCCCCTGGCGGCTCGCCGAGACCGCCCTCCACGAGGGCCTGCACCTGAAGCTCTTCGACATCCAGCGCTCGGCGAGCATCTTCACCGCGCCCGAACGGCTGGCGGACGGGCCCAAGGTCAAGGTGCCGTGGCTGAAGTGGGCCTCCATGGTGGCGCCCAACGAGTGGGCGCTGGACCGCGCGCTGGGCGCCTTCCACGTCTACGCCCACCTCGTGCTGTTCCGGGCGGCCCTGCGTACCCGCCTCACCCCCGAACTCAGGGAGCGCTTCGGGGACCCGGAGGCCGACGACCCGCCGTCGCTGTACCGCTTCGGCACCGAGCGGGCCCACTACCTCGGTTCGGAGATCCTCGCCCGCGGCGGGGACGAACTCACCGCCCACGGCAGGGAGTTCGTGTCCTGGCTGCTGGACACGGTCGACGCGGTGAAGGAGCCCGCAGGTGTCTGAGATCCGGTACTCCAAGACCCCCGAGCTGCGGACCCGGCCCGTCGAGGCGGCCGGCGCCCTGATCGTGTTCACCCCGCGGCAGCCCAAGGTGCACTGGCTGAACCTGGCCGGCTGGTACCTGTACGAGCTGAGCGACGACGCCGGTGCGGAGCAGATCGCGGCCGAGTACGCCGACGCGGTCGCCGGGCAGGTGCCGCGGCAGGAGGCGCTGGAGCAGGCGCGCGGCTGCCTCGCCGACCTGGTCGAGCGCGGCATCCTCACCACGACCGCGGGCTGACCACCGCGCGTGCCACGGCGCGCGCTGTCCCCGGCCGGCACCGCCCGGCCCGATTCCCGGCACCCCGCCGCTCCGGGCGGCGGCGCGCCCCGGCGCGGCCGCGTGCCCCCATGAGTCCCGGCGCGCGCCCGTCCCCCTCCAGGTTTCCTCCGGCCGGCCGGCCGGAGGGTGGATCTGCCCCGCAGAAGGAGGTGAATCCGATGACCGAGCAGCTGAAGAAGAGGCTTGCCAAGGCGGAGAACGTCACCCCGCCGAAGGTGGCCGCCCCCTCCCGGGACCAGCGTCTGTGGCCCCCGTGGTACATGCAGAAGCACTGAGCGATCGGTGTGCCGGTCCGCCGCGCGACGGGCCGGCACACCCCTGCCAGGGAAGGCAACCATGCGACAGGTCCCCGTGCTGGTGGTCGGCGGCTCGCTCACCGGACTGTCGGCGGCCTTGTTCCTCGGCATGCACGGCGTGCCCGCGCGCGTCGTCGAGCGCCGCCCGGACGTGCTCGCCCACCCCCGGCTGCGCGGGCTGATGCCCCGGGCCGTGGAGCTGTACCGGCAGGCCGGGGTGGAGGGCGCGATCACCGCCGTGTGTCCGCCCGGCGGTCCGGCCGGGCGACTGGTCTCCGTGCACGCGCGCACCCTCGCCGACGCGCACGAACTGCTCGGCGAACCCGGGGTCGACACCGGCCCGGTGGCCGACCCGCCGTCGCCGTGCGACTTCGTGCCCATCGGCCAGCACGAGCTGGAGACGGTGCTCGCCGAGCGCGTCCGCGCCGCCGGCACCGAACTGAGCTTCGGGACCGAACTGACCTCGCTGGACCAGGACCCGGACGGCGTCACCGCGCGGCTGCGCGGGCCCGACGGAGCCGAGGAGGCGGTCCGGGCCCGCTACGTGATCGCCGCGGACGGGGCGTCCAGCGGGATCCGACGCCGTCTGGGCATCGGCACGGACGGCCCCGGCACGCTCTTCCGCATGGCCACCATGCACCTGCGTGCCGACCTGGCCCCCGCGCTGCGCGGGCGGCCCGTCGGGATGGCCTACCTCGACCGCCCGGCACCGGGAACCACCCTGGGACCGCTGGACTCGACCGGCAGGCACTGGTTCTTCGCCACCTCCGTCCCGCCCGGGAGCGCCCCGCCGGACCCGGCCCGTTGGGTCAGGGAGGCGACCGGGCTGCCCGGTCTCGAGGTGGAGCTGCTGGAGCAGATCCCCGGTGCCGAACGGGTCTTCACCTTTCCCGTCGGGGCGCGGGTCGCCGAACGCTACACCGCCGGCCGGGTGTTCCTCGCCGGGGACGCCGCCCATCTGATGCCGCCGACGGGCACCCTGGGCGGGCTCACCGGCATCGAGGACGCGCACAACCTGGCGTGGAAGCTCGCCCTGGTGCTGTCCGGCGGTGCCGGTCCCGGACTGCTGTCGACCTACGAGAGCGAACGGCGTCCGGTGGCCGAGCGCAACATGCGCCAGGCGTACGCCCGCGGCCGGACCCGCTGGCGGCTGCCCGGTCCCGGCACCGACGAGGCGATCCTGCCCAGCGACACCCTGATGTACGGCACCCGCTACCGGTCCCCGGCGGTCCACGGGGCGCGGGCCGGCGACCCGCCGACGGCCCCGGTGCCGGCCGGCGGCGCCCCCGGCACCCGTGCGCCCCATCTGTTCGTGTCGAGGGACGCGGACGCGGCGGTCTCCACGCTCGACCTGTACGGGACGGACCTGGTGGTGCTGGTCGGCCCGGACGGCGACGGGTGGGCCGACGCCGCCCTGCGTACCGCGCGGCTGCTGTCGGTACCGGTGGAGGTCTACCACCTGGACGCGGAGCTGGCCGCCCCCCATGGCATCGGTGCCCGGGGCGCCCTGCTGGTGCGCCCCGACGGCTACGTGGCCTGGCGCGCCGAAGCCGGATCAGCCGCCGCGGAACGGGACTTCGAGCGGATGCTGCGGGCCGTCCTCGCCCGCTGAACGGGTGGTCCTCGCCCGCTGACCGGGGGGTCGTCGGCGCGCCGGGCGTCCGGCGCGCCGGGGCCGTGGGCGCGGCCCGGACCGGGCGCGATCGGTGATTCCGTGGCGCGAAAAGCGCTCTTGCGTCCAACACCACCCGCGGCATATGACAATACGGTATTCGGAGTCCGGCGTCCGGGCGGGAAGCGTGAAGGCGATCGAATCCGCCTGTGAAGTCATCCGCGGTAAATACGCTCGAATGACTTCGCCACGGTGACTGGTTTCGGTCCGACTTGATGATGAGTAGGGTGTGGCATGCCTCCGAGGGGGGAACCGGGGAAGACTTCTCGCCGCACGCGCGGACATGGCCAGATGTCTGCGTGTGCCGTTGACACGACCGGCAGGAGAGTATGACCACTCACTCGTTCGAGGGCCAGTACGTGTGGCATCCCGCGGCCGACGACCGCGGGCTCGCGCGTGCCTGTGTGGATGTGCGGGCGGGGCGCTACTGGAGTGCGCAGGAGGTCCTCGAGGAAGCCCGCGGTGATTTCGGCCTGCGGGCCCACCGGTCGCTGGTCCTGGCCTCGGAGGCGGCGGAATCGGACCTGGCGGAACAGTGGTCGGCGGAGGAACCCGGCGCGGAGTCGGCACTGCTGTGGGCGCGTGTGGCGGTGCTCCGGGCGTTACGCGCGGCGGACGCTGCGGACCCGCGGGCCAGGCCCCTGGCGCGGATGGCGCTGTCGGCCTGCGAGCGGGCGGCGGACCTGATGCCGCGGGACCCCACCCCCTGGGTGGCCCGGCTGGCCCTGGCCCGCATCCTGCGGCCCCTCGACCCCGCACCGCAGGGACTGCTCACCGCGCCCCCGGGCCCCTGGCTGCTGTTCGCCCACATCCTGCGGCTGGACCCGCTGAACCGGGAGGCGTACCACCGCTTCCTCTCCTTCTTCTTCACCCGGCACGGCGGCTCGGCGAACGCGTCATGGGACGTCGCCGCCTTCCTCGGCAACCGGGCCCCGGCCACCTCGGCACTCCGGCTGCTGCCCCTGGTGGCGCTGGTCGAGTACCACGACCCCTCCTCGCTGCTGGCGGACCGCACCTGGGAGCAGCCCCAGTGGAGAACCACCGCCCTGAGCATCTACCACCACTGGTTCCCCCGGGTGGACGAGTACCGGTTCACCCCGGTGCTGGACCTGGCCTACCTGGCACACGCGCTGTTCATGGCGGAGTACGGGGACGAGGCGCGCTCGGTGCTCACCGCGATGGGCCCGTACGCCTCCCGCATGCCCTGGAGCACGTTCGGCGACCCGCGGGAGCAGCTGTCCCGGGCCAGGCGGCTGTGCGGTCTGCCGGTGCCCGGCGGCTCCTGACCCACCGGGACCGGCGACGGAGCGGCGCGTCGCGGTCCGGCGCCGCGTCCACCGGTCGGCCGCCGGCGTGACCGGCGGCCGGTGCCGGCCCGGCCCTCCGCCGCACCGCCCCTGTGAAACGAGCCCCTGAGAAAGGTGTGATCGTGCGCGATTCCGAACTCGCCACGCCTGTCAGACATCGCCGTGATCCGGCGTCCGTGGCTTTGGACGACGATGCGACGCTGCATGCCATGGGCTATCCGCGGAAACTCACCCGCCGTTTCCGTGCGTTCGACAATTTCGCGATCTCCTTCACGATCATCAATATTATCTCCGGTATTTTCTCCTCGTTCGGATTCGGTATGAACGCCGGCGGGCCGAGGATTCTCGTCTTCGGCTGGATCGGCGTTTCGGTCATGGTGCTGTTCGTGGGCGCGGCGATGGCCGAGATCGCCTCCGCCTATCCGACCAGCGGTGCGCTGTACTTCTCGGCCGGCAAGCTGGCCAAGCGCCACCGCGGGGCCTGGTCCTGGTACACCGGCTGGCTCAACTTCGCCGGCCAGGTGGGCGGCACGGCGGCCACCGGATACGCCGCCGCCACCTTCATCCAGGCGTTCCTCGCCCTCCAGTGGCCCTCCTACCAGGTGACGGAGCAGCGCACGGTCCTCATCACCGGCGTCATCCTGCTGGTGCAGGCGCTCGCCAACACCTACACCGTGCACCTGGTCGCGGTGGTGAACCGGATCTCGGTGTGGTGGCTGCTGATCGGCATGGTGGTGATCGTCGCGGTGCTGACGGTCAAGCCGGAACACCACCAGCCGGCGTCCTTCGTGACCCATTTCGCCAACAACACCGGCTTTTCCAACGCCTTGTACGCCGCCCTGCTCGGTCTGCTCGTCACCAGCTGGACGTTCACCGGATTCGACGGCAGCTTCCACATGTCCGAGGAGACGGTGCGCGCGACGGTCAACGCTCCCCGGGGCATCATGCGGGCCATCGCCTGTTCGGCGGTCGCCGGGCTCATCCTCATGCTCGCCCTGGTGTACGCCATCCGGGACTACGCGAAGGAGGCGGGTGCCGCGGCGCCGCCGGTCCAGGTGCTCATCGACGCGCTCGGCACGGGGACGGCCAAGCTGCTGCTGCTCATCGTCATCGGCGCCATGCTCTTCTGCGGACTGGCCAACATGACCAGCAACACCCGGCAGATCTTCGCGTTCTCCCGCGACGGGGCGATGCCCGGCTCCCGCTGGTGGCACTCGGTCTCCCCGCGCACCCGCACCCCGGTGAAGGCCGTCTGGCTGGCCGCCGCCTGCTCGCTGGCGCTGGTGGTGCCCGGCTGGTGGTCGCACACCGTCTTCACCGCGGTGGTGAGCATCAACGTGGTCGGGCTCTTCCTCTCCTACGGGGTGCCCATCTTCCTGCGGCTGCGGCTGGACGACTTCCGGCCCGGCCCGTGGAACCTGGGCCGCTACGGGAAGCCGGTCGCCGCGATCGCGGTGACCTGGATCGCCCTCAGCAGCGTGCTCTTCATGCTCCCGCAGGTCTCACCGATCACGCCGACCTCCTTCAACTACGCGCCCATCGCGCTGACCATCGTCCTGCTGGTCGCCACCGTGTGGTGGTTCGCCTCGGCGCGCCGCCGGTTCCGGGGCCCGGTCAGCTACGGTCGGCCCGACGAGGTCGCCGCCATGGACCTGATCTGACGACCACCACCGCACCCCGCCCGGCCCTCCACAGCCCGTCTCCACCCACCGGCCGGCCGCCCGCGGCGGCCGGACCGATCCCTCCCACCGGAAAGGACACCGAGAAGGTATGAACGCCTTCGACGACGCCTCGAAGCTCTCCACCGGGGAGACTCCGCCGATCCTGGCCACGACCGAGCCGCCCCGCACCGCGGCCGGCGTCCCCGCGGCGGGCACCTCCCCCGAGGCCGGCGCGCCCGGGGCGGCCGGGCTCACCGTCGCCCCCGCGACGCGGGAGGAGTGGCACCTGGTGGCCGAGTGGGCCGCCGAGGAGGGATGGAACCCCGGCCGCGGGGACGTGGACTGCTTCCACCCCACCGACCCGGCCGGGTTCTTCCTCGGCCGGCTGGGCGGCCGGCCCGTCTCGGCGGTCTCGGTCGTCACCTACTCGGCGGAGTACGCCTTCCTGGGGTACTACCTGGTCCACCCCGACCACCGCCGCCGCGGGCTGGGACTGGCCACCTGGCAGGCGGCCGTCCCGCACGCGGGGACCAGGACCATCGGGCTGGACGCGGTCCCCGAGCAGGAAGCCACCTACTGGCGCTCCGGGTTCGTCCCCGCGTACCGGACCGTCCGCTGCGTGGGGCGGCCCGGCCGGGTCACGGCCGGCCGGGCGACGCCGGCGGTGCCGGTGACCCCGGCCCACCTCGACGCGATCGCCGCCTATGACCAGGGGTGCTTCCCCGCCGAGCGGCGGGCCTTCGTCGCCCGCTGGCTGACGGCCGCCGGCCGGGTGGCCCGGGTCTGCGTGCGCGACGGGCGCGTCACCGGCTACGGGGCGATCCGGCCCGCCCGCACCGGGTGGCGTGTCGGTCCGGTCTTCGCCGACTCCGCCGCCGACGCCGAGGCGCTCTTCGACGGGCTCACCGCCGGCCTCGGTCCCGACGAGGAGGTCTGCGTGGACGTTCCCGAACCCGAGAGCGCCGCGCTGGCGCTCGTCGAGGCCCGCGGCCTGACACCCGACTCGCACACGGTGCGGATGTACGCCGGCGCCGCCCCCGGGATCCCGGCCGCCGGACGGACGTACGGCGTGACCAGCCTGGAGCTGGGGTAGCCGGCGCGCCGCGGCTGCCGGGGCGGTCGGCCGCCCCGGTTCGCCGGGCCCGCGGACGGCGGCGCGGGCCCGCGCGCCCGCGTCCCGCCGGCCCCGCCGGCCGGCGGCTGACGTACCGTAAAGTGGTCCGACCCCACGCGGTCCCGTGGGCCCGGCGCGGGCCGTCCGGGCGCGCGCCCGCAGCCGGCCCGGCCGCCGAAGCCGGCACGTCCCTCCCGGGAGGATCCGGTGCGCGTAGCACTGTTCGTCACCTGTGTGAACGACACGCTCTACCCGCGCACCGGCCGCGCCGTCGTGACGCTGCTGCGCCGCCTCGGCGTGGAGGTCGACTTCCCCGTCGCGCAGACGTGCTGCGGGCAGCCCCAGTTCAACACCGGGTACCGGCACCTGGCGGAACCCCTGATGAGCCGTTACGGCCGCGCCTTCGCCGGCTACGACCACATCGTCACCCCGTCCGGCTCGTGCGCCGCCATGGTGCGCGACAACTACCCCAGGATCGGCCGGAAGGCACAGGCCGAGGGGCGCGGCCGACGGCTCGCGGACCTGGCCGCCGAGGTCGTCCCCCGCACCCACGAGCTGACCGAGTTCCTGGTGGACGTGCTGGGGGTGACCGACGTCGGGGCGTACTTCCCGCACACCGTCACCTACCACCCCACCTGCCACGGCCTGCGCATGCTCGGGCTCGGGGACCGGCCGCGGCGGCTCCTGGCCGAGGTCCGCGGCCTGGACCTGGTACCGCTGCCCGGAGCCGAGGAGTGCTGCGGGTTCGGCGGCACCTTCGCGGTCAAGAACGCCGCCGTCTCCTCCGCCATGGGGGACGACAAGGCCCGTCACATCGCGGCGACCGGCGCGAGCGTGGTCTGCGCGGTCGACAACTCCTGCCTGATGCACATCGGCGGCACCCTCGGCCGGCAGCGGGCCGCCGCCCGCCCGGTCCACCTCGCCGAGATCCTCGCGGCGACCGAGGACGACCCGTACGGAGACCTGTGATGAGCGGCACCTACCTGGGCATGCCCGCCTTCCCGCGGGCCGCGGAGGCGGCCACCCGGCAGGCCACCCTGCGCCGGAACCTCAGCCACGCCACGCGGACCATCCGCGCCAAACGCGACCGCGCCGTGGCGGAACTCGACGACTGGGACCGGCTGCGAGCGGCCGGCGCGGCGATCAAGGAACGCACGCTGCGGCACCTCGACGGCTACCTGGAGCAGCTGGAGGAGCGGGTGACCGCCGCCGGGGGCCGGGTGCACTGGGCCGTGGACGCCGCCGAAGCGCAGCGGATCGTCATCGACCTGGTGCGCGCCACCGGCGAGCACGAGGTCATCAAGGTCAAGTCGATGGCCACCCAGGAGATCGGCCTCAACACGGCGCTGGAGCAGGCCGGTATCGCCGCCTACGAGACCGACCTCGCGGAACTCATCGTGCAGCTCGGTGACGACCTGCCCAGCCACATCCTGGTCCCGGCCATCCACCGCAACCGGGCCGAGATCCGCGACATCTTCGCGGCACGGATGGGAGCCTGGGGGCGCCCGGCACCCGACGGGCTCGGCGACGACCCGGCGGAGCTCGCCGAGGCGGCACGCCGGCACCTGCGGGAGAAGTTCCTGCGCGCCAAGGTGGCGGTCTCCGGCGCCAACTTCATGGTCGCGGAGACCGGAACGCTGGTCGTGGTGGAGTCCGAGGGCAACGGGCGGATGTGCCTCACCCTGCCCGACACCCTCATCTCGGTGGTGGGCATCGAGAAGGTGGTGCCCACCTGGCAGGACCTGGAGGTCTTCCTCCAGCTGCTGCCCCGCTCCTCCACCGCGGAGCGGATGAACCCGTACACCTCCACCTGGACCGGTACCACGGACGGCGACGGACCGCGCGACTTCCACCTGGTGCTCGTGGACAACGGCCGCACCGACACCCTCGCCGACACCGTCGGCCGCCAGGCCCTGCGCTGCATCCGCTGCTCGGCCTGCCTGAACGTCTGCCCGGTCTACGAGCGGGCCGGCGGCCACGCCTACGGGTCGGCCTATCCCGGCCCCATCGGCGCCATCCTCACCCCGCAGCTGCGCGGCACCCGCACCCCGCTGGACGCCTCGCTGCCGTTCGCCTCCTCGCTCTGCGGGGCCTGCTTCGACGTCTGCCCGGTGGCGATCGACATCCCGGAGGTCCTGGTCCATCTGCGCGAACGCGTCGTGCAGGGCGGCCCGGTGACGGTACGCGGCACCCGCACCACCATCAGGCCGGCCGCGGGACACGCCGCGGAGCGCGCCGCGATGCGGGCCGCGGGCTGGGTGCTGGACCACCCCGCCGTACTCCGCTCCGGCCAGCGGATGGCCGCGCGCACCCGCCGGCTGCACCCCCGGCGCCTGCCGGGCCCGGGCGCCGCCTGGACCGCCACCCGCGACCTGCCCGCCGTCCCCGCCGAATCGTTCCGGGACTGGTGGCGGCGGAACCGGCGGGAGGGGACGGGCCGATGAGCGCACGGGAGCAGATCCTGGGCCGGATCCGCCGGGCGCTGGCCGACGTGCCCGCGGCCGAGCGCCCCGCGGACGTGCCCGTCGCGCGGGACTACCACCGGGTCCACGGCGACCCCGCGCCGGAGCGGGCCGCCCGGCTCCTCGCGGAGAACCTCGCTGACTACCGGGCGGTGGTGCACCGCGTCACCACGGCCGAGGTCCCCGCGCGCATCGCGGCCTCGCTGACCGCCCGCGGGAGCCGGCGCCTGGTGGTGCCCCTGGGACTGCCGGCGGAATGGCTGTCCGCGACCGGCCCCGACGTGGCACGGGTACCGGATTCCCCGGAGCTCGGCCACCACGACCTCGACACCGTCGACACCGTGGTCACCGGCTGCGCGGTCGCCGTCGCGGAGACCGGCACCATCGTGCTGGACGCCGCGCCGGACCAGGGGCGCCGCCGCATCACCCTCGTCCCGGACCACCACATCTGCGTGGTGCGGGTCCCGGAGCAGGTGGTCTCCTCGGTCTCGCAGGCTCTGCGGCGACTGGACCCGGCCCGCCCGCTCACCTGGATCTCGGGGCCCTCGGCGACCAGCGACATCGAGCTGCGGCGGGTGGAGGGCGTGCACGGGCCCCGTCTGCTGGAGGTGCTGCTGGCCGAGGAGGCGGACCGCCCCGGCGGGGCGTGATCAGGCCCCCCGGTACCGCCGGAGGGCACCGAGCACCATCCGGAACAGCTCCTCGCCGAGATCCTTGCCCGCCTCCGCGAAGAGCCGCGGGTACAGGCCGGGGAAGGTGTTCTCGTCCACCACCACCGGCACCCCCTGGTGGAGGATCATGTCGAAGCCGACGACCGGCGCGTCCAGGGCGCGCTGCGCCCGCCGGGCCTGCGCCAGGTGGGCGGGGGAGACCTCGGCGAGGTCCACGTGGCCGCCGACGCCGTCGGCGTCGAACACCTTCCACGCCCCGTGCGGTCCCAGGGCCACCCGGGCGCTCGCCCGCTTCCGGTAGCCGTACATCAGCTCCCCGTTGATCAGCACGGCGCTCACCCAGTCGGCCGGGTCGTTGGGGTAGAAGCGCTCCAGCAGGAACGCCTGCCGCACCGCGCACGGCGAGGTACGGCCGAGGAACCCGATCGCGTCGCGCGCCCCGGCGAAGTCCTCGACCAGCAGCACCCCCTGCCCGAAGGACCCCCAGCGCGGCTTGAGCACAGCCCGCCCCCAGGCGTCGAGCAGCGCCTCGACGAGATCGAGGTTCCGGTGGTCCACCAGCACCGTCTCCGGCACCCGCACGCCCGCCCGGCCGAGCGTCTGGTGGGCCCAGAACTTGTCCAGCCCCTGCTCGAACCGCCACGGGTCGGGGACGACGAGCACCTCCGTGCCGAGGGTCTTCAGCACCTCCAGGTGGTATCCGCCCAGGGCCCGTTCCATCTCGGCGTACCAGACGTAGACGTCCAGGTCGCTGGCGCAGCGGTCGCCGCAGCGGACCCGGCCGTCCAGGATGAAGGAGCGGCGCAGGTCCAGGTCGTGGACGACGTCCGCCTCGTCCGCCAGCCCGTCCAGGCGCCGGCGCAGCGTCGCGTGCGCGTCCGGTGGGATCTTGCCCAGGTCGAGCGAGGCCGCCGGGCGAGCGGGCTGCGTCCCGTCGGGACTCGGCGGCATGAACACCCCGACCGCCGGCTTGACCGCCACAGCCCGCTCACCTCCTCGTGTACGCCGCCGGCCGGCTCCCGGCGGCGCGGCCCGTCGTGGCAGCCCGTCAGCGGCCGCTGAGCCCGCCCAGGTTGAGGCCGGTCCGGTCCAGCAGGTTCCGCAGCCCGATGCCGTCGAGGAGGCTCCCGTTACCGTCGCCGGTGCGCTGGACGGACTGGGTGCGCCCGCCGGACCCGGTGGGGGTGTCGGCCGCGGACGTGCCCGCGGCGCCGAGCAGGACGGCGGCGGTCACCGTGGCCAGGGCCAGGGCTGATCTCATACGCATGGGTTCTCCCTCTCGCTGCGATGACGCTTCGAACGACGGCAACAGGGATAACCCCCGGGCGCGCCCCGCAAGCGGGGCTTCGGCCCCCTGGGCTAGGCGCGTCACCCGCAGGGACGAGGACGGCGAGGCCGCCACCGGGTACCGGCTCCGGGGCGCCGCTCTCCGCCGCCTGGCGGCCCGGGTCCGGCCGGCGGGCGGGCGGCGCGCCCGGGCGGGCGGCGGGTGTCCATCTGATGGGCACCGGTCCAACTCGCGGGCGCAGCACGGCCGTACGGCACCGATACTGAGCTCCACGCACGAGAGAACTGGTGACAGCTGTGATCGTTGAGTACGTCCGTTATCGCATCGCGGAGGAGGCCCGCCGGGGCGAGTTCGAACGCGCCTACGCCGTGGCCGCCGAACAACTGGAGCTCGCCCCGCAGTGCCTGGGGTATGAACTCACGCACGGGGTGGAGGAGCCGGACCGCTACATCCTGCGGATCGAGTGGACCTCGGTGGAGGACCACGAGCAGGGCTTCCGCAAGGGACCGCAGTTCCCGCCGTTCCTGGCCGCCGTCCGTCCCTACGTCGGGGACATCGAGGAGATGAAGCACTACCGCCGGACGGCCGTCCGGTCCGGGGCGGACCGCGGGGGAGAGGCGCACCATGACTGAGCCCGGCGAGACCTTCGTGGACGCCGTCGGCGGGATCGAGGCACTGCGCCGGCTGAGCAACACCTTCTACGAGAGCGTCCTGGCCGACCCGCTGCTGGCCCCGGTCTTCGCCGACTTCAGCCGCACCCACATCGAGCACGTCGCGGTCTGGCTGGGCGAGGTCTTCGGCGGCGACCCCCGCTACACCGCCGAACTCGGCGGCCATCAGGCCCTGCTCCGTTCCCACCTCGGTCTCGCCATCACGGAGGAGCAGCGGCTGCGCTGGATGGAGCTGATGACGGCGGCCGTGGAGCAGGAGCTGCCGGACGACGACCGGCTGCGGCGGCGCGTGGTCGAGTACTTCGACTGGGGCACCAGGATCGCCCGCGACGTCTCGGCGGACCCGGCCGGTACCGATCTCGGTGAACCCGGACCCACCCCGCGCTGGGGGTGGGACGGGCTCGTCTGAGCCGGGAGCCCCCGCGGCCCCGGGTGCCCCGCGCATCTCGTACGCGGGGCACCCGGGGCCGTGGCCGCCTCCGGTCCGCCGCCCGGCCGGACGCCCGGCCGGGCGGGAATGTCAGTGTGACCGGCTATCCTGCGGACGTAACTGAGTACGCTGTATGCAGAATGCACTCCGCAGGGGGAGAAGCACATGAACAGCACGTCCACCGCCGCCGACGACGCGCGGGAACCCGCGGACCGGGCCGGGCACCGGCCGTCCGCCGCCGACCGGCACACCGTGATCCAGGTCCGCGGTGCCCGGGAGAACAACCTGGCCGACGTGTCGCTGGACCTGCCCAAGCGCCGGCTCACCGTCTTCACCGGGGTGTCCGGATCCGGTAAGTCCTCGCTGGTGTTCGGGACCATCGCGGCGGAGTCCCAGCGGCTGATCAACGAGACGTACACGGCGTTCATCCAGTCGTTCATGCCGAGCCTGGGCCGGCCGGACGTGGACGCCCTGCACAACCTGAGCGCCGCGATCGTGGTCGACCAGGAGCGGATGGGGGCCAACTCCCGCTCCACCGTGGGCACCGCGACCGACGCGTACACCATGCTGCGGATCGTCTTCAGCCGGCTGGGCACCCCGCACATCGGCACCTCCAGCGCCTTCTCCTTCAACAGCGCCGAGGGCATGTGCCCCCGCTGCGAGGGACTCGGACAGGTGTCGAAGATCGACACGGACCAGCTGGTGGACCGCGAACTCTCCCTCCGCGAAGGGGCGATCACCGTCCCCAACTTCGCCGTGGACTCCTGGTACTGGCAGGTGATGGCGGACTCGGGTTTCTACGACCCGGACAAGAAGCTGAAGGACTTCACCGAGCAGGAGTGGGAGGACTTCCTCCACAAGCCCGCCACCAAGGTGAAGAGCGGGAAGCTCAACACCACCTACGAAGGGCTCGTCACCAAGGTCCAGCGGCTGTTCCTCGCCAAGGACCCGGAGTCGATGCAGCCCCACATCCGGGCCTTCGTCGACCGCGCGGTGGTCTTCGCCGACTGCCCCGACTGCGGCGGGACCCGGCTGAGCGCCGCGGCGCTCTCCTCCACCATCGACGGCGTCAACATCGCCCAGTGCTCGGCCATGCAGATCAGTGACCTGGCCGAGTTCACCCGCACCCTGGACGATCCGTCGGTGGCGCCGCTGCTCGCCAACCTCCGCCATCTGCTGGACTCCCTGGTCGAGATCGGCCTCGGCTACCTGAGCCTGGACCGCACCTCGTCCTCGCTCTCCGGCGGCGAGGCCCAGCGGGTGAAGATGGTGCGGCACCTCGGCTCCAGCCTCACCGACGTCACCTATGTCTTCGACGAGCCCACCGTCGGCCTGCACCCGCACGACATCCAGCGGATGAACGACCTGCTGCTGCGGTTGCGGGACAAGGGCAACACGGTGCTCGTCGTCGAGCACAAGCCCGAGGTCATCGCGATCGCCGACCACGTCGTCGACCTCGGCCCGGGGGCCGGCACCGACGGCGGACGGATCTGCTACTCCGGTGACGTGGCCGGACTGCGCGCCTCGGGAACCCTGACCGGACGGCACCTGGAGCACCGGGCGCGGCTGCGGGACGCGGTCCGCACCCCGGTGGGGCAGCTGTCCGTGACCGGTGCGACCCGGCACAACCTGCGCGACGTCGCCGTGGACATCCCGCTCGGCGTGCTCACCGTCGTCACCGGGGTGGCCGGCTCCGGCAAGAGCTCGCTCATCCACGGGTACGTCGCGGACCGCGAAGGGGTGGTGGTGGCCGACCAGTCGCCGATCCGCGGCTCCCGCCGCTCCAACCCCGCCACGTACACCGGGCTGCTGAACCCGATACGCACCGCCTTCGCCAAGGCCAACGGCGTCAAGCCGGCCCTGTTCAGCGCCAACTCCGAAGGGGCCTGCCCGAACTGCAACGGCCTCGGCCTGGTCTACACCGACCTGGCGATGATGGCCGGGGTGGCGTCCGTGTGCGAGAAGTGCGAGGGCAAGCGGTTCACCGCCGAGGTGCTCACCTACACGCTGCGCGGCAAGAACATCAGCGAGGTGCTGGCCATGCCGGTGGCGGAGGCGCACACCTTCTTCCCCTCCGGCCAGGCGCACGCCATCCTCGGCCGGCTCACCGACGTGGGGCTGGGCTACCTGAGGCTCGGCCAGCCGCTGAACACCCTCTCCGGAGGCGAGCGGCAGCGACTGAAGCTCGCCATCCACATGGCCGAGAAGGCCGCCGTCTACGTCCTGGACGAGCCCACCACCGGGCTGCACATGGCGGACGTGGACCAGCTGCTCGGCCTGCTCGACCGGCTCGTCGACGACGGCAACACGGTGATCGTCATCGAGCATCACCAGGCCGTGATGGCGCACGCCGACTGGATAGTCGACCTCGGCCCCGGCGCCGGGCACGACGGCGGCCGGATCGTCTTCACCGGCACCCCCGCGGAACTGGTCGCGGACGGCGGGACCCTCACCGCCCGGCACCTGCGGGAGTACGTGGGCGCCGGCGCCTGACGCGACCGCGGCCCGCTCCTCCCCGGCCCCGCGGCCGAGGCCGCCCCCGCGTCCCGTCCCCCGGTCGCCCGCCCGCCGGCCCACCGGGGCGGGCCGGGCGCGGCCGGGGCGGCGCGTCCCGTTCCGGGCCGCACGGGCACCCGGGCCGGGAGGGGGAGCGGGCCGCACGGGCGCGGGGGAGGGGCCGGCAGGGGAGCGGGCCGGGCGGCGCCGGGGCGGTCCCGGCGCCCGTACCGTCACAGCTCGGCGGCGCACACCACGATGTCCTGGTCCTTCAGCGTCCACGCGTAACCCGCACCCGGGCAGCGCCGCTCGGTGCCGGGGGAGGTCCCCGACAGCACCGCGGTGACCCTGAACATGGTGTTGTTGAGCGGCGACAGTTCGCTCTTGCGGCACGGCTGCACGGCGAGGAGCTGGGTGCGCCAGTCCTCGTCCTTCCTCGCCTTCAGCGCCGGGAAGCACTGGCCGACCCGGAACTGCCGGCGCAGGCAGACCGCGATCTCCTCCCCGTTCACGTCGGCGTGGAGGGCGGCGAACTCCCCGGACCCGCCCTCCCGGGTGCACTTCTCCCGGCCCCAGCGCACGTCCGTCACCCGCATGTAGGCGTTCCGCGCGGTGCAGGGCACCGCGTGCAGCTCCTCCTTGGTCCACGGCTGCCAGAGCGCGAGGTTCGGGTCGTCGGTGCCCGCCAGATTCACGCAGTCCCCCTTCCGGACGTCGACGAACCGGTCGGCGGGCCGGGTGGTGACGACCTCCTCGGCGGGCGCCACCGGCACCGGCGTGCGGCTGACGGTGCGGCTGGGGACCGGGCTCGGCGTCCTGGGGTCCTCGGCCTGGTTCCGGTCCTCGGGGACCCGGTCGAGCAGGACGACCAGCAGCGCGACGAGCACGACGACCGTCGCCCCGAACACCGCCAGGCGGGCCCGCGAGCCGCGCCCGGCCGACCGGTGGTCCGGCGCGGGGTGCGGATCCGGGGCCAGGGTGTACACCGCCTGGTCGGTGTACCCGGCCGGGGGCCGCGATCCGGTGCCCGCCGCGGTGCCGCCCGCACCGGCGGCCGGCCCGGCCGGAAGAGTCTCGGCGCGGAGTGTCTCCGGGGCCGTGCTCCCGGCGGCTGCCTGCGGCCGGGCCGGGGCACCGGGCCCGTCCGGGGAGTGCGGCCGGCCGTCGTGTCCGCCGGGTCCGCCGTGCCCGTCGTGTTCGCTGTGTTCGCCGTGTTCGCGATGCCCGCCGAGCGCGGCACCGCGCTCGGCGTACCGGGTGATCAGCTGCCGCCACGTCCCGGGCAGCCACGGCGCCGCCCCCGTGGTTCCGGGCCGGGCGTCGAGCTGCCCGACCAGCGTGTGCAGCAGTTCCTCGGCGCCGATCCGGTCGGCCGGGTCGAACCGCAGGCAGCCGCGCACCGGTGCGTCGAGGTCGCGGGGGAGGCCGGCCAGCTCCAGCCTGCCCCGCGCCACCCGGATCAGCAGCTCCAGCGGCTCGCTCTGCGGGTACGGGGCACGGCCCACCGCCAGGTGGAAGAGCGTGGCGCCGAGCGCGTACACGTCCGAGGCGGGCGAGCACGGCTCCCCCCGGGCCTGCTCGGGCGAAGTGAACGCGACGGTCCCCAGGGTGACTTCGGTCCGGGTCACGTCCATGGCGTGCGAGATGCCGAAGTCGATCACCCGCGGCCCGTCACCGGGCAGCAGCACGTTGGACGGCTTCAGGTCCCGGTGCACGATGCCGGTGGCGTGCAGCGAGACCAGCGCCTCCGCGATGCCCGCGCCCACCCGGAGCACGGCCGGCGGGGGCAGCACGCCGCACTCCCGGACCAGTTCGGCCAGGGACGGCGCGCTGATGAACTCCGTGGCCATCCAGGGGAGCCCGGCCTCCGGGTCGGCATCGATGACATCGGCGGTGAAGGCCCCGTTCACCCGCCGGGCCAGGGCGATCTCGCGGGCGAAGCGCTTCCGCTCCGGCACCCCGAGCGGACCGTCGGACAGCAGGGTCTTCACCGCCACCGGGCGGCCGCCCCGCGAACGGGCGAGATACACCTCGCCCATGCCCCCGCGCCCGAGCCGGCGCAGCACCTCGTAGGGGCCTATGCGGTCCCCCGGCCGGAAGCCGCCGACCTGTCCCGGTTCGTCACGCGGCACGCGCGTTCCCCCTCACCGGCCCTGTGGAGGCCGTGCACCGCACGGGCCCCCGCAGGGCCGTCGACATCATGAACTGATCACCCTCGTGCAGACCAGGGTGGTGTTCCGGTCCACCAGCCACGCGTCCTGGCCCCCGCAGACGCCGCGCCCGGCGGCCGCCCGGTGCACCGCGGTCACCCGGGCCACGTGCTCGTAGTTGTTCGACACCGTCCAGTCGCAGTCCCACTTGGCGAAGGTGTGGCCGGTGCGGGTGCGCCCCACCGAGACCCCCAGGCCCTCGTCGCGCCGTCCCCCGACCCAGTCGCGCACCGGGAAGCAGTCGCCGACCCGGAAGACCCGGTTGACGCACAGGGCGCGGTCGTCGAAGTCGCGGTCGAGCCGGTACGGGCTCCAGCGGGCGGCGTCCGCCCCACCGGGGCACTTCCGGTCGGGCCGCATCGTCCGCGGGTCCAGCCGGACGATCCGGGTGATCCGGGTGGCCGCCCGAGGTGAATCGCAGGGCTCCCGCTCCGGCAGTCCGTCCGGCGTGAACTCGGTGTCCGTGTAGCGCAGGTTCAGGCAGTCGCCCTCCGACACCGAGTCCATGAAGGCGGCCGCCGCGGCGTGCCCGGCCTCGGGGGTGGGACTCGGGGAAGTGGTGTCCGGGGCCGGTGAGGTGCTGGTGGGTGATTCCGCCGCCAGGGCGCCGCCCTCGCCCTCCGGGGAGTTCCACAGCCCGGAGGTGAACGCCAGCGCCAGGACCGCGATGACGACCATGCCCAGCGCGGCCAGCGCGGCGGCGCGCACCCGGCGGGGCGGTGTGCCGCCCGCGGTGCCCGGCCCGCTCCGCGGCTCCCGGTCCGGATCAGGATCAGGATCGCGCCCCGCGTCCGGGGCCCGGTCCGGATCAGGATCGCGCCCCGGTTCCGGGGTCCGGTCCGCTGCCCGGGCGGGGCCACCGGGTACGCCGTGCCCCTGGCCGGGGCCGAGGGACCCGTACCGCAGGGTCGGCGCGGGAGCCGGGACCCGGGCGGTGACGTCTTCCGCCCCCGGCGCGGGCGCCGGCGGCGGACCGGCCTCGTCCGTCGCGTCCTCGGCCGGCGCCCGGTACCCGCGGATGTGGCGCAGCCAGCTCTCCGGCAGCCAGTCGCCGGCGTCGGCGGCCCGGGGCCGGGCGGCGAGGTCCGCGCGCACCGCCTCCACCAGCTGCCCGGCCGCGGGCCGCTCCCGGGGGTCCGGCCGCAGGCACGGCAGGACCACCCCGGTCAGCTCCGCGGGCAGCCCCGTGGTGTCGAGTTCCGCCCGGGAGACCCGGGCGAGCAGCTGGAACGGGTCCCCCTCGGCGTACGGCGGGCGGCCTACCGCCAGGTGGAAGAGCGTGGCGCCCAGCGCGTACACGTCCGCGGCGGGGGAGCTGCGTTCGCCCCTGGCCTGTTCCGGCGCGGCGAAGGCGACGGTGCCCAGGGTGACGGTGGTGCGGGTGATGTCGGCCGCGTGCGAGATGCCGAAGTCGATCAGTCGTGGGCCGTCGGTCGGCAGCAGGATGTTGGACGGTTTGAGATCCCGGTGCACGATGCCCGCGGTATGCAGGGCGGCGAGCGCCTCCGCCGCTCCCGCCGCGACCCAGCGCACCGCGTCCGCGGGCAACGGGCCGCAGAAGCGCACGAGTTCGCCCAGCGAGGGGGCGGGGATGTACCGGGTGGCCATCCACGGCACATCGGCGTCCGGCGCGGCGTCGATCACGACCGCGGTGTGCGCCGCACCGATCCGCCGGGCCAGCGCCACCTCACGGGCGAAGCGGCGGCGGCCCTCGCCGCCGGCCGGTCCGTCCACCGCCAGGGTCTTCACGGCCACGAGGCGGCCACCCGGCGAGCGCGCCAGGTACACCTCGCCCATCCCCCCGGCGCCGAGCCGCCTGATCACCCGGTACGGGCCGAAGGCGATCGGCTCCGCGTCCCAGGGGTCGTGACACCCGCCGAGCCCGCCCACCACAACGTCCCCCTCGTCCCCCGCCGGTGCTTCTCATCCTGGCACCGGGGCGGGCACTTCCACCAGCGTTCGCACGGGGTCCGCGGGCCGCGCGCCGCTGCCGCGGCGGCGCCCGCCGGCCCACCGGACCGGGGGACCGGGGGACCGGCGGGGCGCCGCGCCGCGGTGGCTCCGGCCGGGCCCGGGACGGAGCGCCGGCTCAACCGGCGACCCGCAGCAGCAACTTGCCGGTCGAGGTGCGCCCGCCCATCAGGGTGTGCGCGGCGGCGGCCTCCGACAGCGGGAACTCGGCGGTGACCGGCAGCTCCACCAGCCCGTCGGTGACGGTGCGGAACGCCCGCTCGGCGAGCGACCGCAGCACCTCGGGCGCCGTCTGCGCGAGGGTGAGGATGGAGAAGCCCGCCACCGAACCGGCGGACGTGGCCAGGTCGGCCTGACTCACCCGCCACGGTCCGGCGCCGCCGGCGTTGCCGTAGGAGACCAGACGGCCGAAGGGGGCCAGCGTTTCCAGCCCGCGGCGGAGGGTGTCGCCGCCCACCGGGTCGAGCACCAGGTCGACGCCCCGGCCGCCGGTGGCACGCCGGACCGCGCCGGGGAACGAGTCGCCGACGAACACCTCGTGGTAGCCGTGGGCGAGGGCGTACCGCGCCTTGTCCTCGGAGGAGACGACACCGAACACCGCACCGGCGCCGGCCGCCCGGGCCAGCTGCCCGGCCACCGTGCCGACACCGCCCGCCGCGCCGTGTACCAGCACGCTCTCCCCGGCGCGCAGCCGTCCCACTTCGTGCAGCAGGGCGTGGGCGGTGGGCAGCACGGTGGGGAGCGCCGCGGCGGTCCGCGGGTCGGTGCCGGCCGGCAGCGGGAAGACGGTGGCGGCCTCGGCGACCACCACCTCCGCGTAGCCGCCGCGGCTGGTGAACGCGGCCACCTCCTGACCTGGCGTCAGCCCCGCGACGCCGGGGCCGACGGCGCGGATCCGCCCCGACACCTCCAGGCCCGGGACGTAGGGCAGGGTGTCCACCCGGTAGCCCTCGGCCCGGGACTTGAGGTCCGCGAAGTTCACGCCCGCGTACGCCACGTCGACGGTGACCTGGCCCGGCCCCGGCTCGGGGGTGGCGTGCCGCGCGACGCGCAGCACCTCGGGACCGCCGTACTCCTGGAACTCGACCGCACGCATGGCAGCAGCCACCCTTCGACAAGTGTTCAATGAAATGCGAACACTGCGAGTGTAAGATCGTGATCGAACACTCGGCAAGTGGCCCGGAGCAGCCGCAGGTCACCACCGGTCGACCGGTCCGTGTCCACCTTGGGGCGTAGGCACGCGGAGGTACCCGCCAGGACCGGGGCCAGACCGCAGTGTGATGTGCCCGGAGGGCGGCGCGGCCTAGCGTCGGGCCATGAGCAGACTCTCCCGCGGCGCCGCGGTCCTGATGTCCGTGTGCGCCCTCTCCCTTCCGGCCACCACGGCCGCCAACGCGGCGGCGCCCGCGCCGGCTCCGTCCGCCGCCGGCCCGGCCACCGCCCCGGACGAGCGGCCGCGACTGCCGCCCACCACGGGCCCGTTCGCGGTCGGCCGCTCCACGCTGCATCTGGTCGACCACTCCCGTCCCGACCCCTGGGTCCCCGAAGCCGGCGCCCGCGAACTGATGGTGACGATGTACTACCCGGCGCACCGGAACACCGGGAAGCCCGCGCGGTACGCCACCGCCGACGAGATGCGGCTGCTCCTGAAGGGGTGGGGGGCGACGGACGACACCGCGGCCGGGACGCTGAGCGGCACCGTCACCCACAGCCGCGCCGGGGCCCGGCCGGTCGCCGGGACCCGCCCGCTGATCGTGCTGTCCCCGGGCTTCGCCGCCGGACGCTACTCCCTCACCAGCCTCGCCGAGGAACTCGCCGCACGCGGCTACCTCGTCGCCGCGGTGGACCACGCCTACGAGTCCTTCGGCACGTCCTTCCCCGGCGGCCGCGTGCTCACCTGCGTCGCCTGCGAGAAGGCGCAGAGCGACGACGACATGCGAGCGGCCGCCGAGGGCCGGGGCGAGGACGTCTCGTTCGTGCTGGACCAGCTGACCGGCGACCACCCGCGCTGGCGGCACGCCCACCTCATCGACAAGGAGCGGATCGGGATGGCCGGGCACTCGCTCGGGGGCGCGAGCGCGGTCCCGGCGATGGCGAGGGACGGCCGCATCCGGGCGGGCCTCGACATGGACGGCGCCGTCCACGCCCAGGTGCCGGCCGGCGGGCTCGGCGGCCGCCCGTTCATGCTGCTGGGCGCCGACGACGCGATCCACCGCCCCGGAGGCCGGGACACCACCTGGGACGCCACCTGGCAGCGGCTCGACGGCTGGAAGCGGTGGATCACCGTGGCCGGGGCCGACCACTACAGCTTCTCCGACCAGCCCGTGCTCGCCCCGTACTTCCCCCGGGCGGCCGCCGGCCGGCCGGCGGCGCAGGCCCCCGGTCCGCGGATGGTCGACCTCACCCGCGACCTCGTCGCCGCCTACTTCGACCGACACCTGCGGCAGCTGCCGCAACCCCTGCTGGAGGGCCCGCTGCCGGACTACCCGGAGCTGCGGTTCCACCGGCCCTGACCGGCGCGGGCACCGGCCCCGGCCGGACGGGCCGGCCGGGCCGGTGCCCGTCACCCCCGCCTGACGGCGCCCGCCGCGCCGCGCCCTGCCCGGCACCCCGGATCCCGCCCGGCGGGGCGGGATCCGGGGATGTGCGGTTCCGGTCCGTATCCTGGCAGGGCAACCGCCGGTGCCCCGCCGCGCGCGCCGCGAGTCCTCCCGAGCCCATCGGAGGTGCCGTGTCCGAACCCGCCCGTCCCGTTCGGTTTCCCGCCGAGCCCTGGCGGCTGCGCGGCGACATGTACGCCGCGGTGTGGGCCGTACCCGTCAGGGAACTGCCGCGCCGGCGGCTGCCCGCCGGGGTCCGGCCGCTGGTGGTGGGCGGCCGGTGCGCGGTGGTCACCTTCTGGGTCGACTACCGGGAGGGCGGTGACCTCGCCTACCGGGAGCTGCTGGTGGCCTTGCCGGTCCGGCACCGCCGCCGCGCCGCCGTCACCGCGGTGGCGGCGTGGGTCGACGACGAGCGGTCGATGGCCGGCGGGCGGGCGCTGTGGGGCATCCCCAAACGGCTCGGCACCTTCGCCTTCGGCGCCCCGGCGCCGGCCGGCCGGAGGCGCTCGCGGCGCGCCGCGGTGCGCACCCGCCTGCTCGCCGGCGGGCCCGGCGCGGCCGAGGGCCGGTACCAGGACCTGGTGCGCCTGCCCGGCCGGTGGCCGGTGCGTTCCCTGCTCGTCCAGCGGCGGCCGGACGGGACGCCGCGCGAGGTCCCGCTGCGGTTGACCGGGGCCGTCTCGATGGGGCGCGCCCGGCTGCTCGCCGACCCGGCCGGCCCGCTCGCCTTCCTCGGCCGCCGCCGTCCGCTGCTCGCCGGCGCGGTACGGGACTTCCGGTTCACCGTCGGGCGGGAGCGGACCCCGCCCGACGGGGGCGAGTAGCCCCCGGCGCCCGGCCGGCTCCGGTGTGCCGCCTCAGGCCGGGGGAAGCGGGCGGGCCACCGGACTGCTGACGTGCTGGTAGATCACCGAGCTGCGGAAGTTGACGATCTCCCGCCGCTTGCTGAACCGGTCCATGAGGAAGGCGTGCAGCTGGTCCACGTCCTGCACGGCCACGTGCACCAGGAAGTCGTCGCTGCCCGCCACCACGAACACCGACAGGACCTCGGGCAGCTCGGTGACATAGCTCTTGAAGCCCTCGATCACCTCCCGGCTGAGCGGGCGCACCTGGACCGAGAGCAGGGCCTGCAGGCCGCGGTTGAGCGCCCGCAGATCGACCGCGGCGTGGTAGCCCGTGATCACCCCGCGCTGCCGCAGCGCCCGCACTCGCTCCAGGCAGGTGGAAGGCGCGATGCCCAGGATGCGGGCCAGCTCCCGGTTGGTCTGCCGCGCATCGCGCTGCAGATGCTCCACGATCGCCGAATCAAGTTCGTCCATGACCGCCATTCTGTCGCACCTGCCGAACTCAATTCGTCTGCTGCGCTGATGAGCCGTTCTCTGCCCTACGTTCCTCGGAGTCGACCGAACGAAGAACGGAGAAGGCCATGGCGACTCCCTCTCCCGGGGCGGCCCCGCCGCCCCCGGCCCGGGCGCCGGAATCCGAACCGGGGGCCATGTCCGCCCCGGCCCGGGCGCCGAGCCGCGCGCCCGGCGGACGGCTCGGCGCCGCCGCCGGAACGGCCCTGTGCCTGGGGGCGGTTCTCGGGCCCGGTGTGCTGGCCCTGCCCGCGGCCGCCGCGGCGGCGGCCGGGCCGGCGTCGATCCTGGCGTGGCTCGGCCTGGTGGCGCTCAGCCTCCCGGTGGCCATGGCGTTCGCCGCGCTCGGCGCCCGGTACCCGGACGGCCAGGGGGTGGCCATGTTCGTCCGCCGGGCCTTCGGGCCGGCCGCCGCGGCACCGGTCGGCTGGTGGTTCTACTGGGCCGTCCCGCTCGGCGTGCCCGCCGCGGCCCTGATCGGCGGCGAGTACGTGGCCGCCGCGGCCGGGTGGGGCGGCCGCGCCGCGCCGGTGATCGCGCTGCTGGTCATCGCGGCCGCCGCCGGCGCCAACGCCGTCGGCCTGCACCTGTCCGGGCGCGTGCAACTGCTGCTCGTGGCACTGCTGGTGACGCTGCTGCTCGTCACCATCGCGGTGGCCGGGACGCACGTCAGGGCGGCCGGCTTCGCCCCCTTCGCACCGCACGGCTGGGCTTCGGTCGGCAGCGCCGCGAGCGTGCTGTTCTTCGCGTTCGCCGGCTGGGAGGCGGTCAGCCACCTGTCCTCGGACTTCGCCGCGCCCCGGCGCGACCTGCCCCGCGTCACCCTGCTGGCGTGGGCCGTCGTGGCCCTGCTCTACCTGGGGCTGGCCGTCGTCACGCTGGGGGTGCTCGGCCGGCGGGCCGGGACGACGTCCACACCGCTCACCGATGTCCTGGAACGGGGTGTCGGCGCCCCCGCGCACGCCGTGGCCGCCACCGCCGCGCTGCTGCTCACCTTCGGCGCGGTCAACGCCTACCTCGCCGGAGGTGCCCGGCTGGGGGCGGCGCTCGGCCGCGACGAGCTGCTGCCCCGCCGGCTGGCCGATCCCCGCGGTGGCGCGGGCGCACGGCGCAGCCTCGCCCTCCTCACCGCCGCCTGTACGGCCGTCACCCTGGCCGCCGCGGTGGGCGCGGTGGAACTGGACACGCTGCTGCAGGCCACGTCGGCCTGTCTGGCCGCCGTCACCCTGGCCGGACTGCTCGCCGCCGTCGTCCTGCTGCCCCGGCGCGGTCTGCTGCGGCGCGGTGCGATCGCCGGCAGCGGGCTGATCGTCGTGCTGCTGGTCTTCTGCGGCCCGCTGCTGCTGCTCCCGGTGGCGCTGGCCGCCGTCTGCGGCGCGTTCCGCGCCGTCCGGGCCCGGCGCCCCGGACGGAACCCGGGGCGCCGGGACGCGGTCCCGCGCCCGCGGACGGGCCCGCCGCGGGTCCGGCCCCCGGTTCAGCCGGCCGGACCGGAGACGAACACCGGCGCCTCGCCGGGGGACAGCCGGGCGTAGCGGACCGGCCCGGCGGGCCGCCGGCCGTCCGGCAGGGCGCCCCGGGCGGCCTCCTCGCCCAGGGCCACCAGTACCCAGGTGCCGTCGGGGAAGCGGGCGGTGACGGTGTGGCCGTCGACCGCGCACCGCACCGCGGGACGGGGCGGAGCCGTCCCGCCGCCTTCGAGGCCGATCAGCGCGACATGCACGGTCCGCTCCGCCGTGCGCTCGGCGGTCGCGCCGGGGACGGCGGACCAGTGGCCGAAGGCGCTGGTCCCCTCGGTCGGGGCGACGGTCACCGCGTCATGGCCGTGCAGCGAGACGAAGGTACTGGTGAGGCCGGCTTCGGTGGTGGCCGCGGCCCACCCCGGGCCGCGCCGGCGGCGCGGCGGGCGGTCTCCCGAGACCTGCCAGCCGCCGGCGTACAACGGCAGCCCGGCCGGCGCGTCGACCAGATGGGCGCGCAGCTCCCACGGGCCCCACACCACGCTCGCCGTGTCGATCCGGTACCCGGCGTCCTCGTGGCCCGGCCACACCGGTCGGTGCCAGGAGGCGGCGTGCCGGTCCACGACCCGCAGCCGGTGGATCCGGGTGCGGCCGGACAGCCCCAGCACCGGATGCGCCAACGCCACGTGGTTGTCGGGCGGACGGTCGGTCACCGAGGCCGGCAGGCAGGGGCCGGTGGCGGTGGAGTAGGCGAAGCGGGCGTAGTGCGGGTCGGCCACGGTACGGCCGGGGACGTGGTGGTCGCTGCCGTGGTTGACCAGCCGCACGATGCCGTCGGCGCGGGTGGTGGAGACCACGAACCCCGGTGCGGGCAGCGCCCGGACCTGGTCCGGGCCCTCGACGGGCAGCGGCCGTTCCACCTCCGTCCAGCACGGATGGCCGGGCGGCAGCAGCAGTCCGGCGAACGCCTTGGACAGCCAGTAGGGGGAGGCGGGGCCGGAGTAGTCCTGCACCATCGGCGGGAAGGGCGCGTACCAGCCCGGGGTGGGGATGCCGTGCGCGTCCAGGAAGCCGCGGTCCATGAAGTGCTTCAGCGCGCCGCTGGCGAGCCGTCGGGTCTGCCCCGGCGCCAGCGGGGTGGCCCCGGCCAGCGCCCCGGTCCACGGAGCCGCCGCCGCGGCGAACCGGTAGATCAGGGAGCGCCCCTGGTGCACCGGCGCCCCGTCCGCGCCGAAGAACAGGGCGAAGTCGGCCAGGAACCGCCGCAGGCGCCGCCGCAGGACCGGCAGCGCCGCGGCCCCCCGGTCACCGGCCATCCGGGCCCACATCACCGGGTAGTGGTGCAGCGCCCAGCCGCCGTAGTGGTCGAAGTTGTCGCCGCTGCGCGCGTCGCCGCCGTCCCGGTACCACCCGTCGGCCACGTGGAAGTCCTCGATCCGGGCGAGGCCGGCGTCGATCGCGGCCCGGTCGTGCGGGGCCCCGGCGCCGGCCAGGAACTCCCCGACGACCACCCGGAACAGATGCCAGTTGTTGTCCCACACCGGCAGCCCCCACACGCCCTGGAACCAGTCCAGCACCCGCTCCCGGACCGGGTGCTCCAGCCGGTCCCACAGCCACGGCCGGGTGAGGTGCAGGCCGATCGCGACCGAGCAGGCCTCGACCAGGGCCTGCCGGCACCCCTCGCCGATGCCCGGCCACGCCTCCGGATGGCGCGGGTCGGTGCCGGCCGCGATCCCGTCCGCGTACGCGGCGAGCAAGCCCTCCGGGGCCGCCCCACCGGTCCCCGCCACCCGGTAGGCGAGCAGCAGGAAGGTCCGGGCGAACCCCTCCAGCTGATCGGACGCCGGCCCCGAACAGGAGGGCCGGCCCGGCAGGACGACACGGGCTCCGGACGGGGAGGCGAACCGGTGCGCGGCCACCAGCAGCCGGTCGGCCACCGCCAGCCAGTGCTCCCTGGTGTACCCGGTGTACGGCGACAACTCCCGGTCCTCCGGCGGCGGTTCCTGGGCTGGCCGGACCACGGCTGGCTCCTCACGCTGGGGCCGCGCCGGACGGCGGCGGGTGGACGCCGGCCGTTCAGCATCCCCGGGCGGCGGCCCGGTCACAAGGACGCCGGTGCGGCCGGGCGGGTCGGCCGCACCTTTTTGGAGCGGTCGCTACAAAACCTGCTATGGTCCCGCTGCGGGGGCGGTGCGGATGCCGCGCTCATTGTGAAGCGTTCGCTTCAAAACCTTGGCACGACCGACCGAAGGATCCTCCTATGCCGCTCGCGGTGTACGTGTTGGCGCTGGGCATCTTCACCCAGGGCACCTCCGAATTCATGCTCTCCGGACTGCTGCCGGGCATCGCCGCGGACCTCGACGTGTCGATTCCCGACGCCGGTCTGCTCATCTCGGCCTTCGCGATCGGGATGGTCGTGGGCGCGCCCCTGCTGGCGATCGCCACCCTGCGCTGGCCCCGCCGGACCGCACTGGTCGCACTGCAGGCGGTCTTCGTCGCGGGCCATGTCGTCGGCGCCCTCGCCCCGGGCTATCCGGTCCTCTTCGCCACCCGCGTGGTGAGCGCCCTGGCCTACGCCGGGTTCTGGGGGGTGGCCGTGGCCACCGCGGTGGCCGCCGTCCCGGCGGCCGCCAAGAGCCGGGCGGTCGCCCTCGTCGCGGGCGGACTGACGCTGGCCACCATCGTCGGGGTCCCGGCCGGCACCGTACTGAGCCAGTTCTCCGGTTGGCGCGCGGCGTTCTGGGCGGTCGCGGCCGCCACCACGGTCAGCCTGGTCTGCACCCTGATCGCCGTCCCCGGAGGGAGGGACGCGGCCGAGCCGGTCCGGTCGGTCCGTGCCGAACTGCGCGGCATGGCGCGGCCCCGGCTGTGGCTGTCCTACGCCATCACCGCGTTCGCCTTCGGCGCCGTCATCGTCACCTTCAGCTATCTGGCCTCCCTGCTCACCGAGGTGACCGGTCTGGCGGAGGGGTGGGTGCCCGCGGTCCTCGCCCTGTTCGGCGTGGGCGGCATGGCCGGCCTGCTGCTCGGCGGACGCACCGCCCGGGAGCACGCCCTGGCCACCCTCGGCTGGGGCCTCGGCGGGCTCGCCGTCGCCTCCGCGCTGCTGGCCGTGGTGGCCCACGCCGTCGTCCCCGTGCTCGTCCTGGTCCTCCTCCTCGGGCTGGCCGGCTACGTCACCAATCCGGCGCTGCAGTCCCGGGTGTTCACCCTGGCGCCGGACGCGCCGACGCTCGTCGGCGCCACCAACACCGCCGCCTTCAACGTCGGCAACACCCTCGCCCCGATGCTGGGCGGGCTGGCCATCGACGCCGGGTACGGCTACGCCTCCGTCGCCTGGGTCGGCGCCGGGCTCGCCGCGCTGGGCTGCGCCGGGGTCCTGTGGGCCGCCCGTCTCCAGGGCGGCTGGTCCGACCCGGACGCCGCCCCGGCCCCGCGACCCGCCGCCACCCGGCGGGCGACGCCCGCGCACCGCTGACCGCCGCGCCCCCGGCCCGCGCCCGGCCCCGCCACCGACCGGACCGGAGCCGTCCGCCCGGGTTTTGTCTGACCGTTCCAGAACCCCTACTGTGAGGCCATGGCCAGGCCACGAGAGTTCGACGAGGACCGCGTCGTCACCGCCGCCATGGAGACGTTCTGGCGGCACGGCTACGAGGGCACCTCCACCCGGGCCCTGTGCGACGCCACCGGGCTGGGCCCGTCGAGCCTGTACAACACCTTCGGGGGCAAGCGACGGCTCTACCTGCGGGCCCTCCGGCGGTACGACGAGACCAGCACCGCCGAACAGCTCGCCCTCCTCCGGCGCCCCGGCCCGGCCAAGGACCGGCTGCGCGCCATGATGGTCCACGCCATCGACGCCGACCTCGACGAAGCCGACGGCCGAGGGTGCTTCGCCATCAACGCCGCGGTCGAGGCGGCCGCCGCGGACCCGGACGTCAAGGACGCGGTCCGGCGCAACTTCGACCGGGTGGAGGACGAGTTGTGCGCGGTGCTGACCGCCGCGCGGCACGCGGGCGAGATCCGCTCCACCGGGGACCCGCGCACCCTCGCCCGGCAGGTGCAGAGCACCTACTACGGCCTGCGGGTGCTCGGCCGGGCCCGCGGCGACCGGGCGGCGCTGCTCGAGACCGTCGAGAGCGCTCTGGCCGGTCTGTGACCGGCCGCGCGGCCGGCGCGCGCCCCGAGCCGCCGGCCCGCCCCGCGGGCGGTGCCGGTCACCGCGGGGAGCCGGCGCTCCCCTCGGCCGGGCCGCTCTCCGCCCCGGTGACGACCGGCAGTTCGGAGGGGAGTCCCCACTCGCTCCACGAGCCGTCGTACACCGACAGCTCGCGGTAGCCGGCCAGTTCGGCGCCGAGCGCCAGGACACAGGCGGTCACCCCCGACCCGCAGCTGAAGACGAATCGTTCCCGGTCCCCGGCCAGGGCGGAGAACGCCGTACGCAACCGTGCCGCCGGGAGCATCCTGCCGTCCTGCTGGATCTCGCCGAAGGGCAGATTGACCGCCCCGGGCATATGGCCTCCCCGCAGCCCCGGGCGGGGCTCGGGGGCCGTGCCGGAGAACCGCTGCCGGGAGCGGGCGTCGAAGACGGCCGCGTCCGGGTCGGCCAGGGCCGTCGCGACATCGGCCCGGCCCACCACCAGCCCCGGACGGGGCCGCGCGGTGAAGTCACCGCGCCGCGGTGCGGGTGCGGGGTCCCCGGACTCCAGCGGCAGCCCCGCCGCGGTCCAGGCGGGCAGTCCGCCGTCGAGCACCGCGGCCCGGTCGAACCCCATGGCACGCAGCATCCACCAGGCGCGTGCGCTGGAGTAGATCCCCACCGCGTCGTACACCACGACGGTGCTGCCGTCGTCGATGCCGAGGAGTCGCATCTCCTCGGTGAACCGGTCCGGACCGGGCATGGTGTGCGGGAGCGGGGCGGTGTGGTCCGACAGCGCCCCGTCGATGTCGAAGGGCCGCGCTCCCGGGATCCGCCGGTCGGCCCCGCGGTGCGCCCCCACCGAGGCGTCCAGGACCACCAGGTCCGGCTCTCCCAGCCGGGGCGCGAGCCAGTCGGTACCGACCAGGGGACCCGGCGGCCGGCCGGACGGGCCCTGCCCGCTCACCGCGTGCCGCCCCGAGGTTCCGGCCGGACCCGCGGGTCCCGGCATGTCGCTGCGCACCACATACTCCCCGAAGAATCGCTGCCCCATGGTCCGGTCGGCGATGATAGTCCCGGCCGCTGACGGTCGCGCCGCCCGCCCCGGGGCCGGGGGCGCGGCCGGGCCGGGTCCGCCGGGCCGTCGGCCCGCCCGGGGTGCGTGGCGGCCGGTGCGCCCGGAGCCGCGGGGTGGCCGGGTCGGGCCGCGGGGTGTCGACGGACAGGGCGCGGGCCCGCGCGACGAGGCCACCGAAGACCTGCCCGGCCTCGGCGGGCCGCCCGGCGACGACGTCCCGGGAGAGCGAGGACGCCGGCCCGGATCCCGGCAGGGCCGGGATGCGTTCGATCGCTGCTGTGCCTGCTGTGCCTGCTGTGCCCGCTGTGCCCGCTGCCCGCGGCCGGCCACCGCCGCCGTGGGGCGGCGCGAGTGTATGATCGTGATCGAACATCAGGTCAGGGGGCACCATGGCGGAACGCAGCGGCCACCGCGCCGAACCCGTGCACACGCACCCCGACGACGTCCCGCTCCAGACGGCCCTCGCCGCCCTCGCCGACCCCGTTCGGCTGCGACTGGTACGCGAGTTGGCCGGGTCCCCGGAGTGGACGCGAGGCTGCGGCAGCTTCGACGTACCGGTCGGCAAAGCGGCGCTGAGCCACCACTTCACCGTGCTGCGCGGCGCCGGGCTGGTCGAACAGCGCGACCACGGCCCCCGACGCCTCAACCGGCTGCGGAGCGAGGAGTTCGACGCGCGCTTCCCCGGGCTCCTCGCCCTCGTCCTGCGCGAGGAGTGACGGGCCCGCCCGGCGGGGGCCGGCCCGCGCCGGAGCGTCCCGCGCTCAGCCGTGCCGCTGCCCGGCGAAGGCGGCGTACGCCGGTTCGTCGAAGAGCACGAAACGCACCTCGCCGACGTCCGTGTCCGTGGCGCGCACCGTCTCCACCGCGATACGGGCACCGTCCTCCAGCGGCCAGCCGTAGACGCCCGTGGAGATCGCGGGGAATGCGACCGTCGTGGCACCCAGCTCGTCCGCGACCCGCAGCGCCGCGCGGTAGCAGGAGGCGAGCAGCGCCGAACGGTCCTCCTCGGCCGACCACACCGGGCCGACGGTGTGGACGACCCAGCGGGCGTCGAGCCGGCCCGCCACGGTGGCCACCGCCTGCCCGGTGGGCAGTCCCTTCCCGTACCGGGAGGCGCGCAGCGCCCGGCAGGCGTCCAGGATCTCGGGTCCACCCCTGCGGTGGATGGCACCGTCCACCCCGCCTCCGCCGAGCAGGGAGGAGTTCGCGGCGTTGACGATGACGTCGACGTGCTGCTCGGTGATGTCGCCCCGGATGAGAGTGATGGTCGTCATGGCCCCATCCTGCGGCACCGGGCCCCCGGCCGCCGTCTCCGCCGACCGGGCGGTGCACGCCGACCGGATCGGGACGGCGGCCTCACCCCGGGGGCGCGCCCAGCGGGTCGGCGGCCAGGGCGCGGGCCACCCCGTGCAGGTTCGCCGCCATGGCCCGCCCCGTCCGGTGCGACCAGTCGTGGCCTCGCTCCTCGTCCAGGTAGTCCGGTCCCGGGCCGGGGCCGAGGTGCCAGTAGGTCCAGGACTGCCCGGGGATGGTGTAACCGATGTCCCCGAGGGCGCCGTTGATCTCGCTGATGACGTGATGCGCCCCGTCCTCGTTGCCGGTGACCACGACGCCCGCGACCCGGTTGTAGGCGACCGGGCGGTCGCTGTCGTCGGTTTCGGAGAGCATGGCGTCCATCCGTTCCAGGACCCGCTGGGCGACCGAGGACGGGCGGCCCAGCCAGGTCGGCGAGGCGATGACGAGGATCCGCGCGTCCAGCAGCCTGGCGTGTACCGCCGGCCAGTCGTCACCGGCGCGCACCGCCTCGCTGACGACGCCGGGCTGGATGTCGAGATCCACCGCCCGGAGGTGTTCCACCTCCACGCCCCGGTCGCGCAGTTCGTCGCCGACGACCCGGGCCAGGGCATGCGTGTTGGACGGTTCCGGGGACCTCTTGAGCGTGCAGTTGATGATCAGTGCCTTCATGGCGGAACGGGTACCCGGTCGGCGGCGCGGCCCGCCCGGCCGGCGGCCGGACGGGTGAACGCCGGGGCGGTGGGCGGCCTCGGCGGGGGCCCGGCCGGCGGTATGCCCGCGAGGGCCGGCGCGCTCCCGGCCCGCCGGCCGCCCTCCCGCCCCGCCGGCCGCCCTCCCGCCCGGGGCGGCACCGAGCGGTGGACGGCGCCGCCCCGGGCACGTCCCCCCGGTGGGCCCGGACGCCGGAGCCGGGCGTCCGGTGTGCCCCTCCGGCCCCGGCGCGCCCTGCCTCGATTCCACCGGCTCCCGCGTCCCACCGCCGGGGGCCGGACGGCGCGGCCGCGGTCTCCCGCGCCCCCGCGTGCCCGGGCCGGCCCGCGCCCACCAGGCGCGACGGGGCCGCAGGGGAGGCCCCCTGTCGCTTCCGGTCGGACGCCTCTACGCTGATGTGCGCAGTCGGTTCGCGCCGCCGTACGGCGGCGCGTCGTAAGAGGGAACCCGGTGCGAATCCGGGACTGTCCCGCAGCGGTGAGTGGGAACGAACGCCGTCAACAGCACTGGTCTCCACCGGGGACCGGGAAGCGACGGCCGGTAGGTGTCCGCCGGAGATCCGGTGGACGTGCCCACGAGTCCGAAGACCTGCCACTGCGCGCGTGCGGTGCCGTACGCGCTGTTCACGGTGACCTCGAGGGCTGGGTCGGCGGTGCAGGCGGATCGACGCGCGCGAACGCGGCGCGTCCGCCCCTCCTCCCGGCGGGCCCCTGGGGCCGCACGACGAGGGAGGACGTGGTGGTGACTGGGCACCGTATCCGGGCCGGCTGCCGACCCGCGCACGCACGGCGGCCCCGGCGGGGTGCCCGATGCTGACGCTCACCGGGGACCTGCGGACCCGTACCTTCGCCGGTGTCTGCCACGGCACCCTCGGCGAACTCTTCCAGGGGCCGCTGCGTCCCGACGCCCGCCCGGACATCGCGCTCGTGTCGTTCCCGGTGGACCGCCACTCCTGGGTGTACTTCACCCCCGGGGACGGCCCGCCGGATCCGCTGCCCGCCGGGGAGAAGGCCGCCACGGCGGCGCGCCTGTTCCTGGACCACTTCGGGCTCACCCTGCCGCCCGGTCGCTGGAGCGCCCACACCGACCTGCGGGTCGGGGTCGGCATGGCGAGCTCGACCGCCGACATCGTGGCCACCCTCCGGTGCCTGTTCCGGGTGTTCGCCATGCCGTACGACCCGGACGTGGTGATCGCCGTCCTGTCCGCGATCGAACGGGCCGACAGCGTCTTCCTGGACGAGTTCGTGCTCTACCTGAGCGGCCGGCACCGGGTGGTACGGCGCCTGGGCACCGACATCGGCTTCCACACCGCCTTCGTCACCGAACCGGGGACGGTGGACACGGCCGCCGTCACCCCGCTGCTGCTGCGGCACTACCGGCGGCGCGCGGAGGAGTACCAGCGGTGCCTGACCGACCTGCTCAAGGGCTTCTCCTCCGGTGACCCGGCCGCGGTGGCGCGGGCGGCGACCACCAGCGCGGTGCTGTCCCAGGAGGTGCTGCCCAAGCGGTCGTTCGAAGCCGTCCTGGCGCACCGTGAGGACATCGGCGCCGACGGGGTCTTCGTCGCCCACACCGGCTCGCTGGTCGGCTACCTCTTCTCCCGGCGTCCGGCCCCCGCGGTCCGGGACGAACTCTCCGCCTTCTTCCACTCGCTCGGCCACCAGTGCTCTTTCGCCCAAGGAGGCTACGGGTGATACACACCCACATCGCTGACGCACTCAAGGTTCCCGACCTGATCCGGCTGACGGACCGCATGGTCCTGGTCCGGTTCGAGTCGATGAAGATCTACTCGGCTCTCGCGGCCGTCCGCCACCTGCTGGACCGGGGCACGGTCCGCCCCGGCCAGACCCTGATCGACAGCTCCAGCGGCATCTACGCCTACGCGCTGGCCCTGGCCTGCCACCGGTACGGCATGCGGTGCCACATCGTGGCCTCCACCACCGTGGACGCCACCACCCTCGCCCAGCTGGAGGTCCTCGGCGCCACCGTCGAGCAGGTGAGGCCCTCCCGAAACCTCAAACTGGACCAGGAGTTACGCGTCCGGCGGGTGCGGGAGATCCTCGCCGAACGGCCCGACACGCACTGGATGCGCCAGTACCACGACGACATCCACTACCTGGGGTACCAGGAGGTCGGCGACCTGGTGGCCGCCACCGTCCCGGACCGGCCGCTCACCGTGGTCGGCGGCGTCGGGTCCGGCGCCTCGACGGGCGGGCTCGTCGAGCACCTCAGGCGCCGGGACCCGTCCGTCCGGCTGGTCGGTGTCCAGCCGTTCGGCAGCGTCACCTTCGGCAGCCAGGACCACCACGACCCGGAGGCGATCATCGCCGGCATCGGCTCCTCGATCGTCTTCGACAACGTCCGCCACCACCTCTACGACGCCGTGCACTGGATGGACTTCACCCACGCCATGTCCGGCACCGTCGCCCTGCTGCGCGAGCACGCCGTCTTCGCCGGGCTGTCCACCGGCGCCGCCTACCTCACCGCCCTGCACGAGGCGCGCCGCCAACCCGAGCAGCTCCACCTGGTGATCGGGGCCGACACCGGCCACCGCTACGTCGACCTGGTGCACGCCCGGCACGCCGAGGCCCAGGACCCGGCCGCGCTCAAACCGGTCGAGGTCGGCACCCCCGAGGACATGTCCATGCCCTGGTCCACCATGGCGTGGGACCGCACCCCCTGCCCGACGCACTGGAAGGAAGCGGCGGCGTGACCCTGGTCTGCCTGGAATCCCTCACCTTCGGACTGGGACACCTGGTCCGCGCCGCCGACCGGGCCGGCGAACGGCTGTGCCTGCTGACCCGCGACCCCTCCTGGTACGGCCACGAACTGGACCGGCTCCCGGCCGGTTCGCTGGACGTGGTGCGGGCCGACACCCTCGACCCCGAAACGGCGGCGGCGTGCCTGGGCCGCACACCGGACCTGCGCGGGCTGATCAGCTCCACCGACACCTGGACGCTGACCGGCGCCGATCTGACGGACCGCTTCGGCCTGCCCGGCCTGGACGCGGCGGTGCTGCGGCTCACCCGGGACAAGGCCGCGGTCCGCGACCGGCTGTTCGAGGCCGGACTGACGCGGGCCCGCGCGGTGGTGGCCGACCCCCGGGACGCCGACGCCGCCGCGCTGGTGGTCAAGGAGGTGGGCCTGCCGGCGATCCTGAAGGACACCGCGGGGACCGGCAGCCAGAACGTCTGGCTGGTCCGGGACGAGAAGGAGACGGACGCCGCGCTGCGCGAGGCCGCCCCCCGGCGGCTGACCGGCCGGCTGTTCGCCGAGCCGTACTTCTCCGGACCGGTGTACAGCGCCGAGACCCTCACCTGGGCGGGGCGGACCCGGCTGCTGGGCGTGTCCAGCCGGCTGATGTCGGCGGAGCCGCGGTTCCGCGAGGAGATCACCGCGTTCCCCGTGGCGTTCCCCGGAACGCGCCACGACGAGCTGGAGCGGTGGCTCGACCGGGTCCTGGCGGCGATCGGGTACACCGACCGCTTCGCCCATGTCGAGTTCGCCCTCACCACCACCGGTCCGGAAGTGGTCGAGATCAACCCGCGGATCGGCGGGGCCCTGGTCGGCCACGGCATGTGCCGGGCGCTCGGGGTGAACGTCTACGAGGCGATGGTGGAGGCCGCGCTCGGGCGCCGGCCGGCCCTCATGGACGCCGAGCTGCCCGGCGGGCCGGCCGTCGCCTTCGTCCTGGGCTACCCCCGGCACCCGGGGGTGTTCACCGGTGTCGCCGGCCTGGAGCGGCTGGCGGACATGCCGGGGTCGCCCGCCTGGTACCCGGTGAAGCGGGTCGGCGACCCGGTGGAGCACCTGGGCGACAGCCGCGGCTACGCGGGCATCGTCTACGCGGAGGGCGAGACGGCCGAGCTGGCCACGCACTGCGCGGTCGCCGCCGCCAACGCGGTGCGCGTGCTCACCGAGCCGTTCCCGGAACCGGCCGGCGACCGGCCCAGCGGTGGCTGAGCGCGCCGGCCGCCGGGCACGGGACCGGGGACTGCGGGCCGCGCTGTCCACACTGAGCGGCCCCCTGCGCTTCCTGCTGCTCAGCTCCTTCCTGATCCCGCTCGGCAGCTTCATGGTGCTGCCGTTCATGTCGGTCTTCCTCCACCAGCGGCTCGGGATGGGACTGGGCGCGGTCGGCGTGGTGCTGGCCGCGGCGTCCCTGGTCCAGTTCTCGGGCGGGATCGTCGGCGGTGCGCTCGCCGACCGGTGGGGTCTGCGGCGCACCATGGTCTGGGCGCTGGTGGTGCGCACCGCGGGGTTCGTGGCGTTCCTGCTGGCGCTGCGGTGGCCCCCGCTGGCCGTGGGCGCGCTGATCCTGACCTGCTGCGGCGCGGCGCTGTACCTGCCCGCCAACAAGGCGTACCTGGTCCACGGCGTGGCCGACGAGCGGCGGCCGGCGTTCCTGTCGGCGGGCAACGCGGCGCTCAACGCGGGCATGGCGGTGGGCCCGCTGATCGCCGGACCGTTCGTGCTGACGTCGCCCGGTCCGCTGTTCCTCGCCGTCGCGGCGCTGTTCGCGGTGGTCACGGCGGGCCATGCGCGGCTGCCGGAGCAGGGGGAGGAGCGCCCGCGCGGGAGCGGCACCGGCCAGGGACTGCTGACCGGGGTGGCCGTGCTGCCGTTCGCCGCCAACGCGCTGGCGTTCTACCTGTACTTCCACTTCCAGCACTACCTGGCGGTGTACGCCGTGGAGCGGGCCTCCAGCGCGTTCTACAGCGTCGTGCTGCTGACCTGCTTCGTGCTCGTCATCGTCGTCCAGCCGTTGGCCTCCGGCCTGATCCGGCGGATGAGCTACCCGGCGGCCCTGGTGACCGGGTTCGCGGGACTGGCCGCCGGCCTGGCGGTCCTGGGCTGCGGCAGCAGGGCGGCGCTGCTGGCCGGCGGAGCGCTGATCACCCTGGGCGACATCGTGCTGTTCCTCAAGAACGACCTGGAGGCCCTGCGGCTCAGCCCGCGCTCGGACGCCGTGGTCTTCGGCCAGCAGCGGCTCGCCGCCGGCCTGGGCGCCTGCGCCAGCGGTGTGCTGGGCGGGCAGCTGTACGACCTGGCCGAACGGGCCGGCGACACCGGCGGGTTCTGGCTGCTGGCCGCCGCGCAGTGCCTGCTGCTGCCCCCGCTCCTGCTCCTGCTGCGCCGCGGCGCGGCCGCCCCTGCTGTCCACCACGACGACACGGAAGGGACACCGATCCTTCGATGACACACACCGGCGGGTTCCAGGACGACGACTTCTGGACCGAGTTCTACGACTTCCTCTTCCCGGCACAGCGCTTCACCCAGGCGGAGGAACTGCTCGACAGCTCACCGCTGCTGTCGTTCCCGGACGGGGCGAGGGTGCTCGACCTGTGCTGCGGCGCGGGCGTGTTCACCGTCCCGCTGGCCCGCCGGGGCTTCGAGGTGACCGGCGTGGACCGCAGCCCGGCCATGCTGGACCGGGCGCGCAAGCTGTCCGCCGACGCCGGCGCGGCGGCCAGGTACGTGCGGTCCGACGTGCTGGAGTACAGCGAGCCCGGGGCCTTCGACGTGGTCCTCAACATGTTCACGTCCTTCGGCTACTTCGCGGACCCGGCCGACAACGCCCGGGTCCTGAGCACCATGCACGGCTGTCTGGCGCCGGGCGGCACGCTGCTCCTGGACCTGGCGGGCAAGGAGCTGCTGGCGCGCAAGGTCGTGCCCCCCAAGGTCGTCCGGCGCGGCGCGGACCTGCTGGTGCAGACCGACACGGTGCTGGACGACTGGGCGCGGCTGCGCAGCGACTGGGTGCTGGTGCGGGGGGACCGCGTGACGCGCGCCAGTCTGGTGTGGTTCGTCTACAGCGCCGTGGAGTTGCGGGAGATGGCCGAGCGGGCGGGGTTCCGGAACATCGAGATCTTCGGCGGGTTCGACGGCCGCCGCTACGACCAGGACGCCGAGCGGCTGATCCTCCGGGCGACCCGCGGGGAGTGAAACCACCGGGGGCGCGCGGTGTTTCACCGCGCGCTCTTTCGCCGTTCGTCCGGCGAATCGTAATATCACCCGGTCATCACCGCGACGGGAGATCAGGAAGCCGGTGCGATTCCGGCACGGTCCCGCCACTGTGACCGGGGAGTGCACCCCTTGGAGACGGCCACTGCGCGCGGCGCGGGAAGGCCCGGGGGAACGTCGATCCGGGAGTCAGGACACTGGCCTGTCGCGGGCCCGATCCGAGGAGCGCGGACTCCCCAGGAGGCTCTACGTGTACGACGGCACGACCCGTTCCCCTTCCCCCGCCCCGCCCGCACGGCGCCGCCGCGCGCCCCGCGCCGCGGCGCTCGCGCTCGCCCTGTCCGCGACCCTGTCGGCCGGCTGCGGCACCTCCGGCGACACCCGCGACGACCGCCCCGCCGCGTCGTCCGCGACGGGCTTCCCGGTCACCATCGACAACTGCGGGACCCGCACCACCTACGACAAGCCGCCGTCCCGGGTGGTCACCATCCACCAGCACCCGGCGGAACTGATGCTCGCCCTCGGGCTGAAGGACCGGATGGTGGGCACCGCCTTCCCGGACTCCGCCGTACTGCCCGAACTGCGCGAGGACTTCGAGGCCGTGCCCGAACTGGCCGAGAGGGAACCGTCCTTCGAGACCGTGCTGGAGGCCGAACCGGACTTCGTCTACGGCGGCTACGGCAGCGCGTTCGCCGAGAACGAGGGCCGCTCCCGCGCCGCGTTCGCCGACGTGGGCATCGACACCTACCTCAACCGCGAGTACTGCGGGCGGAAACAGGTGTCCATGAAGGACACCTACGACGAGATCCGCACCATCGGCAGGATCTTCGGTGTCCCGGAGCGGGCCGACCGGCTGGTCACCGACCTCCAGGCGCGCGTCCGCTCCGCCACCGACGCGGTCCGGGACGCGCCCGCGGTGCCCGTGTTCGTCTACGACAGCGGCGACAAGGCGGCGTTCACCGCCGGTGGCAAGAGCCTCGGCACGGAGATCATCCGGCTGGCCGGCGGACGGAACGTCTTCGCCGACCTGGACGAGGTCTTCGGCGAGGTGTCCTGGGAGCAGGTGGTCGCCCGGAACCCCGAGGTCATCGCCGTCTACGACTACGCGGGGGCCGGCAGCGCCGAGCGGAAGAAGGAGTTCCTGCTCGACCAGCCCGCACTCGCCGACGTCCCCGCGATCAAGAACAAGCGGTTCGTGGTGCTGCCGCTCACCGCCACCCTGGTCGGCGTCCGCCCGCCGCACGCGGTGCAGGACCTGGCCCGCGGACTGCACCCGCGGAGGTTCCGGTGACCGCCCCGCCGAAGTCCGTCCCCCGCACGGTGCCCCGGGCCCGGACCGCACCCGGCGCGGCCGGACCGCGCCGCTGGGGCCACCCGGTGACCCTCGGGGTCCTCGGCCTGCTGCTCCCGCTCTCCCTCACGGCGGGCATGGCCATCGGATCGGTGCACGTGCCGCCGGGCGAGGTGTGGGGCATCGTGACCCACGCACTGGGCGCCGGCTGGTCCGAGCCCACCTGGTCCCGGGCGCACGAGACGATCGTGTGGGAGGTCCGGGCGCCCCGCGTGCTGCTCGGCGCGATGACCGGGGCCGGGCTCGCGGTGGTGGGCACCGCCATGCAGGCGCTGGTACGCAACCCGCTCGCCGAGCCCTATCTGCTGGGGGTCTCCTCCGGCGCGTCCCTGGGCGCGGTCACGGTGATCGTCTACGGCCTGAGTGTGTTCGGCACCGCCTCGCTGTCGGCCGCCGCGTTCGCCGGGGCGCTGCTCACCCTGCTCGTGGTGTACACCACGGCCCGGGCGGGCGGCCGGATCACCCCGGTACGGCTGGTGCTGTCGGGCGTGGCGGTCGCCGCGGTGCTCACCGCGGTGATGGACCTGCTGCTGCTGACCAGCGACCGGGGCAACGAGGCCCGGGCGGTCCTCGCCTGGACCCTCGGAGGTCTCGGCGGAGTGCGCTGGGACACGCTCTGGCTGCCCGGGGCGGCGCTGCTGCTGGGCATCGGCGTGCTGCTGATCCAGGCCAGGTCGCTGAACCTGCTGCTGGCCGGTGAGGAGTCGGCCGCCACCATGGGGCTCGACGTGGCCCGGTTCCGGCTCCGGATGTTCGTCCTGCTCTCCCTGGTCACCGGGGTCCTGGTGGCGGCGGCCGGGCCCATCGGCTTCGTCGGCCTCATCCTGCCGCACATCGTGCGCCTGTTCGTGGGCGGCGACCACCGGCGGGTGCTGCCGGCCGCCGCGCTCGGCGGAGCGGTGTTCCTGGTCTGGGCGGACATCGCGGCCCGGACCGTCGCCGCCCCGACCGAGATACCCGTCGGCGTGCTGACCGCCCTGTGCGGCGGGCCGTTCTTCCTGTGGCTGATGTACCGCGACGCGCGCCGGGACGACCGACGGGGGCCGGGATGACCGCGGCCGAACTCGCCGTCGAAGGCGTCACGCTCACCGCCGGCGCCCGCCACCTGGTGCGGGACGTCTCGCTGGCCGCCCGGCCCGGCGAGGTGATCGGACTGGTCGGCCCCAACGGCAGCGGCAAGTCCAGCCTGCTGCGCGCCGTCTACCGGGTGCTGCGCCCGGACACCGGACGCGTCCGGGTGGACGGGGCCGACACCTGGTCGCTGCCCGCGCGGCGGCTGGCCCGCACCCTCTCCGCCGTGGTGCAGGAATCCGGTGCGGACTTCGACCTGACCGTCCGGGAGGTCGTCGCCATGGGCCGCACCCCGCACCAGCGGCTCCTCG
Source organism: Streptomyces sp. NPDC018031 (assembly GCF_044327625.1). Lineage (NCBI taxonomy): Bacteria > Bacillati > Actinomycetota > Actinomycetes > Kitasatosporales > Streptomycetaceae > Streptomyces > Streptomyces sp. NPDC018031. The sequence goes on from NZ_JBIRFT010000011.1 coordinate 86,124, forward strand.
CGGGCGACACCCCGGAGGACGCCCGGCTGATCGAGTCGGCCCTCGCCTCCGTGGACGCCGCGGAGCTGGCGGACCGGCCCTTCGACCGCCTCTCCGGCGGCGAGCGGCAGCGGGTGCTGATCGCCCGGGCCCTGGCCCAGCAGCCCGCGCTGCTGGTGCTCGACGAACCGACCAACCACCTCGACATCCGGCACCAGCTGGAGGTCCTCGGCATCCTGCGGCACCTGCCCGCCACCGTCCTGGTGGCCCTCCACGACCTGAACCTGGCCGCCTACTACTGCGACCGCCTCTACGTACTGCGCGACGGCGAGGTGACCGCCTCCGGCCCGCCCGTCGAGGTGCTCACCCCGCGGCTGCTGTCCGAGGTGTACGCGGTGGCGGCGGAGGTGACGGTGCATCCGCGGACCGGCGCCCCGCACGTGACCTTCCTGCCCGGGGAGGCCGCCGGGCCGCGAACGGCCCCGCCCGGCCACCCCGGCGGCCGGGCGTGCGGTCACCCGCCCGCCGAAGGGCCGGCCACGCCCGCCGAACCGTCCAGGAACCCCAGTACCAGGGGGCTCGCCAGCCGGCGGAACTCCTCGAAGTAGGCGTGCCGGGCGCCCTCCAGCAGGTGCAGCCGGGCCCGCGGGACACGGCGCGCCAGCAGCGGCGCGTTGGCCACCGGGTTGAACCGGTCGGCGGTGCCGTGGACGACCAGGGTGGGCGCCTGGATGCGGGGCAGCGCGTCCCACGCGTCGTGGCGGTTGCTGGCGAGGAGGTGCCGCCGCCGGGCGTAGGCGGGCATGGCCGGATCGCCGACGGTCCGGTGCGGTCCGGGATGCGCTGCGAGCCACTCGGGGGTGTACATCAGGTCGAGCAGCGCGGCCCGGACGGCCGCCGGGTCCGCCCCGGCCAGGGCCGCCCGGACGGCCCGGTCCCGTTCCACGGCGTGCGGGCCGCCGGGTGAGGTGCAGCCGAGCACCAGGCGGTGGACGCGGTCGGGGTGCCGGGCCGCGACCCACTGCGCCACCCGGCCGCCCATCGAGGTGCCGTACACATGGGCGCGCTCGGCGCCGAGGTGGTCGAGTACGGCGACGACGTCCCCGGCGAACCCCTCGGTGCTGTAGGGCTGGTCGGGCTTGTCGCTGTCCCCGGTGCCGCGGTAGTCGAGGGTGACGGTGCGGTGCGCCGCCTCGAAGTCACCGCGGACCGCGTCCCACCAGTGATGGTCGTTGGACTGCCCGGCGAGCAGGACCAGGGGAGTGCCCCGGCCCCGCACCTGGTAGGCGATCCGGTGTCCGTCGGTTGCGGTGGCGTACGGCATGGGGCCCCTCGGGCAGCAGACGTCGGGTCGGTGCGGCCGGCCCGGAGCCGGGGCGGCCGGGCCGGGCGTGCCGCCCGCCGCCGCTGCACGTCGTCCGGTGATCCGCCGTCACCCGGTCATGATCCATCCACCGGACGGTCCGGTCGAGGGGATTTCGCCGGGCCGTCCGGCGGCCCGCACACCATCCGGCCCGGCCTCCGGGCCCCGCCCCGGCGTCCGGCGGGCACCCGGCGCTCGGCGTTCCGGGACGCTGGGCCGGATGGCGCAACGGCGACCCGCACGGAGATGTACACCCGGCCGGGCCACCCTAGCTTTGCCGGTATGGCGACGTTCCCCCCACCGGCTGCGACCCGTCCGGTGCCGCGCTCCGAGACCCGCCTCGCCCTGGTGATGAACGGCGGGGTGAGCCTCGCGGTGTGGATGGGCGGGGTCACCCACGAACTGGACCTGCTGTGCCGGGCCTTCCAGGACGGCGCCGAGGACCTGCCGCCCGGAGACCGGGACGCCGAGGTCCACGCCGTCTGGCGGGAACTGGCCGCGGAGGCCGACACCCGGGTCGTGGTGGACATCGTGGCCGGCACCTCCGCCGGAGGACTCAACGGCATGGTCCTCGCCACCGCCCTCGCCCGCCGGGCGCCCCTGCCCGACCTGCGGGAGCTGTGGGACAAGTCCGCCGCGCTGAGCGAACTGCGGGAGCCGGTATCGCGCACCAGCCTGCTCAGCGGCGACGCGTTCCGCGGCAAGCTCCAGCGGGAACTGCGGGCCATCGGCGCCGAGGGCGCCGGACTGCGGCCGCCCCAGCCGGTCACCCTCTTCGTCACGGCCACCGCGCTGGACGGGCGCGCCCGGTCGTTCACCGACGGCTTCGAGAACCACTTCGACGTCCGCGACCACCGCCGGCTCTACCGGTTCCGCCGCGGCCACACCGTGAGCTTCCGGTACACCGGAGGCGGCTGGCGGTTCACCGACCGGGAGACGGACGACTTCGAGCCCGCCGACACCGCCGTCCTGGTGGAGGCGGCGCGCGCCACCGCGAGCTTCCCCGGCGCCTTCGCCCCGGTCAGCGAGCAGCCGATGCTGGGCAACCGGGTCCTGCCGGCGCTCGTGCACAACGACCGCGCCGGCTGTGTCATGGACGGCGGTGTGCTCAACAACGCGCCCTTCATGCCGGTCCTGGAGGCCGTCAGCAAACGCCGCCTGGACGCCCCGGTCCGCCGGCGGGTGGTCGTGTTCATCGTCCCGTCCACCGGGCGGCTCACGATGGAGGACGCCGGCCGGCAGGAGTGCGAGGACAAGCCGTGGCCCGGCGCGGTGGCGAGCGCCCTGCGGTATCCGGCCGAGGCCGACTTCCGGAGCAGCACCGAGGAGCTCGGCGCCCGGCTGAGCACCAGCATCCGGGACACCCAGCTCGACCTCTTCAGCCGCGCCCGGGAGTCCGGCACCCTGGCCGGCCGGCTGAACCGGACCGCGCTCGGGCTGCTCACCGAGTACCGCCGCAACCGTGCCCGCGCGGTCCTCCTCGACGTGCGCAGGCGCCTGGAGGAGGCCGAGACGGTCACCGCCCTCGTCCCGGCACCGGAGGCGGGCATCGCCGAGGTCGACGCCCTGCTCGCCGGGCGGGACCCCAACTGGCTTCCCCCCGCCCGGGCCAGGAGGCTGACCGCCTGCCACCGCGGCGAGTGGCGCTGGGGCCTGGTGACCTGCGTACGGGTGCTGCAGTGCCTCAGCAACGACCTGCACGAGCTGCACCGCAGCCGCGACGAACTGCCCCCGGCGCGGCGCACCGCCCTGATCGAGGGCGCGGTGTCCGTCCACGACCTGCTGGAGAAGGCACAGGCCCTGTTCGACGCGTCCGACGCCCGACTGCGGGTGCTGCGCCCGGTGGGCGGCGGCATCTCCGACGACCTCGCCGCCACCCTGCTGCAGCGGGTCTTCGAGGAACTGGCGGTCCCCGCCCGGGTCGCGTCCCTCGTCGAGCAGGCCGCCGGCACCTACGCCACCGCGCTGCGCCGGGCCGGGGTGAAGCGGTGGCGGCCCCGCGACGTCGTCGAGACCTGTCTGGCCGTCGAGATCGCGACCCGGGTCTACGCCCCGCCGTCGAAGATCGTCGAGCCGCTGACCCCGGACTTCCACTTCCTCCGCCTGGGCCCCGACGCGATGAGCCCCCTGCTCAACGAGGACCGGTTCGCCGACATCGGCGACCGCAAACTGTACGGCCTGCGGTTCGAGCACTTCGGCGCCTTCATCCACTCCCCGTGGCGCCGCTCCGACTTCGCGTGGGGGCGCATGGACGCCGCCCACCACCTGCTGCGGCTGTTCCCGATGTCCGACGACGAGCGCCGGCAGTGGGAGATCCGGCTGCACCGGGCGATCCTGGCCGCCGAGGCCCCGGCCGGCAGCCCCTCGGCGGTGGACTGGATGCGGGGCAACCTGGAGGAGTTGAAGGAGCCGACCGACAACGGACTGCTGCGCAAGGTCCGGGACACCGACCCGGCCGCCTGGCGGTCACTGCGGCAGGTCGCGCGGTCCTCGCTCCGGCTGCTGCGCGTCCCCTGGTGGGCGCGGGTGCTGAGCGGCCCGGCCCGGAACGCCGCGTGGCGGGCCTATCTGGACGATCCACGCAGTGTGCGCGGCCGGGTGAAGCGGGCCCTGGTGGGCACCTTCGTCCTGGTGGTGGTGGCGTTCGCGGCGCTGGTGGCGGGGATCACGTACCTGCTCTCCTGACCGCCCGGGCGGACCGGACGCCGCGGCCCCGGCTCCGGTGTTCCGCGGGGACCCCGTGACTGCCGCCCGGTGCCCGGTGGGTACCGTGCTGTCATGATCGACACGGGCGATGAGCGGGCAGCGGACGGGTACGAACTCGCCGAAGGGGTGCCGTCGGCGGCGGACTACCGGATGCTCCGCACCTCCACCGGTCTCAGCGACCGCTCCCTGGCGGCCGCGACCGCCGGGCTGGCCGGAACCTGGTTCGGAGTGGTGGTGTCCCGGGCCGGCGCCCCGGTCGGCATGGGCCGGATCATCGGCGACGGCGGGAGCGCGTTCCAGGTCGTGGACATCTGTGTGCTGCCGTCGCACCAGGGGCGAGGCCTGGGGTACCGGATCATGCGGGCCTTGATGGACGGGCTGGAGCGGCGGGCTCCGGCCGACGCCTACGTCTCCCTGATCGCGGACGGCGACGCCCACCGGCTCTACCGGAAGTTCGGGTTCGGCGACACCGCACCGCACTCGATCGGCATGCACCGATTCGTCGGAACGCGCTGACGGGGGGAGTTCCCCGCCGGTGGAGCGCGGCGCTCCGGGCACGCCGCGGCGAACCGGTGGAACCGGCCCCTCCGGGCTCCGCGCCGGCCCGACGGGGCCGCCTCCGAGGCCCGTCCGCCGGTGTGCCGGGACCCCGGGCGCCGGCCGTCGGACCCGCCAGGGAAGGGCGGTGACACCGGCGCGCGGCGCCCGCGGACCGCTCCCGGAACGGCAGGGCCTCGGGCACAGTGGTGTGCACGGGGGCGACAGCTCCCCTTGCGAAGGGATGAGAACTGACCATGCTGACGTCCTTGCGTGACGAGATACTGCGCCGCAACCCCGGGGAGCCGGAGTTCCACCAGGCGGTGGGCGAGGTACTGGATTCCTTGTCGCCGGTCCTGGCCGTCCGTCCCGAACTGGCCGAGGCCGGGCTCGTCGAGAGGCTCACCGAGCCGGAACGGCAGATCATCTTCCGGGTCCCGTGGCAGGACGACTCCGGTGCGGTCCGGGTGAACCGCGGTTTCCGGGTGGAGTTCAACAGCGCGCTCGGCCCCTACAAGGGCGGCCTGCGCTTCCACCCCTCGCTCAACCTGGGAATCGTCAAGTTCCTCGGTTTCGAGCAGATCTTCAAGAACGCGCTGACCGGCCTCGGCATCGGGGGCGGCAAGGGCGGCAGCGACTTCGACCCGCGCGGCCGCTCGGACGCCGAGGTGATGCGCTTCTGCCAGTCGTTCATGACGGAGCTCCACCGCCACCTCGGCGAGCACACCGACGTCCCGGCGGGTGACATCGGCGTCGGCGGCCGGGAGATCGGCTACCTCTTCGGCCAGTACCGGCGGATCACCAACCGCTGGGAGGCGGGCGTGCTCACCGGCAAGGGCCTGGGATGGGGCGGCTCCGCCACCCGCACGGAGGCCACCGGTTACGGCAGTGTGCTGTTCACCGCCGAGATGCTCCGCAAGCGCGGGCAGGACTTCGACGGCCAGCAGGTGGTGGTCAGCGGGTCCGGCAACGTGGCGATCTACACCGTGGAGAAGGCCCAGGCGCTCGGCGCGCACGTGCTGACCGTCTCCGACTCCCAGGGCTACATCGTGGACGAGAAGGGCATCGATCTCGCCCTGCTCAAGGAGATCAAGGAGGTCGAACGCGGCCGGATCAGCGACTACGCGCAGCGGCGCGGCCCCTCCGCCCGCTACGTGGCGGGCGGCCGGGTCTGGGACGTCCCCGCCGACGTCGCGCTGCCCTCGGCCACCCAGAACGAGCTCGACGCCGACGCCGCCACGGCCCTGGTGCGCAACGGGGTGAAGGCCGTCGCCGAAGGCGCCAACATGCCCACCACCCCCGAGGCGATCCGGGTGCTGCACGAGGCCGGCGTCGCGTTCGGCCCCGGAAAGGCCGCCAACGCGGGCGGGGTGGCCACCAGCGCGCTGGAGATGCGGCAGAACGCGGGCCGTGCCACCTGGCCGTTCGAGCAGGTCGAGCGGGAGCTGGCGCAGGTCATGCGGGACATCCACGACACCGCCTGGGAGACGGCGGAGCGCTACGGCCGCCCGGGCGACTACGTGACCGGAGCCAACATCGCGGGCTTCGAGCGGGTGGCCGAGGCGATGCAGGCGCAGGGCCTGGTGTGACGCGCCGTCCGGGGCCGTACGACCGGCCCCGGACGCCCCCGGTGGGCGCGGCGGTCACCACCGCCGCGCCCGCGGCCCGCCCGCCCGGACCACCCCCGCCCCGCTGTCCGTCCCTCGTCCGGCCACCGTCCGGCCACCGTCCGTTCGCGGTCCGTTCGCCGTCCCCGGCAGGTGACCGGGGCCCGGGGCCGTGTCCGCGACGCGATCCGGAGGGTGCCGCGTGACACTGGTCGCACCCCGTCGGCCGGGCCGCCGGACCGGGGTGGCGGACCCGGACGCGACGAGCGCAGACTTCCGGGGCGCACCACCGATGAGTTCCGCCGGCCCGCGTCGTCTACCTCGGTGGACAGGGAATCACCGGCGACTCAACCGTGGAGAACCAGCATGCGAAAGATCACGGCCCAGCTGTTCATCTCGCTCGACGGCGTCGTGGAGGCGCCCGACCAGTGGCACTTCCCCTACTTCGACGACGAGATGGGCGCGGCCGTCGACGCGACCCTCGGCAAGGCCGACACCCTGCTCCTCGGCCGCAGGACCTATGACAGCTTCGCCGGCGCCTGGCCGGAGCGGGAGGCGGCCGGCGGGGAGGACGCGCCCTTCGCCAAGGTCCTCGGCGACGCCCGCAAGATCGTGGTGACGCGTCAGCGGCCCGAGTTCGGCTGGCGGAACTCCGAGCGCCTCGACGGCGACCTCGTCGAGGCGGTCACCGCGCTGAAGAACGGGCCGGGCTCCGGACCCATCGCCATGAGCGGCTCGGTCTCCGTGGTCCGTCAGCTGCTCGCCGCCGGACTCCTGGACGAACTGCACCTGATGGTGCACCCGATCGCCGTCCGGAAGGGCGAGCGGCTGTTCCAGGAGGCCGAGACTCCGGTCCCGCTCCGGCTGATCTCCTCCGAAACCTTCCGGTCCGGGGTGCTGAACCTGCGCTACGCACCCGCCGAATCGCCCGGCCCGGCCGGCTACGAGGAGGCCAGGACCCATCTGCCCCAGCCCGGCGAGTAGCCGAGGCCCGGCCGGGCGACGGCCGCACGCCGCGGACCGCGCCCGGGCCGGGGGCCGTGGCACCCGGCCACCGGTACCGTCCGGACCGGCCCCGGCACGGTGACCGGACACTTCGGCGCCCGCCGAACCGTCGGGTTCATAGGGTCGGGACCATGGACACCACCGCGCATCCGGACCCCGCTCCCACGGCGATGGCGCCGGGCGGCCCGCCCGGCGGGACCCCGGCGGACGACGGCCGGGACCGGCGCCGGTTCCCCGGTCGTGCCGTGCCGGGCACCGGCACCCACGGGGTGCGGCGGGGCGCCGTATGAACCCGTGGGAGATGCTCGCGGTCCTCGGAGCGGGAGTCGGCGCCGGCGCGATCAACACCGTCGTCGGCTCCGGAACCCTGATCACCTTTCCGGTGCTGCTCGCGGTCGGCCTGCCGCCGGTCACCGCCACGGTCTCCAACGCGCTCGGACTGATCCCCGGCTCCATCAGCGGAGCCATCGGCTACCGGCGGGAGCTCCGCGGCCGGCGCGGGCGCGTGGTGAAGCTGGGCGCCGGTGCCGCGCTCGGCGGCCTGGCGGGTGCCACGCTCCTGCTGGTCCTGCCCGCCGCCGCGTTCGAGACGATCGTGCCGGTGCTGGTGGGCCTCGCACTCGTGCTCGTCGTCCTGCAGCCCCGGATCAGCGAGCGGGTGCGGCGCCGCCGCGAGCGGACCGGATCGGTCGCTCCACCGGACGGCGGGCCGCTGCTGTTCACCGGGCTGATGCTGGCCAGCGTCTACGGCGGCTACTTCGCGGCCGCCCAGGGCATCGTCTACCTGGCCTTGATGGGCATGCTGCTGGACGACGGCATGCAACGCCTCAACGCCGTGAAGAACGTCCTCGTCGCGGTGGTCAACACGGTCGCCGCCGGGTTCTTCCTCGCCGTCGCCGACTTCGACTGGACGGCCGTGTCGCTGCTCGCGGCCGGCTCCGCCGTCGGCGGCCAGATCGGGGCGAGAGCGGGCCGCCGGGTGAGCCCCGCCGTGCTGCGGGCGCTGGTGGTGGCCGTCGGCACGGTGGCCATCGTCCAGTTGCTGCTGCGCTGACCGGCCGCGCCCGGAGCCCCGCCGCGCCCCTCTGCGCACCGGAAGGCGGCCGCGGGCCGGCGGCTCCGGGCCGGGCTGGCGGCGCCGGCGGTCCGACATCCGCGGCGCCGCGGGCGCCGGTGGTCCGTCAGCCCGCCCGGTCCCCGGCCCCGGCCTGGGCCGGAACGCGCGGCTCACCGCGGAAGACCTGCCGGGTGTGCCAGTCGATGTGCTCCGCGGCCACCTGTTCGCTGCCGGGCTGCGGGCCGAGCAGGGGCCGCCCGGCCAGGTCCAGCACCCAGGCGCGGGCGGCCCGGCCGCGCCCGGTGAACTCCCGGGACACCAGAATGCGCCGCGTGCCGTCCAGCCCCAGCACCCCCTTGTCGAACAGCTTGTGATGCAGCGAGCACAGACACAGCCCGTTGCCCAGCTCGTCCGGGCCGGCGTACGCCCACCAGCGCACATGCGCCGCCTCCAGACCCACCGGGGCGCGCCCGAGCGCTCCGTCGAACCCGCAGAAGGCGCACCGGTGCTCGTAGGCGATCAGCACCTGCTCGCGCAGCCGTGCCCCGCGCCGCCGCGCCTCCCCGGACGCGTCCCGCCCCGGTATCGCCCGCACCGCCCCGTCGGCCGCGGCCAGGTCCAGTCCCACCGCCTCGGCGATGTCCGGGTGCAGGCCCGGTGGGAAGTGCGTGTCGAGCAGCAGCTGGGCCAGCCGCCCCAGCAGTGCCGGGTCGCGGCGCAGCTGCTCCCGCAGCCCCGGTGCCAGCCGTCCCTCCGCGCCGCTGTTCCGCAACGCGGTGAGCGTGGTGCCGGGACTGCCGGGCCCGGCAGTGGTGCGCACCTCCCACACCCCGTCACCGACCAGATGGTGGAAGGGGTACGCCGGCGAGGTCCGGTGGTTGGGGCCGTACTCGGCCAGCAGCCGGCGCAGGTCCTCCTCGACGTCGGTGAAGCGCAGCGCCGTGCCGGCGTCCCGCTGGAACCGCGCCAGCGCGTACAGCAGGAGCAGCGGTTTGTGCGGGGCCCGCCGCCCGTTCTGCGACCACTGGCGAAGCCCTCGCACCCGCTCGATCCAGTCCATGGCGGGACTGTAGCCAGCGGCCGGCCCGCGCCCGTCACCGGATGCCGCGCCCTGCCGCGACGCCGCCGCCCGCCCCGGGACGCCGCCCGCTCCGGCGCGGCCGGGCGGGGTCCGCGGACATCGGTGCGCCCCGGAACCCTCGCTCCGGGGCGCGGTCATGGCAGTGGGTCAGGCGTTCCGGTGCCGTCGGCTGTAGCGGCCGCCGCTCTGCCGCGGCACCCGGCTGAGCCGGCGCTGCGCCGGCCGGTCGGCGGGCTGGGCCACGACCAGCTCCGTGAACAGGGGGCGGGCCGCCACCAGGGCCTTCCGCAGCTCCTCCGTCCCGGTCTCCGCCGCGTCGGCGCGCCCGGCCACCCGGCGCAGTTCCCGGTAGCCCTCGACCTGGGGGGCGTAGTGCAGGGACAGCGCGTCGGCCCGGTGCTCCGCGCCTTCCGGGAAGCCGCGCTCGGTGGCCAGCCGGTCCAGCAGGTCGGCGGCCTCCGTGACGGTGGCGGCGGGAGCGTCCACGAAACGCTCCTGCAACCCGGCCCACCGGGCGACGTACTGCTCCCGCTCCTGCGGCGGCAGCGGACGGGGCTGCACATCGCCGTACCGGCGGACCCGTTCACTGAGTTCCCGCAGCGCCGCCCGGGTGTCGCCGCGGTGCTCCCGGACGGCCCGGTCGTACTCCGGGCCGAAGCGTCTGCGCAGGCCGCTCGCGCTGCTCTGGAGAACGGGCGGGGCGAGGATGAGCGCCACGATGATGGCCGCGGCCACGGCCAGGATGACGATGACGACTACCGGCATGCTTCCGCCTTCCGGGAAGAGGTCCCTCACGCGAGGCTTGGTGGAACCCAGCGTTACCCGGCGCTCACGGCGTAAACACGGGAGTGCCGGTGCCACCCCGCGCGGTGCCCCGCGGCCGGCCACGGATCAGCCGGTCCCGCGGCACCGGTCGCGGCGGGTCAGCCGGTGGCCGGGCACAGCGACCGGCGGCGGACCGAGACCAGCCACTCCTCCACCCGTGCGGTGTCCGGTTCCGCGGGCAGCGGGCTGTGCGCCAGCGCTTCGTCCAGGCGGGTGGTGAGCCGGTCGCGCCAGGCGCAGACCTCCCGCCACGGCAGTTCGCCCCGGCGCACGGCCAGCAGCCGGTCGCGGTGGGACCCCACGTCGGTCCGCACGGTGCCGCTCTCCAGCAGTTCGGCGCCGCTGATCAGCAGGCGGAGCAGGTGCATGACGTGTTTCCAGCGGGGCTCGCCCGCGTCAGCCCGTCGCGCCTGCGCCTTGGCGAACCGGGACTGCGCGTAGCGCGCGTAGGTCTGGTGGGCGCGGCGGGAGAGGAAGGCGGGGGAGAGCTCCCGCAGTTCGCGGCCGAGCGGCGTGACGCGTTCCACCAGGGGGCTGTGGAGGACTTCGAGGAGGTTGGGGTTGGCGGACAGGGCGAGTGCGCAGAACCGCTCGACCTCCCAGCTGAACTGCTCGGGGAGGGGACCGTCCAGGTGGGTGGGCGGTTTGCCGATGCGCCAGAAGTCCTCGGTGGGTGCGACGTACACCCCTCGCCGGTCCACGTCCGAGGCCGCGGTGGCGAGCCCGAAGGCCCGCGAACCCACCACGACCGACAGGATGGTGTGCTGCTCGACCCACTGCTCCCGTTGCGCCATACGGCCGATCCTCACCGAGGACCGGCTCACCTGGCCAGCGGGTTTCCGCACACCTCCGGGCGGGCGAACGGACGACCGGCCCGTCCCGCCCGCCGCGGGTCCGGCCGGCCGGACCCGCGGCGGGCCACGGCGGCCGGAGCCGCCGCGGCCCCCGTCTCCGCCCGGCGGCGGACGGCCGCTCCGCCGCGGAGGGTCTCGCCCGGGCACCCCCGTCCGGGCCGGCGCTCACACCTGGCCGCGCCAGGAGCCGGTCGCCGTCCCGCGGGATTCGATGAACCGCTTGAACCGCTCGAGGTCGCCGGTGACCTTCCGCTTGACGAAGCCGAGCTTGTCGCCGACCGTCTCGGCCAGGCCCTCCGGAGCGAAGTCCATCTGCAGCATCACCTTGGTCCTGGTGTCGTCCAGCCGGTGGAAGGTGACCACGCCGGCCTGCCTGGCCTCGCCCTCCACGGTGGTCCAGGCGACGCGCTCGTCCGGGATCTGCTCGGTGATCCGTGCCTCGAACTCCCGCTTCACACCACCGATCGAGGTCACCCAGTGGGTGAGCGCGTCGGTGCGCTGCTCGACCCGCTCGACCCCGTCCATGAACTCGGGGAACGACTCGAACTGGGTCCACTGGTCATAGGCGGTGCCCACCGGAACGGCGACCTCGATCGACTCCTCGACCTGCGACATGCCCACATTCCTTTCGGTCGGTACGGTGACCCGCCGCTGCGGGCCCCGGGCTTGGTGCCACGACGCCGCGCCTACCCCGGCCACCGCGCACCATGGCTCCGCCGGAGCAGCCCGCGCGGCGCGACGGCCCGGACACCCGTCGGCCGCATCCGGCCCCCGGGAGGCGGTCACCGGTCCGGCGGCCGGGCGACCGCCGCGAACTCCGGGGGCGGCGGGGCGGACGCCGGGCGCCGCCGTCGCGCAGCATGCCGAGGGTCAGGACGGTGCTGAAGCCGATGGCCAGCCCCCTGGTGAGCCCCACCGGCATGTGCAGGCCGAGGAGGTAGCCGCAGACCAGCACCGGCGCGCAGGCGCCCACCAGCACCGGACGGGGGGTCAGCGCGGCGATCCGCCACCAGGCCAGCTCGGCCGGGGGCCGGTCCCGCGGTGTCAGGAGCCCAGCGGATGCCCGGTGGTCACGTCCACATGGCCGGGGACCTCGTCGTGGCGGTCGCCGACCGTCGGGGTGCCGGTGGGTTCGAAGAGGAGGATCGCCGCACCGCCGGGGGCGCTCGGCCTGTGCTCCACGCCGCGCGGCACGGTGAAGACCGACCCCTGGGGGAGGGTGACGACGCGCTCCCCGTCGCCGTCCCGCAGGGCGATGCGCAGCTCACCGTCGAGCACCAGGAAGAACTCGTCGGTGTCGTCGTGGACGTGCCAGACGTGTTCGCCGCCGACCTTGGCGACGCGGACGTCGTAGTCGTTGACGCGCGTGACGATGCGGGGGCTCCACAGGGCGTCGAAGGTGGCCAGGGCTGCGGTGAGGGCGATGGGTTCGTTGCTCATGGGCCAGACTCTCGCCGCTTGAGCCCGGCCGGTGTGAGTGCTAGGAATCGCATATGCCGCAAGATTCCTCGCAGGGCGGCCGTGCGGCCGCCCCGCACCGGGTCGTCGTGATCGTGGACGAGAACTCCAACCCCTTCGAGCTGGGCTGCGCCACCGAGGTCTTCGGTCTGCGCAGACCCGAGATCGGCCGCCGCCTCTACGACTTCCGCATCTGCTCCGCCGCGTCGCGCACCCTGATGCGGGACGGGTTCTTCACCCTCACCGGGGTCGCCGGGCTGGAGGCGGCCGACGCGGCGGACACCCTGATCGTGCCCAACCGGCCCGACGTGGAGGTGCCCCGCCGGCCGGCCGTGCTGGACGCGGTGCGGCGGGCGCACGCACGCGGCGCGCGCCTGGTGGGCTTCTGCAGCGGCGCGTTCACCCTGGCCGAGGCCGGGGTGCTGGACGGGCGCCGGGCCACCGCGCACTGGCAGTGGGCGGACTCCTTCCGGTCCCGCTTCCCCGCGGTCCGGCTGGAAGAGGACGTGCTCTTCGTGGACGACGGCGACATCCTCACCGCCGCGGGCAGCGCGGCGGCGCTCGACCTGGGCCTGTACATCGTCCGCCGGGACCACGGCGCGGAGGTCGCCAACTCGGTCAGCCGGCGCCTGGTCTTCGCGGCACACCGGGACGGCGGGCAGCGGCAGTTCATCGAACGGCCGGTGCCCGAGGTGCCGGACGAGTCCCTGGCGCCGGTCCTGGCCTGGGCGCAGGAGCGGCTCGGCGCACCGCTCACCGTGCCGGACCTGGCGGCGCGTGCCGCGGTCAGCCCGGCCACCCTGCACCGGCGCTTCCAGGCGCAACTGGGCACCACGCCGCTGGCATGGCTCACCGGGGAGCGGCTGGCCCTGGCGTGCCGGCTGATCGAACGGGGCGAGACGCGCTTCGAGGTGGTCGCGCGGCGCAGCGGCCTCGGGACGGCGGCCCATCTGCGTGCGCTGATGCGGCGGGAGACCGGGCTCACCCCCTCGGCCTACCGGCAGCGGTTCGGCCCCGGGGCGGGACCAGGCGGGCGCCCCGCCGTGCCTCGCCACCCGGCGGCCGCTCCCGCCCCGGGACCGGGCGGCGGCTGACGGGGGCCGGAGCGGCGCCGGGCCGGCGCGGTGACCGGGCCCGGCCGGTCACCGCGGGTGCCGGGGCGCCGCACCGGGCACCGCCAGCCGCTGCACCTCGGCGTAGGACGGAGCGCCCACGTCCACCGGCCGGCCGTCCCGGACCGCCGTCGCGGCGGCCACCGCCGCCGCCAGGGCCCGGCGGTACAGCAGCGAGCCGAGGCTGACCCGGCGCACACCCAGCGCCGCCAGTTCGGCGAGGCCGGGACCGTCCGGCGTGTACAGGATGTTCAGCGGAACGGTGACGACCGCGGTCAGCGCGGCGATGCCCGCCGGGTCCGAGAGCCCCGGTACGAACACCCCGTCCGCACCGGCCCGCGCATAGCCGGCCAGGCGCGCCGCGGTCTCCTCCTGTCGCCGGCCCAGCCAGTGGGTGTCGGTGCGCGCGTTGACGAACAGCCCGGGCACGGCGGCCTTCACCGCCGCGATCTTCGCCGCGTGCAGCTCCGCCGGGGCGAGCGTGCCGTCGGGGCGGCCGTCTTCGAGGTTGATGCCCGCCGCGCCCGCCGCGTACAGCTCCCGGGCCAGCCGGGCCACCTCCTCGGGGGCGTCGCTGAACCCCCCTTCGGCGTCGACGGTGAACAGGAACGCGCCACGCCCGAGCCGCCTGGCCAGTGCCACGGTCGCCCCGGCGGTGGCGGCCGCCCCGTCCGGCAGACCGGCGGCCGCGGCCACGCCCAGGCTGGTGGTGCCGACGGCGGCGAACCCCTGCGCGGCCAGGGCCGCCGCCGAGGCGTGGTCCCAGGCGTTGGGCAGCAGCAGCGGATCGGCCTGGTGGTGCAGACGGGCGAACGGGGACAGCGGGCGGTCCGCCCGCCGGTCCGCCCGCCGGTCCGGGCGCGGGTCGCGGTCGTGTGCGGTGTGCGTCATGCCCCGACGCTAGGGCAGGGACGTTTCGGTGCCGGCCGAACCGTGGGGGGCCGGCGTCACCGCCGGGCCGGCCGCGCCCGCCCCGCAGCCGGTCCGCCCGGGCCCGGAGCGCTTGATCTAGACCGCGCTCAAGCTCGTACAGTCGGCGGCATCACCCCAACTCTCCCCACTGACAAGGGATCTTCCACCATGCGCTACCGCGTTCTCGGCGGCACCGGCATCGAGGTGAGCACCTACTGCCTCGGTGCCATGATGTTCGGCCACGTGGGCAACCCGGACCACGACGACTGCGTACGGATCATCCACTCCGCGCTCGACCAGGGCATCAACTTCGTCGACACCGCCGACATGTACTCGGGAGGCGAGTCGGAGACCATCGTCGGCAAGGCGCTGGCAGGCCGCCGGGACGATGTCGTGCTCGCCACCAAGGTGTACTTCCCGATGGGCGAGGGCCCCAACCGGGGCGGCAACTCGCGGCGCTGGATCGTCCGGGAGGTGGAGGACAGCCTGCGGCGGCTGGGCACCGACTGGATCGACCTGTACCAGGTGCACCGGTTCGACCACACCACCGACATCGAGGAGACGCTGTCGGCCCTCGGCGACCTGGTCCGCCAGGGCAAGATCCGGGCGTTCGGGTGCTCGACCTTCCCGGCCGAGGAGATCGTCGAGGCGCACCACGTCGCCGAACGCCGAGGCCTGCAGCGGTTCCGTACCGAGCAGCCGCCGTACTCGCTGCTCGCCCGGGGCGTGGAGGCGAACGTGCTGCCGGTCGTGCAGCGGCTCGGCATGGGCGCGCTGACCTGGAGTCCGCTCGCCTCCGGCTTCCTCACCGGCCACTACCGCAAGGGCCGGCCGATCGACCTCACCACCGGCCGTCCCGCCCTCACCCCGTACCGCTTCGACCCGGCGGCGCCCGGCAACGCGGCCAAGTTCGAAGCCCTCGAGGAACTGGTCGCCGTCGCGGAGGACCTCGGCTGCACACTGCCGCAGCTGGCGGTCGCCTTCCCGCTGGCGCACCCGGCCGTCACCTCGGTCATCATCGGCCCGCGCACCCACCAGCAGCTCCAGGACACCCTCGAGGGCGCCGGGCTGGTCCTCGACGACGCCGTCATGGACCGGATCGACGCGATCGTCCCGCCCGGCACCAACCTCTACCACCCCGACGGCTCCTGGCGTCCGCCCTACCAGACCGACCCCGTCCGGCGGCGCCGCGCGGCCGGCGACCGGTCCGCCGCCTGACGGCCGGGGCGCTGCGGGGCCGCGGGCACCCGCACCGCACCGCCCCGCGGCGCCGCGACCGGCCCGCCGGCCCCGGGCCCGCCCCGGCGGCCGGTGGCCGCGCGGGCCGGCGTGGTCAGCCCGCCGGGCCGCGGCCCGTGCCCGTGCCCGTGCCCGTGCCCGTGTCCGGGGCCGGGGTCAGTACGACGGGCAGCCGGGGGTAGCCGTTGCCGATGAAGGACGGCTGGCGCCGGAGGGCGTCCGCCCCGGTGGCGAGCCGCAGCTCCGGGAAGCGGCTGAAGAGGGCGGGCAGGGCGACGCGCGCCTCCAGCCGGGCGAGCGGCGCGCCCAGGCAGTAGTGGACACCGTGCCCGAACGCCAGGTGCTGCCGGTCGCCGCGGTCGATGTCGAACCGGTCGGGGTCGGCGTTGACGGTCCCGTCCCGGCCGTGCGCCCCGAAGCCGACGAGGATCAGGTCGCCGCCGCGGATGGTCACGCCCTCGCCCAGGTCGATGTCCGCGGTGGCGTACCGCAGCGGCAGATGCATGATGGGCGGGTGCTTGCGCAGCGTCTCCTCGATGACGTCGTCCCAGCGCCCGGGGTCGGCGAGGGCGGCGGCGAGCTGACCGGGGTGGCCGAGCAGTTCCACGACCGCGTGGTCGATCAGCGACACGGCGGTCTCCGAACCCGCGCCGATCATGAGAATGAGGGTGCTGACCAGCTCCTCCTCGCTGAGCCGGTCCCCGTCCTCCAGATGGGCGGCGAGCAGCACGCTGGTCATGTCGTCGCCGGGGGCGGAGCGCTTGGTGGCGATCAGGGTGTGCATCACGGAGAACAGCTCGTTGCGGATCTCCCCGGCCCGGTGCTCGGAGACGCTGGTGTCCAGCACCGCGTCGATCACGTCCAGCATCCGGGGCCGCTGGTCGTCCGGGACGCCGAAGAGATTGCAGATCACCCGGGTGGGGATCGCGTAGGAGAACGCGGCACGCAGGTCGGTGGTGCGCCCCGGTCCGGCGGCCGCCATGGCGTCCAGCAGATCGGTGACGATGGCCTCGACGGCGGGGCGCATCGCCTCGATCCGGCGGGGCGTGAACGCCCGCCCGACCAGGTCCTTCAACCGCTTGTGGTCGGCACCGTCACTGGTGAACATCGACACCACGTCGACCCAGGCCGCCAGCCACGGTATCGCGAAGGGCCGGTAGCCCGGCCAGCTCCGGCGGGCGTCCTTGGACACATGAGGGTGCGTCAGCAGCGTCCTGGCGACATCGCCCCGGGTGACCGACCAGGCCGTCAGCCGGCTGGGCATCTCCACGCGCACCGCCGGTCCCGCGGCGCGCAGCTCGTCGGCCTGTTGGTACAGCCGGCCGCCGGTGATGTCGAGGGCGATCGGGTCACGGGTCATGTGCGTCCTCCGGTGGGTGCGGCAGCGCGGGCGTCGGCCGGCTGCGGTCGGAAGCGGACGTTCAGCGAGACGGGGCACTGGTGGAACGGGCCGTGCCGGTTGGGCACCCCGGGGTCGGTCAGCTCCAGGTTCCACAGCCGGTCCAGGACCGTCTCGATCGCGGTCTGGGCGATGACCCCGGCCTGGCTGTCGGCCGGGCACCGGTGCGGCCCGGCCGACCAGGCGAGGTGCGCCCGGTTGTCGTAGCCCAGGCCGGGCGGCAGGGCGGGGTCGGTTCCGGTGGCGGCGTGGCTGATCAGGACGGGTACGTCGGGCGGGACCGGCACGCCGTGCAGCATGGTCGCGCGACGGGCGAAGTGCACGCTGAAGTTCGCCATCGGGGACCGGGTCCACAGCACCTTCTCCATGGCGCGCCGCACCGTGACCGTGCCACCGGTGAGGTCGCCCGCGTAGGCGTCGTCCTCCAGCAGCAGCCGCAGCCCGGAGGCGATCCAGGCCGCGGTGGGGATGGTGCCCGCGCCGACGAAGCAGTACAGCTGGTGCAGGATCTCCTCGAAGCCCAGCCCGGCGGGGTGCTGGAGCATCCAGGAGGTGAAGTCCGGCCCCGGATCCGCCGTCTTCGTCTCGATCAGCTCGGCGAGGATGTGCGCGAAGTCGGCGGCCGCCTGCGCCGCCGTCGCACCGGCGCCGATGATGCCCTGGCAGGCGGTGACCATCCGCACCGCCAGTTCGGCGGGGCAGCCCAGGATGTCGGCGAAGACCAGCAGCGGCAGGGTGTCCGCGAAGTCGACCATCAGGTCGGCGCGACCGGCGGGGGCGATGCGGGAGACGAGCCGGTCGGCGTGGGCCTGGGTGGTCTCCAGCAGTTCGTGGATGTCGATGCGCGCCATGCAGTCCTCGAGCGCCACCCGCAGGCGCTCGTGCTCCGCGCCGTCCGCGTAGAGCAGGCTCGGCCGGAAGGCCATCAGCGCCAGGACCGGGCTGTCCGGCGGCACGTCGCCGGAGTTCAGCGCGGCCCACCGGCGGCTGTCCTTGCTGAAGGTCGCCGTGTCGTTGAGCAGCGAGACCGCGGCCCGGTGGCTGGTGACCACCAGCGCGTGCACGGACTCGGCGATCTCGGCCCAGGCGACCGGGCCCGCCGACCGCAACGCGGCGTAGGCCTCCTCCGGCGCCGTGGCGAAGGCGTCCCCGAACAGGCGGGGGACGGCGGCTGCTGCGGTCATCGTGCGGGCTCCAGGCGGGGACGGGCGAGGATGTCGGTGACCAGGGCGATCAGCCCCTCCTTCGCCGAGTGGCGGTGGCGGGCGTCCAGCCACACCAGCGGCCGGTCGTCGGCCATGGTCAGGGAGTCGCGGATCTCGGTGTCGCTGTAGCGGGGGGCGCCCTCGAAGTGGTTGACCGCGACGGTGTACGGGAGCCCCGCCGACTCCAGCAGGTCGATCGCGTCGAAGCTCTGGTCGATGCGCCGGGTGTCGACCAGCACCAGGCCGCCCAGCGCCCCCTCCAGCAGCGACCGCACCATCCGGTGGAAGCGCGGCTGGCCGGGAGCGCCGAACAGGTACAGCACGATGTCCTCGGCCAGGGTGACCCGCCCGAAGTCCATCGCGACCGTGGTGGTGTCCTTGCCGGTCAGCCCACCGAGGTCGTCCACGAGCTCCCCGGCCACGGTCATCCGCTCCTCGGTGTGCATCGGACGGATCTCCGACACGGACCCCACCAGGGTGGTCTTGCCCACCGCGAACGGGCCGAGGACCAGCACCTTCACCGAGCGGGCTCCGGCCGACAGGTAGCGGCGGTCAGAGCTGTTGAAGTCCATGCAACACCCTTCTCAGGAAATCCTCGTCGTGCTGGTGCGCCGCGGGGACGAACGGCGCCCGGGCGACCAGGTGGCCGCTGTCGACGAGATCGGAGACGACGACCTTGGTGACGGCACCGGGCAGTTCGAGGTGGCAGGCGACCTCGGCCACCGAGAGCACGCCCGGCAGGCAGAGGTCCATCACCCGGTACGCCTGCGCCGACAGCCCGGCCAGCGGCATCTTGGGGTCGGCGATGAGCAGCGTGGCCTCGTCCAGCGTGCTCCGCGACGGCCGGGCACGCCCACCGGTGGCGGTGTAGGACCGCACCATGCCGCGCTTCTGGCGCCCCGGCGGGGTCACGCGGTGCCGCTCCGCTCGCGCGCGTCCAGCACCGGACGCATCCCGGCGATCATCTTCAGCGTGGCGGTGATGGCCACCGAGACCTCCTGGCTGAGGGAGTCCCCGCGCACCGACACCCCCAGACCGGTGCGCACCCCCGCGGCGAACAGCAGCACGGTGGCGTCCTTGAGGTCGCTGACCACATGCCGCATGCGCAGCCGGTCGTCCGCCCCGTCGGGCCGGCCGCAGAACGCGCCGAGGTCCGCCTGGAGCGACTTGACACCGCACAGGGCGGCGGCGGTGCGCTCGGCGTCGTCGGTCGGCAGCCCGTCCGAGGCGGCCAGCACCAGCCCGTCGGTGGTGAACAGCAGGGCGTGGACCACTCCCGGCTCCCGGGTCAGGTTGTTGAGGAGCCAGGTCAGGTCCGTTGAGTCGGCGGTGTGCTGATCGGTGCTCATCGGTGGAGTCCTTCGGTGTCGGTGTCGTTCTCGGCGTATCCGGTGCTGAAGGCGCGGCGCATCTGCTCGAAGCCGTCGGCGAGGTCCTCGGTGCCCGCGGTGTCGGTGAGGGCTTCCTGGCTCGGCCCTGACGCCGGCACCGCCGACAACTGCTTCGGCTGCCGTTTGGGGAGTCCGGAGACCGTGGTGAGCGGTGCGCCCGGGGGAGCGGGGTGCCCGGTGCCGGTGCCGGTGCCGGTGCCGGTGCCGGTGGTGGTGGCGGTGTTGGTGGCGGTGTTGGTGGCGGGCGGCGCGGGGGGCGCCTCCAGCGGGGCGTCCGCCGGCTCGTCGTGCTCGGGCGGCTCGCCCATGAGGCCGGTGGGCACCAGCAGCACGGCCTTCACCCCGCCGCTCGCCGAGGGGGCGCCGACGTCCACGCGGAAGCCGTAGTCGTGGATCAGCCGCCCGATGATGGCGAAGCCGAGCTTCCGCTCGTCCTCCAGTGCGGTGACGTCCAGCAGCACCCGCTGCGACAGCAGCCGTTCGGCCTCCGCCAGCTGGAAGGCGTTCATGCCCAGGCCGGTGTCCTCCACCACGATGCGGCAGCCGGCCGGAACCTGCTGCGCGTACACGCTCACCGTGTCACTGGAGTACATGGCCGCGTTGATCATCAGCTCGGCGAGGGCGACGACGATCGGTTCGACCACCCGGCCCTCGACGAACAGTTCGCCGACGTCCGGCCGGTAGGTGTACTCCACCCGGTCGTACGGGCCGACCCGGCCGCGCGCGCTCTCCACGATCTCCCGGAGGGAGGCGTTGGCCCGCTGGGTGCCCGGCCACGACCCGGCGAGGATGCGCAGACGCTGCAGGGTGTGCAGGCTCCGGGTGGCGAAGTGGTCGATCTCGACGAGGCTCTGGTGGTAGGCGCTCGCCTGCGGGTGCTTCCCCAGCTCCTCGTCGATCTTCAACTGGAGCCTGGTCAGGAAGGTCTGCGCCTCGTCCGCCGCACCCCGGACACCCGCGCGGGCCGACCGCGCCACCGCGGACCGGGTCGTCTCCACGGCCTCGCGGACCAGGTCCAGGGCCCGCTGGTGGAGGTCCTGCCACGACGAGTCCTGGAGCAGCGGCTCGGACGGGCCCGGCACCGTCACCCCCGGGTGCCGGCGGACCTCCGCGTCCACCAGCCGCGGCAACCGCTGCTCGACGAGGTTCCGGGTCTCCGCCAGGGCGGCCTGCTGCAGGTCCCGGTCGGTCACCGCCTGCCGCCGCAGCGCCGCGGCCTCCTCGGCGGCGGCCTGCCTGACCTGCCGGACCGACAGCTCGGCGGCGGCCCTGGCCTGGGTCAGCTCGGACTCGGCGGCACGCCTGGCCCGCAGCGCCGCCTGCTTGCCGCGGGTCTGCGCCACCAGCGCGCCGGACGCGGCGACGAGCCCGCCGCCCAGCGCCATCTCGATCAGGACGTTGGCGTTGATCAATGAGAGTCCTTCAGCTGCAAGGGCCAGGCACATGCCGAAGCCGAGGTTGACCGGAGGGTGGGGCCGCCCCTTCCGCGCGAGCGCCGCCGACCGAGGGGCCCCGGTGCCGAAGGCCGCCGGTCCGGGAGGGCGGGGCGCGGGGCGGGCGTGCCGGGAGGCGTCCTCACATCCCGGCAGCCGGCGGCCCCGGGCGGGGGTCGGCCGGGAGTCCGCAGCGCTCCGGCCGGGCCGGCCCGCGCGCGGGCCGGCCGTGACGGGACGGAAGCGGGGCGGAGCGGCGGATGCGCCCGGGGTGCGCCGGATGGTCGGCGGCGGTGCCGGGCGCCCGGGAACGGCTCCGACCGCCCGCGCCGCGCTCCTCGGCGCGGGCGGGTCTCCCCGGCACGTGATGACCACCGGGGCGGGCACCGGGCAACGCCGCGCACACGGCCCGGGCGCGCCCCGGCGTCCGGCGCGACCACCGGTCACCCGGTCCGGCCGCCGGCAGTCCGCGGCAGGGGGCGGCAGAAGACCGGGCCGGGTGACCGCGGTGCGGCGCGCCCCCGGTCCGCCGGCCGGTCCGGGGCTCCGCGGAGCGGGTGACCGAACGGCGGCCCACCGCCCGCGCCGCGCCTGCGCTCACCACCGAGCCGCATCCGAGCCGGCGCCGCCCGGCCCCGGACGTCCGGGGGAGGGCCGGGCATCCGACGGGACCGCCGCCCTCCGCTCCATCGCCGGGATGACGGCGCCGGGGGCCGCTGCCGTCGCGGCCCGGGACGGTAACGGTCCGGACGGACCGGGCCGGGGGTGGCTGGTGCTGCCAGTCATCGGAACTCCGGGGGGCGAGGTCGGGTCGGATCAGGGGACGGCCTGGCCGGGCTCCGGCCGGGTGGGGTTCCCGCGCCACGGGGGCGCCGCGGCCCCGCCGTGCCCGCGCCGCCACCCCGGCCGCGCGGTGTGCCGGTGGACGCCGGGGTCCGCCGCCGGGGCACCGCCGCCGCGGGGGGACGGCCGCCGGCCGGGGGCCGTCGGACCCGCCGTCAGGCTCCGCGGTGCCACCCGCCGTCTCCCCGCCGGGTACGGCCGGGTGGTGTCCGGGGTCAGCGGCGGGCCGGCCGGGCGGAGGACACCCGGGCCGTGCGGGCGGGACCGGCCGAGGCGGTGCCGCGCGGCCGAGGATCGCCCGGCGGGCGGGCACGGAATCACAGGCGGCTCCCTGTCTGTACTGCGGCGGGGACGGCACGGGGCTCCGTCCGGCGCGTGACCGGTCACCGGGGATCCTGCCGTACCGAGCGAACGCCCCCGGCATATTTCGGCCCCGGCACGAGGGTTGCCGGAGGGGGCTCGCGAGGTGTCCCGCAGGCGTCGACGAGACGGCGGTCACACGGCGATCCGGTACCGGCGGCGACGCGGCCGGATGTTCTCCGGGCACTTTCGCCCGGAGAACACCGTGGTGTCTGGGTCGGGGGCGGCCGTACCGCCGGGCCCCCCCGCATCCGTCCGGCGCGGACCCGGGCGCAAGGTATTCGGCGTGATTCCGCTGCCGTGTTCCGCCCCGCCCGCCGTGCTCCGCCGCGGCACGCCTTCCCCGTCCGGCCGGGCACGCATGTGGGCGCCGCCGCGCCCCCGCCTCGCCGGCCGCCGGACGGCCCCCGGCACCCCGTCCGGTGACCGCCGCACCGGCGGGCCGAGCCGGTGGGGCCGCCTCGGCCGGTGACGGGAGCCGCAGGCCGGGCCGGCGGACCGCGGCCCGCCGGCCCGGTCAGGCGGAGTCGAACCCGTCTCCGAGCCGGGCGAGCGCGTCGGCGCCCAGGACGATCCCGAACTCCTCCGCCAGCACCTTCGGCAACTCGTCCCGGGTGATCTTCCGTTCGGTCCGGGTGGCGTCCGGACGGTTGACGGTCCAGGTCGCACCGTCGAGCTTGTCGTGCCGTTCGGCGCTGAACCGCTGGGTGAACAGGCGCTTGGTGAACGGTGAGCGGGGGTGGGTGCCGACGTAGTGGCTGCCGACCACGAAGTCGATCGGGTACTGGGGCAGGAGGGTGAAGGTGTGCCGGTCGACCCAGCCGTCGGGCCCGTACTGCCGCAGCCACCAGTCGTCGATGCCGGAGACGTTCGGCCGTCGCACCATCCGGTACCGCCAGCCGTCGAACTCCGCCTCGGCGCCGTCGGCGAGCTCGACCGGTCCCAGCGGACCGCTGCCGAAGCCGACGTCGCACAGCCAGGTCCGCTCGTCGTCGGCGGCGGTGACGGCGAGGAGGGCGTGGGTGGCCGGCAGCACCTTGTCCGAGTCGAGGGTGACCCGCCCGCTCAACGCGGTGAAGCGGAACCCCAGGCGCTCCAGCACGGCGGCGAACAGCGAGGCGTGTTCGTAGCAGTAGCCGCCCCGTTGCCGGCGGACCAGCTTGTCCTGCACGGACTCCACGTCCAGCAGGACCGGGATCCCGAGCACGGCGTCACCGTTCTCGAACGGTATCGACGTCACGTGCGCGCGCTGCAGCCCGCGCAGCACCGCGAGCGTCGGGGCCCGCTCCCCGGTGTACCCGATGCGCCCCAGGTAGGCATCGAGGTCCAGCAGTTCCCCGCCCCACTCGGTCACACGATCCGCCTGCATCGTCGTTCCTCACTTTCGCTCGTCGCGGGAACGACCGTACGCGAACGGGGTGTTCGCCGGCTTCGGCCGGAGGGCGGTGGGTCCGTGCCCTATCGGTCCTGGTGCTGCGGTCGTACCGCGACCGGGACTTCCGGACCAGGTCCGGCCGGCCGGCCGAGGCCCCCGCCGACGGACCGGTCGAGCGCCTCCAGCAGCCAGTCGTGCAGGGCGCCGAGGGTGGCGGGGTCGCCCGTGACCGCGCCCACCAGTTCCCAGTACCGCCGGATCCGGGGGTCGTGGTCCACGGCGACATGGGTGAGCGGCTCGCGGCCCGACCGGGCGGACAGCGCGCGCCGGAACGCCGCCGTGTCCCGGCTCGCCCGTACCGAGGCGTGCGCCTCGACGAACCGGTCGAGCGCCGGTCCCGGTCCGGGCCGTTCGCCCGCGAGCAGCGCGGGCCGGGCCATCGCGAACGCCTCCCCGACCCCCGCCAGCAGCGCGCCCTCGTCCACGACCGCCGCGCGTCCCGCCCGGGCCCGCAGCCGCCGGGTCAGCGACCGGTCCGCGACCAGGCCGGCCAGTTCGGCGAACGCGAGCACCTGCGCCGGTGTCGGGTCCGCGGGCGGGTCCGGCACGCCCACCGCGAGGAACATGGCGAACACGGCGTCCGGCAGCGGCCCGGAGAACAGCCGCCGCCAGAAGGCGACCAGCGCGTCGGACGCGGCGCGGCCGTTCCCCACCGCGGCGAGCAGCGCGAGGCGGGCGGCCCGGTCGGCCGGGCGGGCCTCCTCGACGGCCCGCAGCGCGGCACGGCGTCAGCCGAGCAGCGCCAACTCCGCGTCCAGCGCCGCCCGCTCGGCGGCCGCCGCCTCGGCCAGCGAGACCCGGCCGGCGAGGACGTCCCGGATCGCGGGCAGCCCCACCCCGAGTCCGCGCAGCCGGCGCACCAGCCGGAGCCGGTCGACGGCCGCCGGATCGAATCGGCGGTGCCCGCCCGCGCTGCGCCGGGATTCCACGATCCCCTCGTCGCAGTAGAAGCGGACGGTGCGCACGGGCACGCCGCTCAGCCGGGCCAGGTCGCCGATCCCCAGCGGCACCCCATCCGATGTGATCTCGGTCACGATGACTGGAACCTCCACCCGACTGCGCTTTCTAGCGTACGAGCACACCACAGGGAGAGGGAACGCCATGAGTACACCCGGCATCGACCGGCTCGCCGAGCAACTGCGGGAGCAGACCACCGCCTTCGCCGCGGCGGTCCACGGCAGGGAGCCGGACGCCCCGGTGCCCACCTGCCCGCAGTGGCGGCTGCGGGATCTCGTCGGCCACATCGGCCAGGCGCACCGGTGGGCGGCGGGGATCGTCGTGAACGGCGCGCCGGACGGCGTCCCGGACCCCCGCGAGGCGGATCCGGGCGCCCCGCCGGAGTGGACCGGGTGGCTGCTCGACGGCGCCGCGCAGCTCGTCGACGCGGTCCGGGGCGCCCCTCCCGGGGCCACCGTGTGGACCTACCTCGGCCCGCGCGGGGCCGACTTCTGGCTCCGCCACATGGTGAACGACACCTGTGTCCACCACGCGGACGCGGCGCTCGCCGCCGGCACCGCCTTCCGGGTCGGCCCCGAGGTGGCGGCCGACGCGATCACCGAGGTGCTGGAACTGCTGTCCGCGCCGGACGCCGCGGCACTCAAACCCGCCCTGACCGAACTCCGCGGCCGGGTCGGGACCCTCCAGCTGTCGCCCCGCGGGACCCCGTTGCCGGGATGGCTGATCACCCTCACGCCGCGCGGGGTGAGCTGGGAGCGCGGTACGGCCGCGGCGGACGCGGTGGTGGCCGGGGAGGCGCAGGACCTGCTGCTGCTGTTCACCCGGCGGCTGCGGGTCGGCGACAGCGCGGTCACGATCACCGGCGACCGGGCACTGGTGGAGCACTGGCTGGCACACACGGCCCTGTGACCGGCCACCCGGCCACCCGGCCGGCCGCCGGGCCGGCCGGGGCGCGGTCGAAGCGTCCGGTGCGGGGCCGGAGCGGGCCGGCGCGCCGCACTCGTGCTCGCCGCCCTCGCCGGGCACGACCCCGCCCCGGCCGCGCGGCGCCGCCGGCCCCCGCTGGACACGGGCGCCGCGCCCGCCGGGGCGGGCGGACGCGGCGGGCCGGCGACAGGCACCGCCAGAGAGACGCGCGCCGCTGGGGTGACGCGCACCGCCGGGGAGACGCGTGCCGGGAATAGCCGGTCCCCGCGGCGGCTTGCCCCAGACATGACCACCACACCGTTCGACCCGCGCACACTCCTCGCGGAGAGCCGGCTCGGAGTCCTCGCGACGATCAAGGCCGACGGCCGCCCCCAGCTCTCCCCGGTCATGCCCTTCTACGACCACGGGGCCGGTGTCCTGCACGTCTCGATGACCGAAGGATCGGCCAAGACGGTGAACCTGCGTCGCGACCCACGCGCCACCCTGGAGGTGACCAGCCCCGACGGCTGGGCGTGGGCCACCGCCGAGGGCACCGCGACCCTCGTCGGTCCGGGCACCGACCCGTACGGCCCCGAGGTCGGGGCACTGGTGGACTACTACCGGACCGCCGCCGGGGAGCACCCGGACTGGGAGGAGTACCGCTCGGTCATGGTGTCCGACCGCCGGGTGCTCATGACGATGACGGTCGACCACGTGTACGGCGCCAGACTGCGCTGACCGCGGCCGGGGAGTCGGCGGGGGCAGCGGTCCGCGCCGAGGTGCGGCCGGCAGCCCCCGCGGTACGGGCACCCGGCGGCCGGCGCGGACCCGGGCGCGCGGCCGGGCGGTGCTCACCGGACCCGGGCCCGTGGGCCGGACCCGGGTCCGGGGCGTGGCCGGTCTCAGCGCGGTCGTCGTCCGGCGGGCGGCCCGGGCCGGTCGCCCGCCGTGCCCGCGCCCGGCGGGGCGGTCCGCGAGCCGCCCGGGGCGCCGCCCTCGGCACCGCAGAACTCGGCCTCCACCAGACTGGCGGGCATCGCCCAGTCGCCGTTGAGGTTGTAGACGAGGGTGTGGCGCCCGTCGACGGTCGAGACGGCCTCCGACAGCGAGCCGATCCAGCCCCCGCTGTGGCCCCACACGGTGGTGCCGCAGCTGGTGCGGTACCTGCTGATGCCCAGGCCGTAGCCGGCCGACGGGTTTTCGGGGTCGGGCACGGTGGTCATCATCGCCTTGAGCTGCGGCGCGGGGAGCAGCCGGCCGCGGAGCAGGGCGCTGAGAAAGCGGCTCAGGTCCCCGGTGGTGGAGATGATGTCGCCCTCGGCCCAGGTCTGGGAGGCGTTCTGCACCGTGACGTCGTAGATCCTCGTCGCCGCGGGGTCCTCCGACAGCGTCGAGTAGGCCCGGCTGCTGGGCCGGGGCATGTGCGCGGTGTCACCGGGCAGGACGGTGCCGCGCAGCCCCAGCGGCTCGACGATGCGCTCGCGGACCTCGTCCTCGTAGGAGTTGCCGCTCACCGCCTCCAGGACCAGCGCGGCCAGGACGTAGTTGGTGTTGGAGTACCGCTGCCCGGCGCCGGGCGCGAAGTACGGCGGGTGGGCCATGGCGACGTCCACCGCCTCCTGCGGGGTCCTGGTGTCGTGACGGTGCTTCAGGAAGCCCGGCGCGAACACATAGGTGTCCAGGTACTCGCGGTCGTCCAGGAAGTCATAGACGCCGCTGGTGTGGTTGAGCAACTGCCGTACGGTGATCCTCCGCCCGTCGTGGCCGTGGCCCCGGACGAGACCGGGCAGCCAGCGGTCCACCGTGTCGTCCAGGTCGAGCCGGCCCTCGGCCTCCAGCTGGAGCAGCACCGTCGCCACGAAGGTCTTGGTGATGCTGGCGACGCGGAACCGGTCCGCCACCCCCCGCGGCTTGCCGGTCCGCAGGTTCCCGACGCCCGCGGCACTGCGCCACACGCCCTCGTCGTCCCGGACCTGGACGGTGATCCCGGGGATCCCGCCCCGTACCACCGCGTCCATCGCCCGCCGGACCGCCTCGTGTCCCGCACCGCCGGTCCGCCGGTCCGCGGCACGGCCGGAATCGGCCCAGGCGGGGGCCGCGAGTAACGAGACGGCCAGCGCCGTCACCGCCAGTCCCGCCGCTCCGGTCCGTGCCGTCCGCCGGGCCGCCGTCCGTCTGTTCCGCACCGGGTTCCCCCCTCGTCCGGGTGGGGCAGGTCGCCCCACGCCCCCGTGCGTCCGCGGCCGCCGCGGACGCGATGCCGGCGTCCCGCCGCGCGGGGCCGTCG
This sequence comes from Streptomyces sp. NPDC018031, assembly GCF_044327625.1. Taxonomy (NCBI): domain Bacteria; kingdom Bacillati; phylum Actinomycetota; class Actinomycetes; order Kitasatosporales; family Streptomycetaceae; genus Streptomyces; species Streptomyces sp. NPDC018031. The sequence continues at coordinate 114,075 of NZ_JBIRFT010000011.1, forward strand.
GGGATAAGGACTCCGCGCCGCCGGCCCGGGTTGAGCGGGTGCCGACCGGTTTCCGCCGCACCGGGACGGCCACCCCCGCGGTACGAGCGGCCCGTCCGGCATCCGCCGGGGCCGTGCGGGTGGCGGCGGCCCGCCGCGCCGCGGGGGAGGTGCGGGACGGCCGGCGGAAAACCGGTCGACAAGGCCGGCCGGAGGGCGCTGGGATGACCTCCACCCCACCCGATCCCCACCCTCATCCCCGGCCGAATTCTCGGCGGAAGGAGTCGCGTTGCCGCACGCCGCCCGGGAGGACCGTCCCGTCATCGACATGGCACTGGCCCGGCGTCTGGTCGACGCCCGGTTCCCCGACTGGGCCGGCCTGCCGCTGCGGCGGGTGGAACCGGGCGGCTCCGACCACGTGATCTTCCGCCTGGGCCGGGAGCTGTCGGTCCGTCTGCCGCGCCATCCGGGTGCCGCCGGGCAGGCGGTCAAGGAGTCCCGATGGCTGCCGCGTCTCGCCCCGCACCTGCCGCTCGCCGTCCCTGAGCCGGTGGCCGTGGGGTCGCCCGCGTTCGGCTACCCGTGGTCCTGGGCGGTCTCCCGCTGGGTGGACGGCGAGCCGCCGACCGTCGCGGCGCTGGGCGGCTCGGCCCGCTGCGCCCGCGACCTGGCCCGGTTCCTGACCGCGCTGCGGGACTGCCCGACGCGGGACGCCCCGGGCGACTGCCACGTCACCACCGGACTGGCCGAGCGGGACCAGGCCACCCGCGGGGCCATCGCCCGGCTCGCCGGCGTGTTCGACGCGCGGGCCATGACCGGGCTGTGGGAGGCCGCGCTGCGGGCCCCCGCCTGGCACCGCCCTCCGGTGTGGTTCCACGGAGACTTCCACACCGGCAACCTGCTGGCCGCCGGCGGACGGCTGGTGGCGGTCATCGACTTCGGCGAACTCGGCATCGGCGACCCTTCCCGCGACCTGACCATCGCCTTCACCCTGATGTCGGCGGATGCCAGAGCCGTCTTCCGCGCCCGGCTCGGCGTCGACGAGGCCACCTGGACCCGTGGCCGCGGCTGGGCCCTCGCCACCGGCCTGAACGCCTATCTGCACTACGCCGACACCGAGCCACGGGTGGCCGCCCAGACCACCCGGCAGATCGGGCAGGCCCTCCTCGGCTAGGGCGGCGCCGGTCAGGGCACGCCGCGACGCACCCGGCGCCGCACGGCGGGTCCCGGGGGTCCCGGGGCGCCCCGCGTGGGCGAGCCCGGGGCGCGGCGCCGGGCCGGCGGTGGGCTCCGGTGCGGGGGCGCCGCGGCTGCCGTCAGTCCCGGGATCAGTCCGTGAGCTCGGCGGCGTCCACGGTGTCACCGGCGGGCGGCACCCGGACCGTCACCGGCTCGCCGAGCGAAAGGTAGGTGACCGTCACGTCGAACGGGCTGCGCGGGCCGTCACCCCGGACCCGGTACCGCTTGACCCGGTTGTCCTCGTCGACCCACAGGTCCATGACCAGCCGGTGCACACCGGCCCGTTCGTAGCTCCGGAGCCTGGCCTCGCGGCGCGTCCTGGTCTCCGGGTCGGCGTTCCGCAACTTCTCCCGCATCGTGCCGAAGCCGACCGTCCCCCGGTAGTGCGTGGTGCGGATCCCCGCGACGGTGCCGGTCCCGACCCGCCGCACGTCCTCGGAGTCGGTGATCGAGGTCAGCTGGCCGCCGGTGTCCTGCCCGCCCATGCTGGTGAGGGCGTCCACGTCCAGTTTCCTGCCGCTGTACCGCTCCACGGTCGCCAGGTCGGTCTTCAGCCAGCGCTTGCCGCGCATCCCCGACACCTCCCGGCTCCCGGTGTCCGCGTACAGCGCCCCGCCCACCAGCCGCACCTCCACCGGCTCGTGGCGTGCCGGGTCGGGCTCGTGGTTCTTCAGCCACATCGGCGCCGGTTTCCGCGCGCTCACCGCCTGCTCGATGTCGAACGCGGCGTCATTCGGTGTCCTGCCGGTCGCGCGGTAGTGGAACGCCTCGGAGCCGCCGCTCTTCCGGGCGGCCTCCCGTACCGCGAGCAGGTCCGCCGACCCCGGCCGTGCCGCCGCCTTCGTGGTGGGGCCGGTGCCGCCGCCGGCCGCGGCGCCTGACTCCGCGGATCCGCAGCCGGCCGCCCCGGCCAGCAGCAGCGCGGCCACCAGAGCCGTCAGCGACCCCCGGCACGTCTGCCGTACGCGCCCCTCATGGCTCTGTTCACGGCTCTGTCCATGCGCCCACCCCTACGTCCACCACTGATCATCCGCTCGTCGGTTTCCGGACAGTACCGCAGTGGCGGTCGGGGCCCGCGGGCCCCCGTCCCCGGGGCTGCCGGGCGCCCGGACCTCGCGCGCCGGGCCCGGCCCCCGACCTCCTGCGGGCGCCCCGGCGGGACGGCGCGGGGTCAGGGGAGCGCGGGGGCGAGGCGTTTCAGTTCCCGGAGGGTGGGGGCGGTCTCGATGCTCAGGATGCCCGGCAGCGGGCCGATGTGCCGGTCGATGTAGTCGTACAGGTCCGCCGGGGTCCGGAAGACGCCGCTGGCCACCAGGTTGGAGGTGCCGGTGATCGCCGCGGCGAAGGCGATGGCGGAGTGGGTGGCCAGGGCTTCGCCGACGGTGCGCAGATGGGCCGGGGCCACGTTCAGCCAGAGCCGGGTGGTCATGTGGTAGCCGAGCAACTGGGGGTCGAAGTCGACCAGCAGGTCCAGGGCCCCTTCCGCGCGCAGCCGTTCCAGGTGCCGCTGCACACTGGAGGGCGAGCGGCCCGCCGCCGCGCTCAGTTCGGGCAGGGTGGCCCGTCCGTCACGGGCCAGCTCGGCGAAGAGGACACGGTCGGTGGCGTCCAGCGGCAGCGGGGAACGCGCGGAGCCGGAGTCCACCGGGGCCTCGTGCGGCGCGGCGCCGAAGCGGGTGGCGTGCCAGGTGCTGGTCGCGCCGACGAAGATCCGCATCATGCAGTGCGCGCTGACCGAGAGCACCTTCGGGGTGCGCGGGAGCTTCTCCAGCAGCAGGGCGTTCCGTTCGTCGGCGGTGCGGGTGTTGAGCGCGCAGTAGAGCTCGGTGCCGCCGGAGGCGAGGGTGACCCAGCTGGTGTCCGTCCGGCGGGCCAGGGCCTCGGCGATGGTGCCGGCGGCGTCGGGCGTGCAGTGCAGCCGCAGTAGCCAGCGGACCAGGCCCAGACGTGCGGTGTTGGGCTGTCCGACGATGCGCAGACCCATGCCGCGCAGGCGCTGGTAGCGGCGGGCGACGGTCCGCTCGGAGACGTCCAGCTGCCGGGCGATCCGGCTGAAGGGGGCCCGGCCGTCGTGCTGGAGAGCCTCCAGCAGCCGCTGGCCGAGCTCGTCGAGTGCGCCTGGATCCACCGCGCTGCCCCCTTGCTGTGCCGGAATCTCCCATGGCCCAGCCTATGGCTTGGGACCCCGCGGCCGGCACCCGGAAGGTGTGCGGGTCCTTCTACCCCCTCGCCTCCACCGGGAGTTCTTCGTCATGCGTATCTGGGGGCCCTTGGCCGCCGTGTGCCTGGGCACGTTCATGCTGCTCGTCGACGTCACCATCGTGCTGGTGGCGCTTCCGTCCATGTCGGACTCGCTGGGCTCGACACTGACCCAGCTGCAGTGGGTCGCCGACGGCTACGCCCTCGCGGTGGCCGCCGCCCTGCTCGGCGCCGGAATGCTCGCCGATCTGCACGGCCGGCGGCGGGTCTACGCCGCCGGGCTCGTGGTCTTCGCGCTGGCGTCGGTGGCGTGCGCGCTGTCACCGTCCATGGGGTGGCTCATCACGGCGCGGCTGGTGCAGGGCCTCGGGGCGGCCGCGATGTTCACCACCACCCTCTCGCTGATCCGCACCCTGTACTCGGGGCGCCGGCTCGGGCTGGCCCTCGGGGTGTGGGCGGCGGTGGCCTCCAGCGCCTCCGCCCTCGGCCCGGTCCTGGGCGGGCTGCTCACCCAGGCGCTGGACTGGCGGTGGATCTTCTACGTCAACGTCCCGGTCACCGTCCTCGCGCTGCTGATGACCTTCCGCTACATCCCCCGCGATGCCTCGGACCGGGACCCGGCGCGGCGCGTGGACCTCCCCGGCACCGCGCTGTTCGCCCTCGGAGCGGGCGGATTCGTCTTCGCCCTGACCGCGTCCCACGACGACGGGTGGGCCTCCGCCGGCACGCTGGTCCCGCTGGGTGTGGCGCTGGCGGCCTTCGCCGCCTTCGTCGCCGTGCAGCGGCGCGCCGCGCACCCGCTGCTGGACCTCTCGCTGTTCCGCCGGCCCGCGTTCACCGCCGCGATGATCACGATCGCGGTCGGCGAGGGGACGGTCTACGGCATCCTGCCCTACACCTCGCTGTGGCTGCAGTCGGTCCAGGAGCTCTCGCCGATCGGCGCCGGGCTGGTGGTGCTGCCGCACGCGCTCGCCGCGGGCCTGGTGGCGGTGGCGTGCGGCCGGTGGGTGCCCCGGCCCTCCCCGCGGGTGGGTGCCACCCTGGGCCTGGCGCTGGCCGGCCTGGGCGTGGGCACGCAGGGCTTCCTGAGCGCCGACTCCGGCTGGCCCGCCCTGGTCGGCGGCCTGGTGCTGAGCGGGATCGGGATGGGCCTGGTCTTCCAGGTGGCTGCCGCGCTCGCCCTCGGCTCGGTACCGGCCGAGCGCGCCGGGATGGCGTCGGGGGCCTACAGCACCTTCGAACAGCTCGGCTACGCCTTCGGCGTGGCGGTCTTCGGCACCCTGGCCGTGTCCAGCATGCGTCACTCGCTGCGCGGCGAGGTGCCCGACCCGGACACCGCCGCGCAGACCCTGTCCGGTGGCGGGGCCGACACCCTGCTGGCCGCCGTGCCGACCGGGCAGCGTGCCTCTCTCGACCACACGCTGCACACCGTGTTCGCCACCGGCCACAACACCCTCGCCCTGACCGCCGGTGGGGTGGCCCTGGCCGGTGCCCTCCTGGTCCTCGGGCTGACCCGCCGGCCGGGGCGCGCGGCGGCGGGGACTCCGGCGCGGACGGCCGGCGCGGTCCCGGCACCGGAGGAGCGCAAGTCGGTGCCGGCGGCGGGCGAGCGGACGCCGGACCGGCCACCGGTCACCTGACGAAGGACCGCCCGGCCCCATCCCCTCGCGGAAGGGGCCGGGCGCGGGGCGCCCCCGCCCCGCGGCCGCGGGACGGCCCGCTTCGCGTCCCCGGGGCGCCTGCCCCGGGGCCGGGGGACGGCCCGCTTCGCGCCGCGGGCGACGCCGAAGAGGACGACGCCGACGAGGGCGACGCCCGCACCACCCGACGGATCGCGTGCGGCGCACGGCGGACCGGCGCGGTACCCGGCCGGGGCGTCACCCGCCGGACCGGGCAGCGCCGGCGCGCCGCGGGGTTCGGCTCTCGCGGGGCTCAGCCCTTGAGATAGGCCAGGACGGCCAGCACCCTGCGGTTGTCGTCCGGCGACGGGCTGATCCGCAGCTTGGTGAAGATGCCGACGGTGTGTTTGGCGACGGCGCTCTCGCTGATGTGCAGACCGCTCGCGATGGCGGCGTTCGACCTGCCCTCCGCCATCAGTTCCAGGACGTCGCGCTCGCGTGGCGTCAGGTCGCCGATCGTGCCGCGGGCGCTGCTGCGGGTCAGCAGCCGGGAGATGACCTGGGGGTCCATCACCGTGCCGCCGGCGGCGACCCGGCGGACCGCGTCGATGAACTGCCCGGTGTGGGTGACCCGGTCCTTGAGTAGATAGCCCACGGCCCCCTCGCCGCCGGCCAGCAGCTCGTTGGCGTACAGCTGCTCGACGTACTGGGAGAGCACGAGGACGGGCAGGCCGGGCCGGCGGCGGCGGGCCTCCAGGGCCGCCTGCAGTCCCTCGTCAGTGAAGGTCGGCGGCAGCCGCACGTCCACCACCGCGACATCCGGCGCCGCGTCCCCCTCGGCGAGCAGCGCGCGCAGCAGGGACGGGCCGTTGTCCACCGCCACGACCTCGCAGCCGTGCTCCCGGAGGGTGCGGGTCAGCCCGTCCCTCAGCAGGAAGAGGTCTTCGGCGAGGACAACGCGCACGGAATCTCCATCGTCACGGTGGTCGGGCCGCCCGGCGGGCTGTGCAGGGCGAGAGTGCCGTCGAAGGTATCCAACCGCTGTCGCACCCCGGCCAGTCCGGTGCCCCGGGAGGGGTCGGCACCGCCGCGGCCGTCGTCGGTGACGGTGACGCGCAGCAGGTCCTCCCGGTGGGCCAGGGCGATGCGGACCTCCCGGGCTCCGGCGTGTTTCGCCGCGTTCGTGAGCGCCTCGCTCACCGCGAAGTAGGCCGCGGACTCCACGGGGGCCGGGAGCCGGCCCGGCAGCCGGGCCTCGACGTGGACGTCGAGGAAGCTGTCGAGCGCCAGCGCCCGGACCGCGTCGCCGAGGCCGCGGTCGGCCAGCACCGGTGGGTGGATGCCGTGGACCAGGTCGCGCAGGTCCTGCAGGGCCCGCTCGGAGGTGCCGCGGACCTCCAGCAGCAGTCGGCGCGCCGCCACCGGGTCCGACTCCAGCAGCCGGGTGGCCCGGTCCAGCGTCATCCCCAGGGCGATGAGCCGGGCCTGCGCGCCGTCGTGCAGATCCCGTTCCACCCGCCGCAGTTCGGCCGCCAGGGTGTCCAGGGCCCGGCTGCGGGTGTCGGTGAGCCGCTCGATCCGGCGGTTGAGCCGGGTGCTGCGCGGAGCGGAGAGCAGCGGCCGGCTCACCCGGGCGTGCCACCGGAGCACGGCGGGGGCGGCGAGCAGGCCGACGGCCGCGAAGACCAGCCCCAGCACCGCCGCGGCGAGCATCGTCGCGGTACCGGACACCCGGATGAACGCGTACCAGTTGCCGTCGCCGAGGTGCCGCCAGACGAACGGCTGCACCAGCGTGCCGAACGCCCCGTACTCCACCAGCGCGAGGGGGACGGCGACCAGGAGCCCGCCCGACACCGGTCCCAGCCACGCCCACACCAGGTCGCGCCAGAACCCGTCGTCGGCCAGGATCGCGCCCGACCTCTCGCGGGCGTTCCCGCCACGGTCCGCGGGCAGCGGCTCAGGCGGGCTGATCCGGGCCCCCGTCCACGACGAGGCGCGGGCGCGGGAGCGGTCGGACAGCGCCCGCAGGCCCCGCGCGGCGGGCGGCAGCAGCCGGAACCCGACCCCCACCGGCAGCAGCAGCACGGCGAGCACCACCAGCGAGCCGGCCGCCCAGGCCGCGAGCGCGTGCAGACTCGCCAACTGGCACCGGCCGACGGCCACCAGGCCGCGGGCGAGCACCGTGCGAGGCTTATCGAACATCTTCCATGACCGGGGGGAGCTTAGCGGGTGCCGATGCCCCCGCCCACCGCCGGCTCCCGGCCGCCCACGTCCACAGCACCGCCGCCGCCAGGCACGACACCCCGAACAGCACCATGGGCAGGACGGCGCCGGACTCCTCGTCCATGAACAGCAGCATGCCGAGGTTGATCAGCGTGTGGAAGCCACCCGCGAGCAGCAGCCGGCAGGCCCCCAGCCCTTCCAGGGCCCAGCCCAGCACGACCGACATGGACACCGCCGCGACCAGGAACGCCACCGCGTACCCGGGATGCTCCGCGAAGACCTGGACGTGCCAGACGCCCCACACCGCGCCGACCGCGATCGAGGCACCCAGAGGGCCGAAGCGGGTGCGCAGCAGCGGCTGCAGAAGGCAGCGCCACCCGATCTCCTCGCCGCAGGCACCGATCAGCTGCGCCGCGGCGATCAACGCGAACGGGGCCTCCGGGCGGGTGAGTCCGGCGTCCCCGCGGAACGCCGCGCAGGTACCCGCGCCGACCGCGATGATCAGCGGCGCCGTCACGATCAGCAGCGCCCCCCGGCGCCCGCCGCCCGGCAGTCCGCCGGTGAGCAGCGCCGCCACGCGCTCCGGCCACAGCAGCGCCGCGACGGCCACGCCCAGGGCGGGCCCGAACTGGGTCAGCTGGATGACCTCGACGGGTATCCCGGTCGCCGGCTGCACCGCGCCCAGCACGCCGGCGGCGAGGAAGGCGACGGTGAGGAAGGAGACCGTCACCCTGATGTCCACAGGTGTCATTCGCATGGGACCGACGATGCCGTCCGGCGACGCCCCCGCCACTGGACCTGACTGCCGGACCGGGGTGTACCTGGGTACACCCCGGCCCCCGGTCGGCGTTCCCCCGGTCGGGGACCGGGCCCCGGCGCCGCCGCCCGTCGGGGCCCGCTGTGGCCGGGGCGGGCCCCGTGCCGATCGACGCGCCCGCCGCGCCGTGCCCGTCGCGGCGCCGGCGAGGGGGATCGCTCCCCGGCTCCCGCGCGAGGCCCGGGCGCGGACCCCCGGGCCGCTCCGGCGGCGGCTCCGCGGCGTCCCGACCGGCGCGCTAGGACGCCACCGCGGCCCCGGAGACCGCCAGTGCCACGGCCATGACGGTGAGCTGCGGGTTGACCTCCGGGCAGGAGGGCAGCGCGGAGGCGTCGCAGACCAGCACCCCGCGGACTCCGCGCAGCCGGCCCTCGGGATCGGTGGGTGCGGTCGACGCGTCGGCCCCCATCGCCGCCGTTCCGGTCGGGTGGAACGCCGAGAGGTGCAACTGCCGGGCGGTGACCGCGCCCAGCGCCTCGGACAGCCCCTCGACGGAGCGGACCCGCGGAGCCGCCGGGACCCCGGTGAGCACCTCTTCCGCGCCCGCGGCGAACAGCAGCCGGCCCATGGCGTGCACGGCCCGCAGCAGCCGGCGGCCGTCGCGCGGGTCGAGCCGGTAGCGCAGCACCGGACGCCGGGCGCCCAGCACCCGCCCCGAAGGGCGGTCGGCGATCATCGCCCCGAAGGTGGCCAGCCGGTGGGAGTCCGCCAGCTCCGCGCGGAGTTCGGCGCCCGCTCCGGGCAGCACGAACGAGCCCATGCCGGGCGGCGGCGCGGTCGCCTCGATGAGGATGCCGTCCTGGTGCAGTTCCTCCACCCCGGCGCTCTGCAGCACCGCGGGCCCGTCGGCGACCGGCCCGGCGAACCGCCCGGCGACGCTGGTGGCGGGGTGCACGGCGAGGTTGCGGCCCAGACCCGGGTGGCGGCCGAGACCGGAGCGGCGGAGCAGCGGAGGGGTGTGCAGGGCCCCGGCGGCCACCACCACCAGCGGACTGAGCACCTCCAGCTCGCTGCCGTCGGACCGCCGGACCCGGACGCCGGCGGCACGTGGCCCACCGGGCCGGTCGGGATCGACGAGCACCCGCCGCACCCACGCCCCGGTGACGATCCGGGCGCCGTGCGCGCACGCCTCCGGGAGCACCGACAGCTGCACGCTCTGCTTGGCGCCGGTGGGGCAGCCGACCACGCACTGGCAGGACCCCGCGCAGCCGGGCGCGTTGCGCCGCAGCGGCCCGGCCCGCCAGCCCAGCGCCCGGGCGCCGCGCAGGGCCAGGGTGCCGTTGCGGCCGAGGACTTCCCTGGGCTGGGTGGCGACCCGCAGGGTGCGCTCGACCTCGGCGAGGTGCCCGGCGAAGACGCCTGGGTCGGCGAAGGGCAGCCGGTACCGGTCCCGCCAGCGGGCCAGGACGTGCGGCGGAGTCCGGTAGCAGGTACCGGAGTTGACCACGGTCGTGCCGCCGACGGCCCGGCCGACCGGCACCACCAGCGGAGGGAAGCCGAGGGCGAGCGTCGCGCCGCCGTCCCGGTACAGCTCGGTGAACCGGTCCAGCGGGGCGCGGCGGCCGAACTCCGCGGTGCCGTGGTGCCGCCCCTCCTCCAGGACCAGCACCCGCAGGCCGGCGCGGGCGAGCGTGCGGGCCGCCATGGCGCCCCCGGCTCCGGAGCCGATGACGACGGCGTCGGCGGTGGACCGGTCCGGCCATTCGGTCGCCGGTACGCAGTCCAGCGGCGGGTCCGCGGGCGGTGGGGCCGGGGCGGGCGGCCGCGGACCGTGGAGCATGCGTTCGGTGCCGGCCGCCAGCAGTACGGGCACCTTCACCGCGTCCAGCACCGGTCGCAGCGCGGGCCGGGCGGCCAGCGCGGCCAGGACGTCCTCGCGGGCCGCCGGGCCGAGCCGGTGCAGCCGGCGGCCGGTGCGGGCCAGCGCGTAGCCGTCGGCGGCGGCCGCCGCCGTGTGCAGCGCGTACCGGGCCGGCGCGGGCATCGCGTCCAGCAGGGTGTCGAGGCGGTACGGGACGGCGGCGGGCCAGCCGGGGCGTCCGTCGTCGGCCAGCAGCGCGGCCACCAGTCCGGTCAGGGCGGCGGTGCTCACCGGTGGCCCACCTCCGCGTGCGCGGTACCGGCCAGTGTCCACCGGGCCTCGGTCCGCCACCGGCCCCACCAGCGCTGCAGCACCACCCGGGCGTCCGCGGTCTCGCTGTTGCGGCACACCGCCGGGGTGCCGTCGGGGTCGGCGTAGTCCAGGGTCAGCGTGCGGTCCGCGGGCTGGGTGACCTCGACCCGTATCCGCCGCAGCCCGGCCCGGCCGGTCACCGTCCAGGCGGGCAGGGCGATGCGAGCGGTGAACCGGCCGGCGCCCGCCCTGCCCACGGCGGTCCGCAGCCCGCCACGGGGCCAGGTGCGGCCGTTCCGGCGCAGCCGCAGGAACACCAGGGCCGGCCACCGGTCGCGGCCCGGTCCGGCCGGGGCGGCGGCGACCACCTCCAGCACGTCGCGGCCGCCGAGGTCGGCGTGCAGCCAGGCCCAGCGCCGGGCGTGACCGTGTCCGTGGATGCGGGCCGTGGCTCCCGGGGCGTCGCGCAACGTGAGTTCGCCGGTACGGTGCCGCAGGGTGCCGCTGTACCGGGCATGCGGCGCGGCCACGATCTGGGCCCCGGGGAGCAGCGGGTACCGCCACGACCAGCGCGGGAAGGTGTACAGCGGAGGTCCGCCGGCCCGTTCGGCCAGGTCCCAGCGGAAGGCTCCGGCAGCGCCGCGCAGCCGGCCCGGGAGCGCCTGGGCACCGGCCGCGGCGAAGCCGTCCCGAGGCGGCGGTGAAGGCCAGGGCGCGGGACCGAACCGCGCGTGCTCGACCGGCCCGTCCGGCGGGAAGACGGCCGCCCAGCCGTGGGCGACGGCGGGTGAGCCGTCGGAGGGTGCCGTCAGTTCGTGGTGCAGCCACACGCCGGTGCCGGTCGCCGGATCGGTGAGCGTGGTGTACCAGACCTCGGTGCGCCCCGGCGTGCCGGTCCAGCGGGGGGCCCACAGCCCGGTGGCCCGGTCCCGGCGGGGGAACCGGACGCTCGCCAGGAACGGCGGCAGACCGGTGGCCGGGGAGAACCGGACGGTGCCCCGGCCGGCCGGGCCGTCGTCGGTGTGCAGGGCGAACGGCAGCACCGTCAGGGAGCTCAGCGGCCGGCGCGGGCTGACGGACTTCCAGCCGTCGAGCCGCCACGGCTTGCCGTCGGCGGTGAAGCGGAGGCGGTAGCGGATCCGGCGCCGGGCGAGCGGGGAGATCTCCAGCGTCCCGGTGACGTCCCGGTCGTCGGCCCGGCCGGCGATGCGCAGCCGGCCGGTGGCCCGGGCGTCGCAGGTGCGGTGCGGTGCCGGGATCCCGTCCAGGCGCACCGTCAGGTCCAGGCGCACCGGCCGGTCGTGGTCCTCGCCGGTCAGGCGCACGGTTCCGGTCATCGTCTCCGCGAAGACCGTGCCCCGGGCGGCCATCAGCGGGCCCCGAGGTCGTCGAGCATGATGCGTTCGGTAACGGTGAGGTAGTCCGCGGCGGCCTTCCGCGCGGCCGCCCGGTCGCCCGCCCCGACCGCCGCGACCAGCGGTGCCAGCCGTTCGTAGGCGGTCCGCGGGTCCTGGAAGGGCCCGGCCAGCCGGGACCGCAGCGGCAGGTAGGCGTTGAACAGGGTGTTGGTGAGCAGTACGTAGACCCGGTTGCCGGTGGCGCGGGCCAGCGCGCGGTGCACCTCGGCGTCGGCGAGCTGCACGGCGTCCGGGTCCGCGGCCTCGGCGACGGCACGCAGCAGCTCCCGCAGCTCGTCCCGCTGGGCCCGGTCGGCCCGGGCGGCCGCGCGCTCCCCGATCAGCGTCCCGACGCCGCGGCGGACCTCGAAGATCTCGGCGATCCAGCCCGGGTCGTACCGCACCAGTACCGGCAGCAGGTCGGCGCCGCCGAGCCGCAGGAAGTCCCGCACCCGGGTGCCGACCCCGTGCCGGGTCTCCAGCAGACCGGCCTGCACCAGGCGTCCGAAGGCGTGCTTGAGGGTGGTACGGGTCACGCCGTAGCCGTCGGCCATGGTGCGCTCCGGCGGCAGGTAACTCCCGGCCGGATGACGGCCGGTGACGATGTCCTCGTGGAGCCTGGCCTCCAGCACATCGACGATCGTCTCGCGCGGCAACGTCTCCATCGACGCCCTCCCAGGGCAGTGGTCCAGTGGATGAGCCACTGAACCACTCGCCCGCACGGCGCGTCAACAGACGCGAACCGAGCGGCCGTTGCGGGGCCCGCCGCGCGGAGCACCCCGCAACGGCCCCCGCCGCGGGGGCGGAGGCGACGTCCACCGGGGGAGCGGAAACCGGGTGACCCCGCCGTCCGCCTCGCCTAGGGTCGGGATGTTCCGCGGCCGGGTGCCCGGCACCGGGCCGGACCGAGCGCCGACGAGCGCCGTGGCGGAAGGGACGATCGTGCACTACCGCGAGCTGGGAAGCAGTGGGCTGTCCGTGTCCGAGATCGGCTACGGGGCGTGGGGCATCGGCGAGTCCGGCTGGGTCGGGGCCACCGAGGACGAGTCCGTACGGGCCGTGCACCGCGCCCTCGACCTCGGGGTGAACTTCATCGACACCGCCCGCGGCTACGGTGAGAGCGAACGCATCATCGGCCGGGTGGTCCGCGAACGGTCCGGCGACGAGGTGTACGTCGCGACCAAGGTGCCCCCGAAGAACGGCGTCTGGCCGGCCCCCGACGGCCTGGACCCGCGGGAGACCTTTCCCGGCGAGCACATCCGCGAGAGCGTGGAGACGAGCCTGCGGGCCGGCGGGCTGGACCACTTCGACGTCCTGCAGTTCCATGTCTGGAGTGACGAGTGGGTCGGGCGGGGCGACTGGCTGGAGACCGTCACCGAACTCAAACAGCAGGGCAAGATCCGCCTGTTCGGCGTCTCCGTCAACGACCACCAGCCGGACAACGTGCTCGCGCTCGTCCGCAGCGGTGCCGTGGACAGCGTGCAGGTGATCTACAACATCTTCGACCAGGCGCCCGCCGACGCGCTGCTGCCCGCCTGCGCGGAGCACGGCGTCGGCGTCATCGTGCGGGTGGCGCTCGACGAGGGCGGGCTCACCGGCCGGATCACCGCGGACACCACGTTCCCGGAAGGGGACTGGCGCAACCGCTACTTCCGCGGCGACCGTCCGGCGCAGGTCGAACGGCGGGTCGCCGCCATCGCCGCGGACCTCGGCATCACCCCGGACGGGATCGCCGAGACCGCCCTGCGGTTCGTGCTCAGTTCCCCGGCCGTCTCCACCGTCATCCCCGGCATGCGCACGCTGCGCAACGTCGAGCGCAACGCGGCGGTGAGCGACGGGCATCCGCTCACCGCCGACCAGCTCGCCGTGCTGGCCGGACACCGCTGGCAGCGCAACTTCTACTCCTGACCGGGGCCGCGCGCCCGACGGCCGCCGGGCGTGTTCCGGTGGCCCGCCTGGCGCGTGTTCCGGCGGTTCCCCGCGCTGGTCCGCCCGGGCGGATGCGGAACCCGGCCGACCGCTGCTCCCGGGTCACTCCCGCACCCCCGCGACCGGGGTGTGGGATGCGTCACCGCGGCAGCCCACCGGTCGTTCGGGCGCCTACGATCCAGAGCGCGAAGGTTGGTATCACCATCTATCCTGTCCCGCTCCACGAACCGGGATCAGCCCGAGGAGAAGCGTCCGTTGACCACCCTCCCCGCCACGCCTGAGAGCTACTACCAGCGCACCGGCGAGTACCGCTACAAGCCCACGGCCCACGCAGGGGGCGCCTGGAACACCGACGAGCAGCACTTCAGCCCGCTGGCCGGGCTCATCGCGCACGCCATCGACCGGCATCCGGCGGCACACCCCGCGGGCGGCCTGGCGCCGGCGCGGATCAGCTACGACATCCTCGGCCGCATCGCCCTCGACGAGTGCGAGATCACCGTGGAGTCCCTCCGCCCCGGCCGCACCGTCGAACTGCTGGAGGCGGTGGTGCGCATCGCCGACCGGCCGGTGGTGCGGGCCCGTGCCTGGTTGCTCGCCACCCTCGACACCGCGGCGGTCGCGGACAGCCCCCAGGAACCGCTCGCCCCGCCCGAGGCGTTCGACCCGTGGCCGATGAGCGAGACGTGGGGCGGCGGCTACGTCTCCTCCGTCGAGGTCCGCCGCGCGGCGACGGACCGGGCCGGGCGGGCCGCCGCCTGGGTCTCCAGCCGGGTCGACCTGGTCGCGGGCGAACCGAGCAGTCCGCTCGCCTCGTACCTCGCCCTGGTGGACACCGCCAACGGGATCGCGGTGCAGCAGCCGCCGGCCGAGTGGATGTTCCCGAACATGGACCTGACCATTCATCTGCACCGCCGGCCCGAGGGCCGCTGGACCGGCCTGGACACCACGGTCAGCTTCGGGCCCGCCGGACACGGCCTCACCAGCACGGTCCTGCACGATGTCAACGGCCCGGTCGGCCACGCCCAGCAGATCCTCACCGTACGCCCGCTGACCCACGGCTGACACCGGAGGGCGCCGCGCGGACCGCCGGGCACGCCCTGCCGCCCGGACGGGCACGGAGGGGCGCCGGCGCACGCGCGGGCGGGCACCTGCGGGCCGGGGGCGCGGTGGCTGACGGGGGGCGGTCGGCGGAGCGGCCGGGCGCCGCGCCCTCGCCGAGCGGGCCCTGGCGGCCCGGACGCGGTCCCCGCCCGCGCCGAGGTCGCGGCGGGCCCCGGCCGACGCACCCCGGCTCCGCACCCCGCCGGCGGCACCCGGCGCCGGAGGAGGCCGGCGGAGCCGGGCCGCCCTGGCACCGCCGAGCCGTCGCCGGGAGCCGCTGATACGGCTCCGACCTGCGGTCCAGCCGTCCTCTAGAGTGCTTGCGACCCCAGCACGCGCCGGTGGCCCCCGGCGGGCGGCGCGTGCCGACCGCCGATGCGCCCGAGGAGCAACCGTGACCGACCTGGCGTCCATAACGCTGCAGCAGGAGATCGCCCGGGATCTCCAGGTGAGCGCGTCCTTCGAGGCCGGGCAGGAGATCGAGCGGCGGGTGGCCTTCCTCGCCGAGCGGTTGACCGCCTCGGGCCAGCGCTCACTGGTGCTGGGCATCAGCGGCGGGGTGGACTCCACCACCGCGGGGCGGCTGTGCCAGCTCGCGGTCGAGCGGGTCCGGGCCGCCGGGCGGGAGGCGACGTTCTTCGCGATGCGGCTGCCGTACGGTGCCCAGGCCGACGAGCAGGACGCGCAGCGGGCGCTGGAGTTCATCGCGCCCGACCGGGTCCTGACCGTCGATGTGAAGCCGGCCAGCGACGCCGCGCTGGAGGCGGTACTGGCCGGCGGCACGGTCTTCCGCGACGCGCACCACCAGGACTTCGTGCACGGCAACATCAAGGCCCGGCAGCGCATGATCGCCCAGTACGCGGTGGCCGGCGCGCACGAGGGCCTGGTGGTGGGCACCGACCACGCGGCCGAGGCCGTCTCCGGCTTCTTCACCAAGTTCGGCGACGGCGCGGCCGACGTCGTTCCGCTCACCGGCCTCACCAAGCGGCGGGTCCGGGCGGTGGCGCAGGCCCTCGGGGCGCCGGCCGAACTGGTCGGGAAGACCCCGACCGCGGACCTGGAGACGCTGAACCCGGGCCGGCCCGACGAGGAGGCGCTGGGCGTCACCTACGACGACATCGACGACCTGCTGGAGGGCAAGCCGGTCGACGAGGCGGCCTTCGGGGCCATCGTCCGCCGCTACCGGCTCACCGAGCACAAGCGACAGCTGCCGATCGCCCCCTGAGCCGGCTGCCGCGCCGGGGGACGCCGAGCCGGACGGCCGTGGGGCCGCAACCGCCGCCGCGGCGGCGGGAGGCCACCCGAGGCGTGCGCGATCCAGGATGAGCCGAGCGACGGGCCGTCGCCGGGGGAAGGCCCCCGGCGGCGGCCCGCTGTCGTCCGCCGACGCGCTGGGCGGCCCGCCGCGCCGGCCCGGCGCCCGGGCGGAGCGGGCCCGGACCATGCCGCGCCCGCCTGCCGACGCCCGGTCGGGACCGGGGCGGACACCGGCATCCCGGGCGGGCGAGCAGCGGCGGGTAAGGGGTGCCTGCTGACATCCCCCTTTACATGTTGTTTAATTGCAAATCGCTCGCAACAACTTATGATCTTGATGAAGGGTGTGGCCGGATACATGACCACCCGATCCGTACGCGCTGCCGCCGCCGCGGCACTGGCCGGAGCGCTGGCCGTGGCGGGAACAGCCTGCTCCGACCCGGGCGGCGCCGGCCGCTCCGACGACTCCGCGGTCGTCGGCATCGCCTACGAGCCGGAGACGCTGAGCCCCCTCCTCGGCTACGGCAAGGACGGAAACTCCAAGATCTTCGACGGTCTGCTCGCCCTCGACGACGGCATGCGGCTGCGGCCCGCGCTCGCCACCGCACTGCCCGAGGTCAGCGCGGACGGCCGCACCTACACCTACCGGCTCCGCAAGGGCGTCAGCTTCAGCGACGGCAAGCCCTTCACCGCCAAGGACGTCGTGTTCACCTACACGACCATCCTCGACGAGAAGACCAACAACCCCTCCAAGGGGGAGCTCGACGCGATCGACTCCGTCACCGCACGGGACAGCCACACCGTCGTGTTCACCCTGAAGTACCCCTACGCGCCGTTCGCCGAGCGCACCGTGCTGCCCATCGTCCCCCAGCACATCCTCGCCCGGCAGGACGTGAACTCCGGCGACTTCTCCGTCCACCCGGTCGGCACCGGCCCCTATCTCCTCACCCACTGGTCCAAGGGCGAGAAGCTCGCCTTCAAGGCCAACCCCGACTACTGGGGCGGGGCGCCGGCGGTGAAGAACTTCACCATGGCGATCATCAAGGACGACGACGTCCGCGCCACCCGGCTGCGCGCGGGCGACCTCGACGGCGCCGTCCTCCCGCCCGCCCTCGCCCGCGGCTTCGAGAAGGACGACGACAAGAAGACCTACGCCGCCACCACCTACGACTACCGCACCGTCACCCTCCCCACCCACAACAAGGTCACCGGCGACACCGCGATACGCCGCGCCCTCGACGTCGCCGTCGACCGGCAGACCATGGTGGACAAGATCCTCGACGGCGCCGGCAAGCCCGCCTACGGGCCCGTCCCGACCGGCAGCCCCTGGTTCGCCGAGGGCACCGAGCGCCGTCACGACCTCGCCCGCGCCGAGAAGATCCTCGACGAGGCCGGCTGGAAGCCCGGCGACGACGGCATCCGTGTGAAGAACGGCGTCCGGGCCGCCTTCCCGCTGTGGTATCTCGCCGGCGACCGGCTGCGCCAGGACCACGCCCTCGCCTACGCCTCCGACGCCAAGAAGGCCGGCATCGACATCACCACCCAGGCCGGCACCTGGGAGGTCATCGAACCGCGGATGAAGCGCGACGCGGTGCTGGCCGGCGGCGGCGCCCCCGCCGACCCCGACTTCGACCAGTACACCCTGCTCAGGTCCGACCTCGCCGGCGACGGCTTCAACAACATGGCCTGGTACGACAACCCGGTCGTGGACAAGGCCCTCGACGACGGCCGCCGCAGCGGCGACCGGGCCGCCCGCAAGGCCGCCTACGACACCGTCCAGCGGGAACTGGTGAAGAACCCCGGATACACGTTCCTCACCCACATCGACCACGTCTACGTCCTCGCCGACCGGTGGGACGGCCTGACCACCCAGGTCGAACCGCACGACCACGGCCTCGCCTCCGGGCCCTGGTGGAACGTCGAGGACTGGAAGCGGAAGAAGTGACCCGCGGCCTTCCCTGGGGGCCGATGGCACGCCTGGCGGGGCGGCGGCTGCTGCTGGCCGTCCCCGTCCTGCTCACCGTCTCCTTCGCGGTCTTCGCCATCGCCGAGGCCTCCCCCTTCGACCCCGTCAAGGCGTACGCCGGCACCGCCGGACTCACCGCCCGCCAGGAGAACCTCGACCAGCTCCGCGCCAACCTCGGCGTGGACCAGCCGTTCACCACCCGCTGGTGGCACTGGCTCACCTCGGCGCTCACCGGCGACCTCGGGGACTCCAGCGTCATGCGCCGCCCGGTCACCGACGTCATCGCCGAACGCCTCGGCTGGTCCGTGCTGCTGGCCGCCACCGCCTTCGCCCTCGCCGTCCTGCTCGGCACCCTCCTCGGGGTGCTCGCCGCCCGGCGCCGCGGCGGCTGGCTGGACCGCGTCACCACCGGCGCCGCCTACACCCTGGAGGCCGTCCCCGCCTTCTGGCTCGGCCTGCTGGCGATCTGGCTGTTCGCGCTGGAACTCGGCACCCTCCCGGCCGGCGGACTCACCGACACCGCCAGCACCACCGTCACCTTCGGCCAGGTCGCCGAACACCTCGTACTGCCCGCCGCCGTCCTCGCGCTCTCCCAATTGCCCTGGTTCCACCTGTACGTCCGGCAGAGCGTGACCGACGCCCTGGAGGAGGACCCGGTGCGCGGCGCCCGCGCCCGCGGCCTCGCGGAACGCACCGTCCTCCTCGGCCACGCCCTGCGCTCGGGACTGCTGCCGGTGCTCACGCTCGTCGGATCCCGCGTCCCCGAACTCATCACCGGCGCGCTGCTGGTCGAGACCGTCTTCAGCTGGCCGGGCATCGCCGCCGCCACCGTCCAGGCCGCGACCTCCGTCGACTTCCCGCTGCTGGCCGCGCTCACCGTGCTGGCCACCGCCGCGGTGCTCCTCGGCAACCTGGTCGCGGACCTGCTGTACGGGCTGGCCGACCCCCGGGTGGGATTCGATGGCTGAGACGCCTGTCACCCACCCCCGCCTCCGGCTGCGACTGTGGCTCAGCGGCACCGTCGTCGCCGCCGTCGCGCTCGCCGTGCTCGTCGTGCCCCCGCTGGTCCAGCTCGACCAGCAGGCCGTCGACCTGTCGGCGAAGTTGCGGCCCCCGTCCTGGCAGCACCCCTTCGGCACCGACCACGTCGGCCGCGACCTGCTGCTGCGCTGCGTCTACGGGCTGCGGGTCTCCCTGCTCGTGGGCATCGTCGCCGCGCTCGCCGCGACCGTGGTGGGCACCGCCGTCGGCGCCGCTGCGGGCGCCCTCGGCGGCTGGGCCGACCGGCTGCTGATGCGCCTGGTCGACGCCTTCAGCTCGGTGCCCCACCTGCTGCTCGGCATCTTCATCGTGGCGATGTTCCGGCCCGGCGTCTGGCCGGTGGTGGTCTCGGTGGCGCTCACCCACTGGCTCTCCACCGCCCGCATCATCCGCTCCGAGGTGCTCTCCCAGCGCTCCCGCCCGCACATCGACGCGGCGGTCTCCGGCGGCGCCTCACGGTGGCGGGTGACCGTACGCCATCTGCTGCCCGCGGTGCTGCCGCAGGCCGGGCTCGCGGCCGTCCTGATGATCCCGCACGCCATGTGGCACGAGTCCGCGCTCTCCTTCCTGGGCCTCGGCCTCCCCACCCACCAGGCCAGCCTGGGCGGCCTGGTGCAGAGCGGACGCGGCTCGCTGCTGGCCGGCGACTGGTGGCCGACGCTCTTCCCCGGCCTGTTCCTCGTCGTCCCGACCCTCGCGTTCGCCGGCCTGGCCGGCGTGTGGCGCGACCGGCTCAACCCGCGCCGCCGATCGGAGCTGACGCTGTGACCACGCCCGTGCTCTCCGTCCGGGGCCTCACCGTCGGCTTCCGGATGCACCGGGGCCGCCGGATCGCGGCCGTCACCGACGCCACCTTCGACCTCGCCGCGGGGGAGTGCCTGGCCCTGGTCGGCGAGAGCGGCTGCGGGAAGTCGGTCCTCGCCTCCGCGCTGCTCGGGCTGCTGCCGGGCAACGCCACGGTCTCGGGATCGGCGCTGCTGTACGGCGCCGCCGCCCGGCCCGCGGACGGCACCGGGGGCACCGCCGCCGAGGCCGCGGACCCCGCACCGCAGGCCGGCCGCCGCGCTGCCGGTGGACTGCGCCCGCCCGCCGCCGACCGCGACGTCATCGACCTCGTACGGGCCGGCGAGGACACCCTCGCCCGGCGGGTCCGGGGCCGCCGCGTCGGTCTGGTCCCGCAGAGTCCGGCCGCGCACCTGACCCCCGTACGCACCGTCCGCGCGCACCTGTACGAGACCCTGCGCGCCCTGCGGCGCACCGAGCGCCGCGAACTCCCCGCGGCGGCCGCGGCCGCGGCCGGCCGCGCCGCGTTCCCCGTCGACCACCTCGACCGGTATCCGCACGAACTCTCCGGCGGTCTCGCCCAGCGTGCCGCGACCGCCCTCGCGCTCGTCGGTGACGCCCCGCTGCTGCTCGCCGACGAGCCGACCACCGGACTGGACCGCGACCTGGTCGGCCGGACCGCCGACGAACTGCGCCGCCACACCGATGACGGCCGGGCCCTGCTGCTCATCACCCACGACCTCGCGGCCGCCGAGCGGATCGCCGACCGCGTCGCCGTGATGTACGCCGGGCGGATCGTCGAACTCGCCCCCGCCACCGCCTTCTTCGGCCGGCCCGGGCCGAAGCACCCCTACGCCCGCGGCCTGCTGGACGCCCTGCCGGAGAGGGAGTTCACCCCGATCCCCGGTATGCCACCGGAACTCGGCGCCCTCCCCGAGGGCTGCGCCTTCGCGCCGCGCTGCCCCCGGGCGACCGCGCGCTGCGCGGAGCTGCGGCCCGGTCTCACCGAGGGCGTCGCCTGCCACCACCCGCAACCCGACGACAAGGCATCCCGTGCTTGAACTCGACGCCGTCACCGCCGGTTACGGGCGCGCCACCCCGGCGGTCCGCGGCGCCACGCTCACCGTCGCCCCCGGGGAGGCGGTCGGGCTGCTCGGGCCGAGCGGCTGCGGGAAGTCCACCCTGGCGCGGGTGGCCGCCCTGCTGCACCGGCCGTACTCCGGCACCGTCCGGCTCGACGGCACCACCGTCACCCGCTGGCGCCACCGCGCCCCCCGGGAGATGCGCACCGCGGTGGGCGTGGTGTTCCAGTCCCCCCGGCTCGCCGCCGACCCCCGGCTCCGGTTGGCCGATCTGATCGCCGAACCGCTGCGCGCCACCGGACGCCGCGACGTGGTCGCCGACCGGGTGCCGGAGCTGGCGCACACGGTGGGGCTCGGCGCGGACCTGCTGTCCCGGCGCCCGCACGAGGTCAGCGACGGCCAGCTGCAACGCGCCTGCGTGGCCCGGGCGCTGGTGCTGGAACCCCGCTGGCTGGTGTGTGACGAGATGACCTCCATGCTGGACGCCTCCACCACCGCCGCGCTGGTGGCCGTCGTCGAGTCCTACCGCCGTGAGCACCGGGCCGGTCTGCTCGCGGTCAGCCACGACCCGGTGCTCCTCGACCGCTGGTGCGACCGCACCGCGCGCTGGGACCAGGTGGTCCCCGCCGCCTCCTGAACCGGCCGGCCCGTTCCCGGCCGGCCCGGCGGCCGGGAACGGGCCGGGGCGGCACCCGGCTCATTCGGACGCGGTGGTGCGGGCCAGCACGATGCCGGCGACGATGAGGGCCAGTGCCAGGAGCCGGCCCGGATCCGCGGGGTCCTTGTGGACCGCCATGCCCAGGGCGATGGCGCCGATGGCGCCGATCCCGGTGAACACCGCGTAGGCGGTGCCGACCGGCAGGGTCTCCATCGCCCGGGCCAGCAGGTAGATGGAGGTCGCTCCCAGCACGACGCACAGCAGCGTGGGCAGCGGGCGGGTGAAGTTCGCGGTGGGTTTGATGCTCTGCGAGAAGGCGATCTCGACCAGCCCGGCGAGAGCCAGGACGAACCAGCTCATGCGGCACTCCGGGCGATCGCCAGCCGCCTGCCGAGGTCCGCGGCCTCGGCCAGCGCGGCGGCGTGGGACTCGTCGTGCCGGGAGCGCAGGTCCGCCAGCGCCGGGTCGACGGTCGCGTTGGTGAACTCGGCGTGCAGGAACACGACGTCCTCGACGGCGAAGTGGCCCTGGAAGAAGTCGCGCAGATAGCTCTCGTGGTGGTCGAAGGGGGCCTTCGGGGCGCCGGGCCGGTAGGAACCGCCCCGGGCACCCGCGACCACGAACGTCCGGCCGGCCAGCGACATGCGGGGGAACGCCACCTGGTCGATCCACAGCTTCAGGGCCGCGGGCACCGAGTAGTTGTACATCGGGGTGCCGATCAGCACCACGTCGGCCTGTTCGAGTTCGCGCAGCAGCGGGCGGGTGATCTCCCAGGCGGCCTGCTGCCCGGCGGTGACGGCGGCTTCGTGCAGCCGGTCGAGGCGGGCGTCGCCGCGCGCCAGGACGTTGTCGCACAGCTCGGTCCACGCCTCGGTGATCGGCGGCACCGGTTCGGCGGCCAGGTCGCGGTAGGTGTAGCCGGTCTGCGGCAGTACCGTCCGCCAGCTCTCGGTGAAGGTGCGGGACAGCTCGCGGGAGAACGAGCGGGTGCGCGCGCTGGTGTCGATGTGCAGAAGGGCAGGCATGAGGTCACTCTCCGCTACGGGCTCATAAGTGGACACCGTGTCCGCTTGCCACGGTAGCAGAGGAAGCGGACAGCGTGTCCACTTAATCGGTAGAGTGGTCCCGTGACGCCTTCCGACCAGCCGGCCCGCGCCCGCCGGCCCCAGCAGGAGCGCGCCGACGCCGCGCGCAACCGGGCCCGGATCCTCGCCGCCGCCCAGGAACTGTTCGCCGCCCGCGGGGCCGCCGGCCTCACCATGGACGACATCGCCCGGGCCGCGGGGGTCGGCCGCGGGACCCTCTACCGCCGGTACCCGGACGTGGCCTCCATCGCCGTGGCGCTGCTCGACGAGCACGAGCGGGAACTGCAGGAGAACCTGCTGCGCGGGGAACCGCCGCTCGGCCCCGGGGCGCCGCCCGCCGAGCGGCTGTCGGCGTTCTACGCCGCGATGGTCTCGCTGCTGGAGGAGCACGCCCCCCTGGTGCTCGGCGCGGAGACCGGTGCCTCGAGGTTCGGCACCGGCGCCTACGGGTTCTGGCGCGCCCACGTCCGTGCCCTGCTGCGGGAGGCGCGGACGGAACGGCCCGACGCACTCGTCGACATCCTGCTCGCCCCGCTGGCGCCGGAGGTCTACCTCCACCAGCGGAACACCGTCGGCCTCACCCCGGAGCAGATCGCCGAGGGCCTGCACCGGCTGGCGCACGGCCTGGCGGCTCCCCCGGACCGCGCGGCGTAGCCGCGCCCCGGCACCGCGCCGGACGGTCCACGACCGTCCCGGCACCGGACCGCCACGCACCGGCGGTGCTCCGGCCGGACGCCGAAGGGCGGAGGCCGGTCAGCGGCGGCGGGTGCCGGTGAGCCGCACCGGCACCGCGGACGCACCGCGCCCGGCCGCTCCGACGTCCGCGTCCCGGAGCCTGGCCGGCACGCCACTTCGCGGGATGCGGCCACGCGGGCCCGCCGGGGCACGAGGGCGATCGTGTGGGGCACGAGGGCGGGACGCCCGGGAACGTCACCGGGCGCCGGCCGCGGGCGGCTCGGCGTGCCGCGCGGTGTCAGCTCCAGCCGAACCGGCGGTCCACCACGGCCGCGAACTCCTCCAGGGTCAGTACCGAGTCCCCGTTCTGGTCGGCGGTGTCGAACAGCGCGGAGGAGGCGTCGGCGTCACCCAGGGCCCAGAACGGCAGATCTCCCGACGCGGCCAGGGTCGGACCCTTCGTCCGCAGAGCGCTGATCACCTCTTCGCGGGTGAGGGTGCCGTTGTGGTCCAGGTCGAGCGCCTCGAACAGCTTCCGGGCCTTGTCGCTGATCACGTCGTCCCCGTTCCCTTCGTCGGCGGGTGGGCCGGCCCGCCCGCTCACGGAAGAACGCCCTGTCCACCCGGAATGGTTCCCCGCCGTGGCGCACCGGCCCGCCCCCGGCGGACGCGGGCGGCCCCTGGCCGGCCGGGCAGGTTCGGGGCGAACGCCGTACGGCCGGACCGCGCGTCCGGACCGGCCCGGTGTCGCGCGGTGGAATGGCGGGGGCGGCCCCCGCTGCCTACGGTGGAACTGCGGCAAACGGCGACGCCCGGGCACGGAGAAGTGCCGGCGTGCCGAACTCGTTCGAACGAGGGCCGTTCACCGGAGCAGGTGGGGAAAGATGCGCGCTGACAAGCTGGGCTCCGCCGCGCGGCGTGCGCTGTCGGACGCCGGCACGGCCGGAGAGGCGGCTGCCCCCGCCCCGTTCAGGGTGCTCATCCGGGTGACGGACGAGCCCGACGAGGAACAGCGCCGGCGGCTGGCCGAGGCCGGCGCGCAGGTGCACATGGTCGCGGGTGACGTGCTCACCGCGGTCGTCGCCCCCGGCGACCTGGGGCGTCTGACCGAACTCGACTGTGTCAGCCATGTGGAGCTGTCCGAACCGCTCCACCCCGAGACGGGCACCCGGTCACAGCAGGACTGATCGCCGGCCCGCGGTGCGGGCGGGCCGGCGACCTCGCCAGAGAGAAGACCGTTCATGCTCGACTCACGGCTGAAGTTTCTGACCACCCGGGCCGCGGAAGGCCCGGCGGAGCTGGTGGGCCTGGAGTCCACCGGCCGTTTCGCGCTCACCACCGAAGGGGTCACCGCCGAGGGTGTGAGAGCGCCCCGTGTCCGCGTGCTGCTGCGGATGGCCGAGGGACACGGCGACGACGACGTGGAGAGGCTGTCCCAGGAGGCCGGACTGACGGTGCTCACCCGGGCCGGGGACATCGTCGGCGGCGAGATCGGACTCGACCGGCTGGCGGAGCTCGACGGGTCGGAAGCCGTCGGCTACGTCGAGGCATCCCGGCCCACGCTGCCCGAACTCGACGCCGCCGTACCGGAGAGCAGGGCCGACCAGGTGCACACCGGGCCGCCCGGACTGCGGGGGGCCGGGGTGATCGTGGGAGTGGTCGACAGCGGTGTCGACTGGCGCCACGGCTGCTTCCGCGACCCGGCCGGCACGTCCCGCATCCTGCGCATCTGGGACCAGCACCTCACCCCGGGGACCGGGGAGTCCTCACCGGCCCCGTTCGGGCACGGCGTGGAGTACCAGCGTTCCGCGATCGACAACGCACTGGGCGCCGCGGACCCGACGAGCGTGGTGCGGCACATGGACGACAGCGACGGACACGGCACCCACGTGGCGGGCATCGCCGCCGGCGACGGGTCGGCGGCCGGCAACGGCAAACCGGCGTTCACCTTCGTCGGCGTCGCCCCCGAGGCGGACCTCGTCGTGGTGGCCAACAGGGTGACGACCGAGGCCATGGGCGATTCCATGGGCACGCTCGAAGCCGTCGGCTACATCTTCGAGCTCGCCGAGACCCTCCAGCGGCCGGCGGTGGTCAACATCAGCCAGGGCGACAACCTGGGACCGCACGACGGTTCCAGCCTGCTGGAGCGTGGCATCGACAACCTGCTCGGCGCCCCGGGCCGGGCCCTGGTGAAGTCCGCGGGCAACGCGGCGAACGCCGGGATCCACGCCACCGGCCGGGTGTCCGAGGGAGGCAGCGACGTGGTGCGGTTCGTGGTGCCGGCCGACGACGCCACCCCGGACACCCTGGACGTCTGGTACTCCGGCGACGACCGGATCTCCCTGCGGATCTCCTCCCCGAGCGGCACGGCGAGCACCGAGATCGAGCCCGGCAGCACCGTCGCCGAGCTGGATCTGCCCGGCGGGAACAAGGCCTTCGTCGACTCCGTCGTCCACCACCCCCAGAACGGTGACAACCGGATCTACGTACAGCTGAGCAGGGGGAGCCAGACGGAGATCCGCCCCGGCACCTGGAGTCTGACGCTCACCGGCCGGACCGTGGCCGACGGCGGCCGCTGGCACGCCTGGGTGGAGCGGGGCCAGATCGTTCCCCAGTTCATCGGCGCCCACCGCGACGACGCGGTCACCATCTCGGTACCCGGCACCAGCCGGAAGGTCCTCACCGCCGCGTCCTACATCACCAAGGGCGCCGGACAGGGGACCCTGTCCACCTTCTCCAGTCGCGGGCCCACCCGCGACGGCCGCCCGGCACCGACCCTCGCGGCTCCGGGCCAGGCCGTCACCTCGGCCCTGGTGGGGGCGTCGGGAGCGAACCAGTACCAGTCCATGTCCGGCACCAGCATGGCCGCCCCCCACCTGACCGGGGTGTGCGCCCTCCTGCTCCAGGCACGTCCCACGATGACCCAGGCCGATCTCGTCCGGCTCCTCACCGACACGGCCCGGCAGGACCCCTTCACCGGCGAGGCGCCCGGCAACGACTGGGGCGCGGGCAAGGTGGACGCCTCGGCGGCGGTGGACTCCGCGCCCTGACCGGGCCGTCCGCCGGGCCCGCGGAGCGGTACGCCCGGCCGCCGCCGGCCCGGTCGGCAGCGGTCGGCGGACCTGCCGGCCGCGGACACCCGGCGGCGGCGGCTCCGCCGGCCGGAAGTGCCCGAGTGCCGTCAGCCGGGCCGGCGGGAGGACCCACCCGTGCGGCGACCGCGCGCCGGCGGCCGGTGCGATCACCCGGTCCGGCCGCCGGCGGACGGCAGGTGGACCAGCCCCGCGCCGGTCGGGCGAAAGCCACAGGCATCGAAGGAGAAGCGCTCCAGCCCGGGTCCGAAGTCGACGTGAGCCATTCGCGGCCGGCCGCCCGCGCCCGGGCCACCGCCCGCCGGACGAGCGCGGTACCGATGCCGCGATGCTGGTACGCGCCACGGGTCTTGGTGTCAAGGAGGAAGGCGCGGTCCCCGCCGTCCCCTGCCACGTTGACGAATCCGACCAGCACTCCGGCCCGGTCACGGGCGGCGACCCAGCCGAGGCTGTGCGGTTCGATCCGGCTCCACCAGCCGGCGACGGCGTTGCCGCCGTGCGACCGGACCAGGTCCACCCTCTCGTGGTCGGCGAGCGGGGCACGCCATACAGAGGAAATGTCCTCGCTCATCCTCCCAGCGTCGCCGCACCGGTGGTCGAGGCAAGGGCCTCGCCGAGGGTGGATGCGCTCGGCGGGCCGTCGGGCCAGCGCGCGCCGACATGGCCGTCCGGCCGTACCAGGAGCGCTCCGTGCGGCCCGAGGTCCCCGACGCCGGCGAGCCCGTCGGGCAGCGGCTCGACGCGCAGCGGCCACGGCGCGGTGGCCTGCCGCTCCCAACCGGCGGGATCCGGGGTGAGCAGGGTGAACCACTCACCGAGGGCGTCGAGCGTGGAACGGCCGGGGCTGAGCCAGCGGTGCGGCAGGCGGTGCCCCGGCTCCGCCGTGGGGAGGTAGTCGGTGCCCTCCTCGGACGGCTCGGACGGCTCGGACGGCTCGGGCGCGGCGCCGTCGCCGGAGAGGACGGCGGCGGAGCGGTAGGCCACTCCGAGTACCAGCCCGAGCTGCGCGAAGTACCGCTCGGACCAGGGCAGTTCCAGCCGGTCGGAGGCCGTTCGGCCGGCCATGAGCTGCTCCCGGCGCCGGTCCTGGACCTGCATCGCGAGCTGGGTGTTGGCCACCGCCTGACGGAGAGTCCGGTGCGCCACCGGCTGCCGTTCCGTCTCGTAACTGTCCACCAGCCGCGGCCCGGCCCACCCGCGCAGCACGCCGGCCAGTTTCCAGCACAGGTTGTGCACGTCGGCGAGGCCGGCGTTCATGCCCAGCCCGCCGATGATGGGCACCGCGTGCGCGGCGTCGCCGGCCAGCAGGATCCGGCCGTGGCGGAAGCGTTCGGCGACGAACGCGCTCATCACCCAGTGCTGGACCCGCAGCACCTCGGGGCGCACCTCGGCGCCCGGACCCAGCGCCCGCGAGACGACGCCGGACCAGTCGGCGTCCGGGGCGTCCTCGGGGGTGGGGGCGAACCAGGCCCAGCCCCCTTCGGGATACAGCGGGGCGAACGTCCCGTGCGCGGTGAAGTAGACCCCCGCGGGCTGGTCGGCGCACCAGCGGCCGAGTTCGGCGTCGAACACCACCGTGGTGACATGGCCCAGCTCACCGGGGCCGGTGGTGCCGATCCCCAGCAGCCGCCGGACGGTGGAGTTCGCGCCGTCGGCGGCGAGCACGTACCGGGCGCGGACCCGGGACGTGGCGCCGTCGCGGTGGTCGAGGAGCACCGCCCGCACACACGTGGACTCCTCGGCCAGCTCGACGAGCTCGACCCCGAACCGCATCGGGGCCTCCGCCGCGGCGAGGAGGGTGGGTTCCAGCCGGTCCTGGGAGGTGACCACCCCGGTCACGGGGCTCTCCGGAACCGGCGCCCGGATCCCGACCATCGCCGCGGTGGCGAAGTCCCGGTCGTACAGGGTGTCCCGGAAGCGGATCCGCCCGTACTCCGGCGGGAACGCGTTGGCGGTGATCTCGGCGGTGAGCCCGAGCTGCCGGAAGATCTCCATGGAACGCACGTTGACCAGCCGGGACCGCGGGAAGGGCGACAGCTCGGCATGCTTCTCGACCAACAGCGCGGACACGCCCCAGCGCTCCAGCAGCGCCCGGGCGGTGAGCCCGACCGGCCCGGCACCGACGATCAGCACCGCCACCTCGGCATCCGCTGCGGACATGGGGGCTCCTTCCGCTCGCCCGGGCCCTCCCGGGACTCCGCGTCCGCCCGGCCCCGCGCCGGCCCGGGCCGCGGCGGGCGCGCTCCCGACGGCCGCGTCGACGAGTCCGGACCGCCGTGAGATCCATCTTCCGCGCCCCGGGGCGGTCCGCAATGTCCGCGGCGTCGGCGTACACCCGAACGTGCGCAGCGCCTTCCGGGGCCGGCCGCCGCCGGGTCCGGCGCACCTCGCCGTCGGACGCCCCGACCGCCGGCGAAACGCCTGACCTGACCGGTCAGGCGGGTCAGGAATGGAGAAGCACCGGTCAGCGAGGCGCGGATAGGGTGACGACCATGGTCACCGGCTGAGACCGAGCCGCGCGGCGCCGGTGAGACCGCGGCAGCGGCCCCGGCCGACAGAGGAGACACCAATGAGCAAGGCCCAGAGCGCGGACAAGCCGCCGGCTGCCCCGCACGCCGCCGACAGCCACGGTCTGATCCGGGTGCACGGCGCGCGCGAGAACAACCTCAAGGACGTCAGCATCGAGCTCCCCAAGCGCCGGCTGACGGTGATCACCGGTGTCTCCGGCTCGGGCAAGAGTTCGCTGGTCTTCGGCACGATCGCCGCCGAGTCGCAGCGGCTGATCAACGAGACCTACAGCACCTTCGTCCAGGGCTTCATGCCGACGCAGGCGCGGCCCGAGGTCGACGTACTCGACGGGCTCACCACCGCGATCATCGTCGACCAGCAGCGGATGGGCGCCGACCCGCGCTCCACGGTCGGCACCGCCACCGACACCAACGCGATGCTGCGCATCCTCTTCAGCCGGCTCGGCAGGCCGCACCTCGGCCCGCCCGGCGCGTTCGCCTTCAACGTCGCCTCGGTCCACGCCAGCGGCGGCATCACCGTGGAGCGCGGGGCCGCCAGGACCAGGACCGTGAAGGCCACCTTCTCCCGCACCGGCGGCATGTGCACACGTTGCGAGGGCCGGGGCACCGTCACCGACATCGACCTCACACAGCTCTACGACGACGCCAAGTCGATCGCCGAGGGCGCGTTCACCATCCCCGGCTGGAAGTCGGACAGCTTCTGGACCGTGCGGCTCTACGCCGAGTCCGGCTTCCTCGACCCGGACAAGCCGATCCGCAAGTACACCAAGAGGGAGATGCAGGACTTCCTCTACCGGGAGCCGACCAAGGTGAAGGTCGAGGGGGTGAACCTCACGTACGAGGGGCTCATCCCCAAGATCCAGAAGTCGTTCCTCGCCAAGGACAAGGAGGCGATGCAGCCGCACATCCGGGCCTTCGTGGAGCGGGCGGTCACCTTCGCCGCCTGCCCCGACTGCGACGGCACCCGGCTCAGCGAGGCGGCCCGGTCGTCGAAGATCAAGGAGATCAGCATCGCCGACGCCTGTGCGATGGAGATCCGCGACCTGGCCGAATGGGTGCGCGGCCTCGCCGAGCCCTCGGTTGCGCCGCTGCTCGCCGCGCTCCGGCAGACCCTCGACTCCTTCGTGGAGATCGGCCTCGGCTACCTCTCGCTCGACCGGGCCGCCGGCACGCTCTCGGGCGGCGAGGCGCAGCGGGTCAAGATGATCCGCCACCTCGGCTCCTCGCTCACCGATGTCACCTACGTCTTCGACGAGCCCACCATCGGCATGCACCCCCATGACATCCAGCGGATGAACGGCCTGCTGCTGCGGCTGCGGGACAAGGGCAACACGGTGCTCGTCGTGGAGCACAAGCCGGAGGCGATCGCGATCGCCGACCACGTCGTCGACCTCGGTCCCGGCGCGGGCGCCGAAGGCGGCACGGTGTGCTACGAGGGCACCGTCGAGGGACTGCGGGCCGCCGGCACCGTGACCGGCCGCCACCTCGACGACCGGGCCGCGCTCAAGGAGACGGTGCGCCGGCCCACCGGCCGGCTGGCGATCCGCGGCGCGTCGACGCACAACCTGCGCGACGTCGACGTCGACATCCCGCTCGGGGTGCTCACCGTCGTCACCGGTGTCGCCGGCTCCGGCAAGAGCTCGCTCGTGCACGGGTCGATCCCGGCCGGCGAGGACGTGGTGTCGATCGACCAGAGCGCCATCCGCGGCTCCCGGCGGAGCAACCCGGCGACGTACACCGGACTGCTCGACCCGATCCGCAAGGCGTTCGCGAAGGCCAACGGCGTGAAGCCGGCACTGTTCAGCGCCAACTCCGAGGGAGCCTGCCCGGCCTGCAACGGCGCCGGCGTCCTCTACACCGACCTGGCCATGATGGCCGGCGTCGCCGTCCCCTGCGAGGAGTGCGAGGGGAAGCGGTTCCAGGCGTCCGTCCTCGAGTACCGCCTCGGCGGCCGCGACATCAGCGAGGTGCTGGCGATGCCGGTGACCGAGGCCGAGGAGTTCTTCGGGGCCGGCGAGGCGCGGACGCCCGCCGCGCACACGATCCTCGGCCGGCTCGCCGACGTGGGGCTCGGCTACCTCTCTCTCGGCCAGCCGCTCACCACGCTGTCCGGCGGCGAGCGGCAACGGCTCAAGCTCGCCACCCGCATGGGCGAGAAGGGTGGCATCTACATCCTCGACGAGCCGACCACCGGCCTCCACCTCGCCGACGTCGAGCAACTCCTCGGCCTGCTCGACCGGCTGGTGGACTCCGGCAAGTCGGTCATCGTCGTCGAACACCACCAGGCCGTCATGGCCCATGCCGACTGGAGCGTCGACCTCGGCCCCGGCGCGGGCCACGACGGCGGCCGGATCGTCTTCGAGGGCACCCCCGCCGACCTGGTCGCCGCCCGCTCCACCCTCACCGGCGAGCACCTGGCGGCCTACGTCGGCCGCTGACCGGGCGCGCGGCCACCGGGACCGCGGCGGTCAGGCCGGACGTCCGGCGCACGGTCAGGGCTGCCCGCCGCGCTCCAGCGGGATCCGCTCGCCCGCCTCGATCGTGACCGGCAGCCGGTTCTCCGCCGGCGGCAGCGGGCAGGTCGCCAGGTCGGTGTCGGCACACGGCAGGTTCCCGGCGCGGTCGAAGCCGAGCGTCACCCGACCCTCGCCGTCCGGGGGAGCGATCGACAGCGAACGGTTGGCGGCGTACGTCGTGACGCCCGAGGTGGCGTCCGTGAACAGCACCAGCAGGCTGCCGGGGGTCCTGCCGTTGAACGAGGTGAGCCGGTGCGCCTCCCCGGCCGGCTCGATGGGTGCCTGCCCGCAGGGCCCAGGACAAGATCGGCTACCGCAGCGGTCGGCGGACGGCGTCCCTCCGGGCCCCGGCGGCCGGCCCGGCGCGGCGGCCCCGCGCGGCCGGCCCCTACCGCCCGGCCGGCTCCGCCGCGCTGCTCGCCGGAGCCCCGACCCACCGGAGCCGGCAGCGCCGAAGGACGGCGGTTTCCTCGTGCCCGACCCTGGCAGCGAGTGCCACTTGTGCGGAACCATCGGTAGTGGTCGGTCGGTGGACAGGCGCGCAGGGCGAGAGCTCAGGGGGATCACCGTGGACGAGCAACGGGTGGCGGGGCGGCGACGGCGGTGCTGAGCGCGCCGACCACCGACGCCCGGGAGCGTCCGGTGGCCACGACGGAATTCCGGCCCGCATGACGCCGCGTCAGGACGAGGGCGGGGAGTCGCCGGACGTCGAACTGCACGCCTGGGCGTCCGGGCACGGCGCGGTGTACCAGTCGGCGGAGAACATGATCGTGGTGCACGGCGGTGTGGTCCAGCACCGGCACGAGCACTACCACTCCGATGGTGGGGAGTCCGAGCGGACCACCGCCCCGGCGACGGAGGAGGACTGCCCGTACCCGGGGCTGCGCCCGTTCCGCAGGGGCGAGGCCGCGTGGTTCTTCGGCCGGGAGGTCCTGGTCGCCAGGGTGCTGGACCGGCTGGAGCGGTCCCTGGCCGACCACAGCCCGCTGGCCGTGGTCGCGCCGTCCGGCGCGGGCAAGTCGTCACTGCTGCGCGCCGGGCTGCTGCCCGAACTGGCCAAGGGACAGCTGCCCGGCTCCCGGCACTGGCCGCAGCTGCTGCTCACCCCCACCGCCGATCCGCCGGCGGCGCTCGCCGCCGGGCTCGCCCGGCTCCTCGGCGCCCCGGAGACCCTGGTCAGGGAGGCGATGGAGGCCGGCCCCGGCCCCCTGGTCGCGCTGTCGCGTGCCCGGCTCGGGCTGCCGCCGGGCGGCAGGCTGGTGCTCGTCGTCGACCAGTTGGAGGAGCTGTTCACGCTCTGCCAGGACGACGCCCTGCGCCACCGGTTCGTGGCCGTCCTCGAGGCGCTCACCAGTGCCGGGGACGGCAGCGGTCCGCCGGGCGGCGCGGAGCCCGTCGCGCTGGCGGTCTACGGGCTGCGCGCGGACGCCTACGGCTCCTGCGCCGCCTTCCCGCACCTGCGCGACGCCCTGGTGAACCGTCAGGTCATCGTGGGCCCGATGAGCGACGACGAGGTGCGCAGGGCGGTGACCGGACCGGCTCGGCGCGGCCGGCTGAAGCTCGCCACGGGACTGGTGGACGTGATCCTGCGCGACCTGCGCGGCACCGCCCGGCAGGACGAGGGCGGGTACGAGGCCGGGCGGCTGCCGCTGCTCGCGCACGCGCTGCGGGCGACCTGGCTGGAGCGCCGGGGCGACACCCTGACGGTGGGCAGCTACCGCGACACCGGGGGCATCGACCGCGCGGTGGCGGCCACCGCCGAGGAGGAGTTCCGCAAGCTGACGCCGCCGGCCCGGCGGGCGGCGCGGCTGATGTTCCTCAGCCTGGTCAGGATCGGCGAGAACGGCGAGCTGACCCGTCGCCGCCGGACCCGCCGCGACCTGCTGCTGACCGCCGCCGACCCGCGGGCCGTCCCGGAGCTGGTCGAGCGGTTCACCCGTGCCCGCCTGCTCACCCAGGACGTGGAGCGCGGCGAGGGCACCGTCGAGGTGACCCACGAGGCGCTGCTGCGGGCGTGGCCGCGGCTGCGCGACACCTGGATCGGGGCGGCCGGCAGGACCGGTGTGCCCGACCGGCAGGAGCTGGAGGAGGCGGCCGTCGCCTGGCGGCGCGGCGGGCGCAAGGACGTGACCCGGCTGTACCGGGGCGCGCGGCTGGAGCTGGCCCGTTCCTGGGCGGCGGACCACAGCCACGACGACGTCACCCCGCTGATCGCCGAGTTCCTCGCCGCCTCCCGCCGGCAGCAGCGCCGCGCCCAGCTGATCCGGCGCGGCGCGGTGGCCTCGATCGTCGTCCTGGCGCTGCTCGCCTCGGTGGCGGCGGGGTTCGCGTTCACCCAGAAGGGCAACGCCCTGGAGCAGCGGCGCAACGCCCTGCGGCAGCGCGACGCCGCGATCTTCGACCGGGTCACCGCCGAGGCCGACCGCCGGCGCGAGACCGACGGCGCGCTCGCCGCGCAGCTCGACCTGGTCGCGTACCGGATGCGGCCCACGGCCGAGCTGCGTTCGCGGCTGGCGACGGAGGCGGGCTCGGTGCTGTCCACCCCGCTGCCGCAGCGGTACGACACCGTGTACTCGGTCGCGTTCGGCCCGCGCGGCCGGCTGGCCACCGCGGCGGGCTCGATGCGGCTGTGGGACGCCTCGGACCCGGTCCGACCGAAACCGCTGATCCCCAGCGTCAGGAACAAGAAGGGGGTCCGCACCGCGTCGGTCGCGTACAGCCCGCGGGGCGACCTGCTGGCCGTGGGCGGGTCGAACGGGCGGCTGCGCATCCTGGACGTCTCCGACCCCCGGCACCCGGTGGCCCTGTCGGCCGCCACGGCGGTGTCCAGGGGCCCGGTGGGCAGCGTGAGGTTCGCCCCGGACGGCCGGACTCTGGCGCTCACCACCTACTTCCAGTCCGGCGATGCCGCGACCGGCACCGTGGAGTTGTGGAGCGTGGCCGACCCGCGGCGTCCGCACCGGCTGAGCACCGTGCTGTCGGTCCGGCGGCAGGGCGTCCACTCGGTGGCCTTCAGCCCGGACGGCAGAACCCTGGTCGCCGGCGGCGGCACCGGCCCGGGGAGTGACCGAACGACGCTGCTGCGGCTGTGGGACGTCTCGGACCCGGCCCGTCCGGTCGCCCTGGGCGGTGGCCTCGGCGGCCACACGAGCATCGTCAACCAGGTGGCGTACAGCCCCGACGGACGGACGGTGGCCAGTGCGGGGAGCGACAACCGGGTGGTGGTCTGGGACGTCTCGGACCGGCGTCGCCCGAAGGCCGCGAACCAGCTGTACTTCAACACCTCGGTCTACTCCGTCGCCTTCAGCCCGGACGGCAGGGTGCTCGCCACCGGGGACAACTCCGGCAGCGTCTACCTGTGGAACACCGGTGCCCCCCGGCAGACCAGGGTGCTGGGCCCGGCGCTGCGCGGCCACGCCACCATCGTCACCAGCCTGTCCTTCGACGCCGGCGGATCCACCCTGGCCAGCGGCGGTGGGGACGGCAAGGTGCAGCTGTGGCGGCTGCCCCCGACGATGGCGGTCACCGGGGGCGGCCAGAGTGCCGGCGCGCTGGCGGTGACCGGTGACGGACGGCTGCTGGCGGTGGCCTCCGGTTCCGAGGTCACCCTGTGGGACGTCTCCGATCCGGCCCGGCTGACCCGCCTCGGCGCGCTTCCGCCGTTCCGCACCGGCGTGAACGCGCTGGTGTTCCGGCCCAAGGGCCCCGGTGGGCCCCTGCTGGCCACCGGGGACAGCGGTGGCGGTGTGCGCCTGTGGGACGTGTCGGCCCCGACCCGCCCCTTGCAGGTGGGAGCGGCGCTGCCCGGCCAGCGGAAGCCCGTCGGGGCCCTGGCCTTCGACGCCGACGGGCACACTCTGCTCGCCTCCGCCATGAGCTTCGAGGGGGGCCTGGTCGGCGGACTCCGCGCCTGGGACGTCTCGGACCCCGCCCGCCCCGCCGCGCTCGGCGACGGCGAACTGGCCGGCCAGCGGACACCGGTCAAGGGGATGGCGACGGCGCCTCGGGGCGGTCAGGTCTACACCGGCGACATCCTGGGCCCGGTCCGCGTCTGGCGCACCGGCGCCGGTGCCGTCCCGGTGCGCACCGGCGAGGTGAACAGCTCCCAGCTGGTCTTCTCCCTCGCCGCCGACCCGCGGGCACCGCTGGTCGCCACCGGCAACGGGGACAGCAAGATCCGGCTGTGGAACGTCTCCCGGCCCCGGTCCCCGGCCGCCGTCGGGGATCCGCTGCTCGCCGGCGGGATCGTCAACAGCGTGGCCTTCGCCCCGGACCGCGCGCTGCTCGCCAGCGGCAACGCCGTCGGACAGATCCAGCTGTGGGACACCTCCGACCCCGCCCGCACCACCGCCCACGGGCTTCCCGTCACCGGCCACGCGGGCCCGGTCCTCGCGCTGTCCTTCGGGCCGCGCGGCGGTCCGCTGATCACCGGCGGTGCGGACGGGACCGTACGCCTGTGGCAGAACGACCCGGCCCGCGCCCGCACCCTGCTGTGCGCCTCGACCCGGCGGGCCATGACGGCCGCCCGGTGGAGGACGTACGTGTCGCCGGACCTGCCCTACGACCCGCCCTGCGGCGCCGGGTGAGCGGACGCCGTCACCGCACGCACGGGCGGGGCCGCGGGACAGGGCGTTCCCCGGCGGGGCCGGGCCGGCCATGCCCCGCCCGCGCCGGTGACCGCGTCGTCGTCGCCGGTCACCGCCCGGCCGCCTCCCGGGAGATCCGCTCGAACTGCGCGCCCATCGCCTCGGCGAGCGCGGTGGCGGCCGACAGCGGGCGGACCATGACGACGAAGTCGTCGATCCTCCCGTCGTCGTCGACGTGCAGGAAGTCGCAGCCCTGGATCTGCTTGCCGGCGACGGTGGCGGTGAAGACGAGGGCGTGGTCGCGGCCGTCGGAGGCGCCGATCTCCCGGACGTAGCGGAAGTCCTCCAGCACGCGGAGCACGCCGCGCAGGATGGCGGCGGTGATCGCCTTGCCGGCGTACGGCCTGAAGGCGACCGGACTGGTGAAGACGACGTCGTCGGCCAGCAGTGCTTCCAGGGCCTGCTCGTCCCGGGTCTCGACGGCTTCGCGGAACGGGTGCACGGACTCCACCTCTATTCAAAAAGTTGATTAGGTGTACTGGAGAGTAGGTGGGCGTTCCGGTGTCTGTCCAGCCCCCCGGAACCGGGCGGCCGGCGGTCCGCTCCCGGCGTCCTCGGCCCGGAACGGATGGTCACCTCGTTGATTAGTCAACGCGGTGCTAATGTGGCGCGATGGCACTGCGTAACGCACTGATGGCCGCACTGCTGAGAGGCGAGGCGTCCGGGTACGACCTCGCCAAGGAGTTCGACGCCGCCGTCGCCAACTTCTGGATGGCCACCCCCCAGCAGCTCTACCGGGAGCTGGAGCGCATGGCGGCCGAGGGGCTCATCGCCGCCCGGGTCGTCGAACAGGAACGCCGCCCCAACAAGCGCCTCTTCTCCCTCACCGACGCCGGTATGGCGGCGGTACGGGACTACGTCGCCGAGCCGCCCGGCAAGCCGACGGCGATCCGGGACGAGCTCATGGTCAAGGTCCAGTGCGCGGACGTGGGCGACCTCGGAGCCGTCCGGGCCGCGATCACCGAACGCATGGCGTGGGCCACCGCCAAACTCGCCCACTACCGGCGGCTCCAGGAACGGCTGCTCGGCGGCCGCACCGAGGAGGAGTTCTTCGCCGAGGCCGACCGGATCGGCCCGTACCTCACCCTGCTCCGCGGCATGTCCTTCGAGCGGGAGAACCTCCAGTGGGGCGAGATGGCGCTCCGCAGGCTCGAGCAGCGGGCGGCGGTGCCGCGACCGGCGGGCTGAGCGTCCCGGCCGGACCGGGCCGGCCCGCCCGCCGCCCCCTCGGGCCCGCGACCGGCGGACGGCCGTCCGCCGGCGACGGCCGCACCGCCGGACGCCCCGAGCCCGCACCCGGGCCGCGCGACGCCGGCGCACCCCGGTGTCCGGCACCGGGGCCAGCGCGCTCAGCCGAGGAAGTCCGAGCACACATGGGTCGCCGGCCGCCCGCTGCGCGCCCGCACGGTGACCCGGATGTCGTCGGTCTGCCGGGTGCCGCCGCCGTCGGCCATGGTGCGGGCCCGGGCAATGCTGCACACCAGCTGCCCCGCCAGGTTCCGGTCGCCGGGGGAGGAGGCGGAGAGTTCCTGCCGCGGGACGTCGACCGTGACCGTGTCCGGGCCGACCGTGGTCTCGTAGGGACCGTCCGGGGTCACCGAGGTGGTGAGCCCGGACGCGCGCTCCGCCTCCGTCGGGCCGGCCATGAGCAGCTTGATGACGCCCCTGGGGTCGGTGACCTTGGACGCCGGGACCTCCGGGCGGGACACCGCCTCCAGCCGGCCGGCCGGGGAGACGAAGTACAGACGCAGGTTCCTGGTGAGCCCGCCGGCCGCCCGGCCGCCGTCCAGGACACCGGTGGAGGGCACCCCGCATCCGGCGAGCAGCGCGGCCGAGAGAGCCACGAGCACGGCCCGGTTCCCCCGGCGTGCGGCCCTCATCGGTTCCCCCCGTGGGTGAGCCGCCACGGCAGTGCCAGCGTGAACACCGCTCCGCCGCCGGGTCTGTTGGCCGCCTCGATGGTGCCCCCGTGCAGGCGCGCGTTCTCCAGCGCGATGGCGGTACCCAGGCCGCTCCCCTTCGACCGGGTGCGGGCGGTGTCCGCCTTGTAGAAGCGGTCGAAGACATGGGACAGCGCCTCGGGCGGCAGCCCGGGGCCGCGGTCGGCGACCTCGACGGTCACCCGGCCCCCGGCCGGGTCGGCGGCCAGGGCGAGCGTCACGGGCTCGGCCCCGTGCCGGAGGGCGTTGCCGACGAGATTGGCGACGATCACGTCGATCCGCCGCCGGTCGACCGACGCCCGTATGCCCGGCGGGAGGTCGGTGCGCACCCGGTCGGTCCAGCCGCGCAGGGAGAGCGCGGCGCGGACGGCCTCGGCGAGATCGGTGTCGGTGAGGTGGAGCCGCGCGGCTCCCGAGTCGAAGCGCGACATCTCCATCAGGTCGTCCACCAGCCGGGTGAGCCGGGCGGTCTCCTCGCTGACCGTGCGGGCGGCGTGCGCGGTGTCCGGCGGCAGCGCTCCCGCGTCCTCGTCGAGAACGGTGGCGACCATCGTCATCGCGGCGAGCGGGGTGCGCAGTTCGTGCGACACGTCGGCGACGAACCGCCTGGCCCGCGCGTCCTGCTCGCGCAGCTCGGTGACGGACGCCTCCAGGGCGTTCGCCGTCTCGTTGAAGTCCCGGGCCAGGTCGGCGAGTTCATCGCTGCCCCGCACCCTGACCCGGGAGCTGAGGTCGC
This sequence comes from Streptomyces sp. NPDC018031, assembly GCF_044327625.1. Classification (NCBI taxonomy): domain Bacteria; kingdom Bacillati; phylum Actinomycetota; class Actinomycetes; order Kitasatosporales; family Streptomycetaceae; genus Streptomyces; species Streptomyces sp. NPDC018031. The sequence goes on from NZ_JBIRFT010000011.1 coordinate 152,693, forward strand.
CGGACGCGTGCCGCCGGGTGGCCCGCTCCAGCTCGCGTACCGGGCGGAGCACGGTGCCGGCGGCGAGCAGCGCCAGCACGGCGGCGAGCAGCACCACCGGCACGATGCCGTCGCGGACCGCGTCCAGCACCCCGGCCGTGTCCTCACGCTCGGCCCGCAGCGAGCTGATGGCGTAGACGTCGAGGCCGGAGGGCGCCGCCGAGTCGAGCGTGACGGGGGTGCCCACGACCAGGTAGGGACTGCCGTGCCGGTCGACCCGCTGGAAGCTCATCCGGTTGCGGGTGCGCACCGCCTCGCGCAGCGCGGGCGTGATCGGCGAGCGGTCGGCGGAGGCGTCGGACGACACGGTGAGGGAGCGGTACCGGGCCACCACGACGGCGCCGTCGCCGAGCCCGTCCGCGACCCGGGTCGCGAAGCGGGTGAGCGCGACCCCGTCGGCCGGGACGTCGAAGTCGGCGGCGGCCTGCTCCACCCGGTTGCGGAACTCGGTGCGCACCGCGTCCTGCTTGCGCTGCAGGACGGCGCTGCGCGACTCGCGGTAGGCGAGCGCGGTCGCGGTGACCGCGCTGATGAGGGCGACCAGCACGAAGGCGACGACGAGCCGGGTGCGCAGCCCGCCGAGCCGCCGCGGGCCGCGCGGGCTGGGGCGGCGCACGGTCACACCGGCCCGAAGCGGTAGCCGAAGCCCCGGACCGTCTGGACGTAGCGCGGCCGCGCGGGGACGTCCTCGATCTTGGCGCGAAGCCGCCCGACCGCCGCGTCCACCAGCCGCGAGTCTCCCAGGAAGTCGTGGTCCCACACGGACCGCAGCAACTGCTCGCGGCTGAACACCCGGGCCGGGGAGGCCGAGAGCTCCAGCAGCAGCCGCAGTTCGGTGGGCGGCAGGGCGATCGGCGCCCCGCGCTTGGCGACGGTGATCGCGGCCCGGTCGATGACCAGCCCCGCGTGGTCCTCGCCGCCGGCCGACCGAACCGGTTCGGCCCGTCGCAGCGCCGCCCTGATCCTGGCCTCCAGCACCGGAGCGGTCACCGGCTTCACCACGTAGTCGTCGGCGCCCGCCTCCAGGCCCCGCACGATGTCGCCGTCGTCGCCGCGCGCGGTGAGCATGATCACCGGCACCGTCGAGCCGGCGGCCCGCAGACGGCGGCAGACCTCGAAACCGTCGATGCCGGGCAGCATCAGGTCGAGCACGGCGAGGTCGGCGGCGGCGCCGGCCGGCCCGGCCAGCAGGGCGAGCCCCTCCTCACCGGTGGCGGCCGTGCCGACGTCGTATCCGTGCCGGCGCAGTACCAGTTCCATCCCGTCGCGCACGGACACGTCGTCCTCGATCAGCAGTACGTGGGGCATGGGGCCGATTATGCGCGACGGTGCGCCCGGCCCAGGCCCGGCGGCGGCGGGCGGAACCGCCGCCCCGCGCATTGTTACCTGCTCATCACACGGCCATGGACCGGTCACCACGTGCCGGGCCGACGGTGGTCCGCATGAGCTTCCACACCGCTTCCCGTGCCACCGCCCGGCTCCGGCTCGCCACAGCCGTCGCCGCCCCCCTCCTCGCCCTGTGCGTCGCCTGCGGCGGCGGGGAAGGAACGGGCCTGGAACGGGGCGACGAGGTCGCGTCCGCGCCCGGCGGACCGACCGCGGACCGGACGTCCGGCAAGGGCCCGGCCTCCTCCGGATCCTCCGCCGAGGGCAAGAGCGCCTTCTACGACGCGCAGCTGAAGTACGTCCGGTGCATGCGGACCAAGGGCGGGGTGGCGGACTTCCCCGACCCCAAGCTGAGCGGCTACCTGGACTGGGCGCGGATCGACGAGATCACCGACCCGAACGGCAGCGGCGAGGAGCAGAAGGGCGGCAGGAACGGCGTCTGCGGCCCGGAGATGGCCGAGGCCATGAAGCTGGAGCCGGAACGCGACGCGCAGCGGGACTACGAGTCCATGCTGGCGCACGCCAAGTGCATGCGGGAGAACGGCGCCTCCACCTTCACCAACCCCACCATGTCCGGCGGCGAGGTCATCCCCGGCGGCGACCCCGACCCCGTGAACCCGACCCTCGACAGGAACTCTCCCGCGTACCGGGAGGCCCGCGAGGCGTGCAAGGGCAAGCTGCTCGAGGGCCTGGACGGGATGCAGTAGATGAAGCACCGTACCGGATTCCTCGTCGGCGGCGCCGCGGTCGCCGCCGCGGCACTGGGCGCGGGCGCCCTGGCGTACGGCGGTGGCGGCGACGGTGCCGGGGACGGCCGCGACGACCCGCCCCCGGCCACCGCCACCATCACCCGGGCCGACCTCGTCCAGTCCAAGACCGTCGACGGAAAGATCGACTTCGCGCAGCGGCGCGCGGTGAAGTCGGCGGTGGCCGGCACCGTGACGGTCGCGGCACGGGAGGGCGCAACGGTCACCCGCGGCCAGGCCCTCTACGAACGGGACGACAAGCCGGTCACCCTGCTGTACGGACCGGTGCCCGCCTTCCGCGAGATGAAGGTCGGCGCCCGCGGCAGCGACGTACTGCAGCTGGAACGCAACCTCGTCGCGCTCGGCTACGGCAGCGGGCTCTACGTGGACCCGCGCTTCGACGGGGCGACGAAGGCCGCCGTCCAGCAGTGGCAGAAGTCCCTCAACCGCACCCCCACCGGCCGGGTCGGCCAGGGCGACGTCGTCTTCCAGCCCGAGCAGGTCACCGTGGTGGGCGCGGACGCGGCGCTCGCCGACCAGGTGGGGCCGGACACGGTCGTCCTCACCGTCGCCTCCAGCAGACCGGTGGTGCGCGCGGAGCTCGACCAGGGCGACGCCTCGCTCACCGCGCACGGCACCCGGGTCGAGGTCACCCTGCCCAGCGGCGCGGACCGGCGCGGCCGGGTCACCGGCACGGTCCGGCCGGAAGGCTCGCCGGAGGCCGCGCCCCAGGACGGCATCACCGTCGAGGTCACCCTGGACGGCGGCGCCTCGGCGGTGTCCGGCGAGGACACCCGGGCCACGGCGAGTGTGAAGTTCGTCAGCGAGAGCCGCGAGAACGTCCTCACCGTCCCGGTGGAGGCGATCGTCGCGCTGCGCGGGCCGGACGGCGGCTACGGCCTGCAGGTCATCGAGGGCGCCACGTCCCGGATGGTGCGGGTGGAGACCGGGATGACGGCCGACGGCCGCATCGAGGTCCGGGGCGGGCAGATCAAGGAGGGCCTCACGGTCGGGGTGGCCACGGAATGACGCACTCCTCATCCGGCCCGCCGCCCGTCGTCGAACTGCGGGACGTCGTCAAGTCCTATGCCGGCGGCGTGCACGCGCTGCGTGGCGTGAGCCTCACCGTCCGGGCGGGCGAACTCCTCGCGATCGTGGGCCCGTCGGGGTCCGGCAAGTCCACGATGCTCAACGTCATCGGCACCCTCGACGCGCCCACCGCGGGCACGGTCCGGGTCGCCGGGTACGACGTGGGCCGGCTGTCGGACGCGCAGCTGTCCGCGCTGCGGGCGCGCCACATCGGCTTCGTGTTCCAGCACTTCCACCTGGCGGCGGGCCGCGACGCCGTCGGCAACGTCGCGGACGGCCTGCTGTACGCGGGGGTCCCCGTCAAGGAGCGCCGGGCCCGCGCGCGGGCCGCGCTGGAGCGCGTCCGCCTCGGCCACCGCCTCGACCACCGCCCCGCCGAGCTCTCCGGGGGTGAGAAGCAGCGCGTCGCCATCGCCCGCGCGCTGGTCGGCGAACCGGACCTGCTGCTCGCCGACGAACCGACCGGCGCCCTGGACACGGCGTCCGGCGAGGTCGTCATGGAACTGCTCCACGAGCTGAACGCGGCGGGTACCACGGTCTGCGTGATCACCCATGACACCGGCATCGCGCAGTCGCTGCCGCGCCGGGTCCGCTTCCGGGACGGCGCGATCGTGTCCGACTCCCATGTCCTGGAGGTGGGTTCACCGTGAGCGCCCTCGACCGGCGGCCGGCCCCGGCCGGCCGGCCGCCCCGTCTCAAGGCGTCCCGGCTGCCACCGGGCGACGTGCTCCGCCTCGGCGCGGTCGGGCTGGGCGCCCGGCGCGCCCGGGTCGTGCTGTCCGCCCTCGGCATCGCCATCGGGATCGCCACGATGATCGCGGTGGTGGGCCTGTCCCAGTCCAGCAAGTCGGACCTGATGGCCCGGCTGGACCGCCTCGGCACCAACCTCCTCACCGTGGAGGCGGGCAAGGACGCGCAGGGACAGGCGCTGAAGCTGCCCAAATCGGCGGTGGCGATGGTCGAGCGCATCGGCCCGGTCCGGCACGCCACGGCGACCGGGGACGTGGACGCCAGGATCCGCCGCAGCGACGTGGTGCCCGAGGAGCGCACCGCGGGCGTCACCACCCAGGCGGCCCGTACGGACCTGCTGGCCGCCCTCAACGTCCGCGTGGCCAAGGGCACCTGGCTGAACAGGGCCAACGAACGGCTGCCGGTCACGGTCCTCGGCTCGGTCGCCGCCCGGCGCCTGGGCATCACCGAACCCGGTGAGAAGATCATGATGAACGACGAGTACGTGGTCGTGGTCGGCATCCTCCGGCCGGTGGAACTGGTCCCGACCCTGGACCGGGTGGCGATGGTCGGCTTTCCCGCCGCCGAGCGGTACTTCGGCTTCGACGGCCACCCCTCGATGATCTTCGAGCGTTCCCCGGACGCCACGGTCGAGGACGTACGCGAGGTGCTGGCCCGCACGGTGAGCCCCGGCGCCGAAGGCTCCGTCAAGGTCTCCCGCCCCTCGGACGCGCTCGCGGCGAAGGCGGCGACCGACAAGGGCCTGACCACCCTGATGCTCGCCCTGGGCGCGGTGGCCCTGCTGGTCGGCGGGGTGGGCGTGGCCAACACCATGGTCATCTCGGTGCTGGAGCGCCGTCAGGAGATCGGTCTGCGCCGGGCGATCGGCGCCACCAGGAACGCGATCCGGCTGCAGTTCCTCACCGAGTCCCTGCTGCTGTCGGCCCTCGGCGGCGCGGCGGGCGCCCTGCTCGGCACGGCGACGACGTTCGGGTTCGCCCTCGCGCAGGGCTGGACCGCCGTGGTCCCGCCCTGGTCGGTGGCGGTCGGCTTCGCGGCGACGCTGCTCATCGGCGTGCTGGCGGGTCTGTATCCGGCGGTACGGGCGTCCCGCCTGCACCCCACGGTCGCCCTCAACGCCACCTGACACGCCTTCCCCGGCGGGTACGGCGAGCGGCACCGCCCCGGTGGCGCCGGGCGGCACCGGCCGTCGTCACCCGCCGGATCCGTCCGGGGCGCCGGTGTCCGTCTCCCGCGCCCACCGCCGGCTCCAGGCGTTCAACGGGCGGAGGGCCTCGACGAGGTCCGCGCCCAGCCCGGTGAGGTGGTAGCCGTCGTCGTGCAGGGCGAGCAGGCGGGCCTCGGTCAGCTCCCCGAGCCGGGCGCTGAGCACACTGGAGGACATGTGCTCGCACCGGCGCTGCAACTCGCGGAAGCCGGCCGGGGTCCGGCTCAGCTCCCACAGGATGCGCAGCGTCCAGCGCCGCCCGAGCAGATCCAGTGCGGCCATGACCGGACGGCCCGACGTCGACCCCCGTACGGGCACCCCCGGCCGTGGTGTTGCGGCGTCCACGTCTCCTCCTTGTGCTTCGCTTGACGAAGCATCATAGTGGTTCGGAAACCGAAGCAGGGGGCTCGTCATGCCGCGCATCGAACCGCTCGAACCGCCCTACCCGGCCGCCGTGGACCAGGCGCTCCGCCGTTGGATGCCGCCCGGCGTGCCGCACGAACCGCTCACGCTCTTCCGGGTGCTGCACCGCAACCCCGAGCTGGCCTCCCGCATGTTCGCCCTGGGGGCCGGGCTGCTCGGCCACGGGCTGCTGCCCGCCGCCGACCGCGAGATCGTCATCGCCAGGGTGACCGCGCGCAGCGGCTGCGCCTACGAATGGGGCGTACACGCCGCGACCCTGGCCCGGAAGGCCGGACTGAGCCTCGACCTGTTGCGGGCGACCGCCGACCCCGACCCCGCGGCCCGCGCCCCGTGGCAGCCACGGCACGCGGCCCTGCTGGACGCGGTCGACGAACTGCACGACACGGCACGGCTCTCGCAACCCGCCTGGGACGCACTGCGACCGCACTACGACGACGCCCAGCTGCTCGAACTCCTGGTGCTGACCGGCTGGTACCGGACCATCAGCCACCTGGCCAACGCGCTGCTGCTGCCCGAGGAGACCTGGGGGATCCCATTCCCGGCACGCTGACCACCGCACCCGGCGCCGACCGCGCCGCACCCCGGGCGCCGCGCGCGGCCGGGGCGCGGCGGGGGTCCGGCCCGCGCCCGGCGCCCCGGCGCACCTTCTCGCCGCTCCGGGCGCCGGCCGCCGCCGTGCGTGAGGACAGTGGCGGGCAGTACACCCGGGCCGAAGCGGTCGTGCGGCCGGGAGGCCGCCGGTGACCGGCGGCGGCCTGCCCGTCGCGATCGTCCACGCGTGCCTGCGGGACGGCGCGGGCGGCAGCCCCACCGCGGTGACGTACGAGGCGTCCCTGAGCGATGACGACCGCCGCCGCCTCCCGGTGGTGGCGGGCACCTCGCATGCCGTCTTCGTCTCCGTGGCGGACGGCCGGCCCGGCGGCCCGCTGGTGTCGCTGCGCTTCTTCACCGCCGAGGGCGAACTGCCCGCGTGCGGGCACGGGACGGTGGCCGCACTGGCCTTCCTCGCCGCGCGGACCGGAGGCGAGGAGCGCCGGTGGACCCTCCGGGCGAGCGGACGCGTCTTCACCGGCCGGTCCGCCCGGGCCGGGGCGTACATCGAGGCCGACTTCGACGCCGGGCCGGTACGGCTGCGCGCGCCCACCGCCGGCGAACGCAGCGGCATCCTGTCCGCCCTGGGCCTCCCCGCGGACCCGCTCGCCGCCGGCATCCGCGTCGCCTCGACGGGGCGGCCGCGGGTCCTGGTCCCCGTCGCCACGCGGTCCGCTCTCGCCGCCCTCGCCCCGGACCTCCACCGGCTCCGCACCACCTGTGACCGCTTCGGACTCCTCGGCTGCTACGTCCACTCCGTGCCGACCGGCACCGGCCGGGTCGCGGCCCGGATGTTCGCCCCGTCGATCGGCGTCCCGGAGGACATCGCCAACGCGAACAGCACCGCCTGCCTCGCCGCCCACCTGTCCGGCCACGGCCCCACCGGGATCGTCGTCGACATGGGTGACTCCCTGCACAGCCCCGCCACCATCACCGCCACCGCCCGGCCCGGCCCGGCGGGCCCGCTGGTCCGGCTGGGCGGCACCGCGCGGATCGTGCGCACCGTCCGGCTGCCGTGAACCGGCGCGGTGCCCGGCCCGGCGCGCGGCCGGCCTGATCCGGGCCCGATGGCGCGCCGCCGACCGGGTGGCCCCGGCGCCGGGTCCGCGCCCCGGCGCCGGCCGGGCGAGCCGGCGCAACGGTCCTCACCGGGCCGGCGTCGCCAGCCGCTCGGCGGCGGCCCGGAGCAGCGCGAGGAAGGCGCCGACCGCGGGGGAGTGGCCGCGCCCGCGGGGCGTGCCCGCGTACACCTTCCGGCAGGGCAGGTCCGCCCGGTCCACGGGCACCAGCGCGATGTCGGGCCGGGCCGCCCCGGCCGCCAGGGCCGGCAGCACGGTGATGCCCAGGCCCGCGGCGACGAAGCCCTGCTTCGCCGTCCAGTCGTTGACCCGGAAGGCCACGCGCGGCCGGAACCCCGAGGCCAGCGCCGGCGCCAGCAGGGTCTGCTCCGGCCGCACGGCGCCCTCGATCCAGTCCTCGTCGGCGAGTTCGGCGAGCCGCAGCCGGGGACGCCCGGCGAAGCGATGGGCCCGGGGGAGCGCCAGGTACATCGGCTCGTCCAGCAGGTGGTGCAGTTCGGGGCCGGACAGCGGCACCCCGGCGGGGGTGCTCAGCACCGCCAGGTCGAGGCCGCCCTCCGCGAGCAGCGCGACGTGCTTGGCCGTCGGGCCCTCGGTGTGCACCACGGTGACGGCCGGATGCCGGTCCCCGAACACGGCCATGGCGTGCGGAACCAACGACACGTCGGCGGCGGCGAAGGCCCCGATCCGCAGGGTCCCCCCGCCCAGCGAGCGCAGCGCGTCCAGCTCGGCGCGGGCCGTGCGCAGCCGGTTCCGCATGCCCTCGGCGTGCGGCAGCAGCACCCGCCCCGCCTCGGTCAGCCGCACCCCGCGCGGCAGCCGGTCGAACAGGGCCGTGCCCCACTCGTCCTCCAGGGTCTGGATCTGCCGGGACACGGCGGACTGGGTGTAACCCAGCGCCTGGGCGGCGGCGGTGAAGGAGCCGTCCTGGGCGACGCGCAGGAAGACCTCGTACAAGCTATGCGAAGCAGGCATGGCGAGCATGCTAGACATTCGCTTGTCGCATAGCGTCGCGGGGCCTAGCGTCAGAGCCATGGAGAAGATCGCATTCCTCGGCCTCGGAAGCATGGGCGAGCCGATGGCCCGGCGGCTGCTCGCCGCCGGACACCCGCTGACCGTGTGGAACCGCACGGCGTCCAGGGCCGAACCGCTGCGCGCGGCGGGCGCCCGGCTCGCGGACGGGCCCGCCGAGGCCGTCCGCGACGCCGGCATCGTGGTCACCATGCTCGCCGACCCGGCCGCCGCGCATGCCGTGGCGGATGACCTCATCCCCGCCCTGCGGCCCGGAACCCATTGGATCGACACCTCCACCGTGGGGCCGAAAACCGTCCGGCAGCTCGCCGCCCGCCTCCCGGACGGCGTGTCGCTGACCGACGCGCCGGTGATGGGCAGCGTGGACCGGGCAGCCGCCGGGACGTTGTGGGTGCTGGCGGGCGGGCCGCTGCCCGGACCGGTGCGCACCGTCCTCGGCCGGTTCGGAGAGGTCACCGAGTGCGGTGCCCCCGGATCCGGCGCCGCCCTGAAACTGGTCCTGATCAACGCGGCGATCGGCGGCGTGGCCCTGGTCGCCGAGTCACTCCGGCTGGGTGATGCGCTGGGGCTGCCCACCGGCCTGGTCCGCGAGGAGCTGGCCCGCGGCCCGCTCGCCGGAGCGGTCGCCCGCGCCTTCGCCGACGGCTCCCACTTCCCGGTGGCCCTGGCCGCCAAGGACGTCGCCCTGGCCACCGCCCATGCCCCGCTGCCGTTGTCGCGGGCGGTCCACGCGCTGCTCACCGCCCGCCCGGACCTGGCGGACCAGGACCTCGGCAGCATCCGGACCCCGGTGCCGGCCACCTGACCGCGGCCGCGCGGTGGGCGACGGCGGGGGCGGGTGCGCCGGACGGCGCGGGGCAGCGGGCCACCGGGGGTACAGGCCCGGTCGTTCGGGCCGTTGCCGTCCCCGCGCGTCCGGAGCCGGCCGGTGCCGTCCGCACCGGACGCCGGAAGCCCGCCCGGGCCCGCCGCCCCCGCCCGCCGCTCACCCTCCCGAAGTACCCTGAGTCCCGCGACGTGCATCGCCGCCGGGGGTCCGGACCACCGGCGCCCACGTCATCGAGGACAAGGCGTGCCCACCGGCGGCGGGACGGCGGACCGGGGGCCGGGAGCGCGGGCCAGGGGCCTGCCACATCGGAGGGCGTATGCACGACGACGTGGAACGGGACGCGGCGCCCGGCGTGCTGGCCCGCATGACGGACCTGCTGCGCGACCTGCCGCCGGACAGGACCGGGGCCGTGTGGCGGCTCGACCGGCCGAGCCGCCAGTTGGACGCGAACCTGGTGCGGCTGCCGGCCGGTGCCGAGGTCGCGGCGTCCGTCGAGAGCGACCTGGACGTCCTGTTGTTCGTCACGGACGGCAGCGGACGGCTGGAGACGACCGGCGAGACCCAGCAACTCCGGCCCGGGGCCGTCGTGTGGCTCCCGCGCGGCAGCCGCCGGGCCCTGGCAGCGGGTGAGGAGGGGCTGGTCTACCTCACCGCGCACCGCCGTCGTCCGGGGCTCATGGTCCGGGCGCGCGGCGAGGGCGGGGAGGCGCCCTGCATGCTCCATCGGCTCTGCGCCGCCTGCGGACGGATGGCCACCGAGACCGACGCACGGTTCTGCAACCGCTGCGGTGAACGCCTGCCCGTGGACTGACCGCCGGCGGCCGTGGCCGTGCGGGCACGGCCGGCCTCCGGGCAGCGGGCCCGCGGCCCGGGGACGCGCGCTTCGCTCCGCTCCGGTGCTCGCGCGGCGGACGGGCGGCCTGCCGGAAAGTCCGGATGCGTTCCCCCGCCGCCCTGGGTTTGGATCAGTGGCATGCGCCGTACGGGGAGGGGACGGACGTGCCGATCGATCACGACAGCGGGGCGATAGGGCTGCCGCCACCGAGCGGTGACCACCACGTGGGCACGGAGGCGGTGTACCTCGTCGACGGGGCACGGCCCGACCCCTGGGACGCGGACCGCGCACGGGAACTGATGGTCCAACTGTGGTATCCCGCCGCCCCGGTGGCGGGTCGTCCGTGCCCACCGGCCCGCTATCTGTCCCCGTCCGTGGCGGCCCTGGTGCGGACGGCTGGGCCGAGGAGGCCGAGGAGGCCGAGGAGGACGAGGAGGCCGTCGAGTTCGACCCCGGACCGAGCGGCCTCCTGGCCGGGGTGCGGACCCATGCGTACGAGGGCGCGCCCGCCGCGGGCGGCGCCGCCAGGCCGCTGGTCCTGCTCTCCCCGGGCCTCGGGGAGTACCGGGCGGGGCTGACCTGCCTGGCCGAGGAACTGGCCTCCCACGGGTTCGTGGTGGCCTGCGTGGACCATCCGGGGGACGCGGTGGGGGTCGAACTGCCCGACGGGCGGGTGATCGCCCACCGGGACAGGGCCCCGGCGCCGCGGGCACCGGCCGGGGCCGCCCGGCCGGTGGGCGGCACCGAACGGCACCGGCGGCCGCGCGCCCATGGAGGGGCCGCCGGCACCGGGGCGCGGCGCACCCCGGCTCAGGCGTCGAGTTCGCGGCGTACGCCCACCCGGATGTGGCCCAGCGCCGCGGCCGTGGCGTGGACCGGGGTGCCGTCCAGGAAGACCACGGTGAGCGGGGTCAGCGGATCGAGGTCCTGTACCTGCTGGAAGAGCTTGGCGATGTCGGCCTTGACGGCCGCCTCGCCGGATTTCTCGGCGGCGGACACCTCCGCGAAGGTGACCAGCGAGTCCTCCGCGCCCTGCCTGCGGACGAGTTTGAGCGGCTGCCAGCCGCCGCCGCTGTAGAGCTCTGCGCGCATGTATTTCATGCGCGCAGCATCTCCCCGGAGAAAAATGTTGGCGGTTACATCTTTCGGGGGGCCGCCGGCCTGCCGGCCGTCACGCCGCCCGCCTGCCGCCCTGTCGCTCGGCGGCCCGGCGGGCGAACGGCGGCCCCGGTGCGGCGCCCGCCGCGCCGGAAGGCCGAGGGGGCCGGTCCGTCGCGGCACACCGCCGTCGCCCGCGGGAGGGAAGCGGCCGGCTCCGGGAGCCGGAAGGCCGGCGAGGCCCCGTCCGCCCGCCGGGTGCCGGTGCCCCGTGCGGTGACCGCGGTCAGCCGGCCGCGCGGTCGGCGCGGGCCGCGCGCATCCCGAGCAGGAAGATCCGCAGGCCGTGTTCGAAGCTGTCGTCGCCGTTCAGGGCGACCAGGTCGCCCAGGGCTTGGGCGGTGAGCGGAAAGCGTTCGGCGTCGACCCCCCGGACCAACCGCTCGACGGAGTAGGGGCTGACGTCGCCGTAGGCGGGGTTGGCGTGGGCCTGTTCCTCGATGGTGTGGCCGACGGTGTAGTGCAGCAGCGTCGGAATCCCGTGCGCCGCCTCGTCGAGGGTGAAATCCGCCTCCCGCAGCGTCCGCAGCACCAGTTCCGTCGCCCCGTACACCGCCGGGTGGTTCACATAGGTGCCGGCGAGGACGCGTGCCCCGTCCCGGTACCCGAGCATCACCCGGCGCAGTTGCCGGGCCCAGTCGCCGAGCCAGTCGTCCCAGGGCGTCCCGGGGCGGGGCGGCTCCAGCCGCTCGGCCGCCTCGACGAAGACCAGCGTGGCCATGGCGTCGAGCAGCTCCTGCTTGTTCTTGACGTGCCAGTAGAGGGTGGCGGCGCGCACGCCGAGTGCGTCGGCGACCTTGCGCATGGTGAGCCCGTCGAGCCCGGTGTCCCGGAGCAGTCGCAGCGATGTCCGTGCGATCACCTCGGAGTTGATCTTCATGTCGCCCGCTCCCGCCCTTGTCACGCTTGACACTCTAACACCGTTAGGGAAGTCTCTAACGGCGTTAGAGACCGAGTGGAGGGGGAAGTGCCATGGTGCTCACGGACGCGGTGGACACGGACGTGGTGATCGCGGGCGGCGGCCCGACGGGGCTGATGCTCGCCTGCGAACTGCGGCTCGCGGGTGCCGAGGTGGTGGTGGCCGACCGGCTCCCGGAGCGGACCGGCGAGTCGCGGGCCGGCGGCCTGCACGCCCGGACGATGGAGGTGCTGGACCAGCGCGGGGTGCTGGACCGCTTCCTCGCGGCCGGTGTGCCGCGCGCGATAGGCCATTTCTCCGGCCTGTGGCTGGACTTCGACCGGTTCGAGACCAGGCACCCCCGTTCCCTGGTGCTGCTGCAGTCCGCCGTCGAGCGGCTGCTGGAGGAATGGGCCGCCGAACTCGGCGTACGGGTGCGCTGGTCGTCCGAGGTGACCGCGGTCCGCCAGGACGGTACCGGTGTCGAGGTCACACTGGGCGCGCCCGGAGCGTCCGGTACGACGCTGCGCGCCCGCTACCTCGTGGGCTGCGACGGCGGCCGCAGCGCGGTGCGCGGACTCGCGGGCATCGGCTTCCCCGGCACGCCGGCCACGCTGACCGCGCTGCTCGGCGACGTCGAGCTCGCCGACCCGCCCGCCGACATGCTCTTCATGCAGCGGCGGCCGGGCGGCGACTTCTCGGTGTTCGCCTTCGAACCGGGCTGGTACCGGGTGATCACCTGTGAGTACGACGGCCACCCCGGCCGCGGCGAACCGCCGGCCACCCTCGCACAGCTGCGGGAGTCGCTGACGAGGATCGCGGGCACCGACTTCGGGATGCACAGCCCCCGCTGGGTCTCCCGGTTCGGTGACGCCGCGAGGCAGGCCGACCGGTACCGGGCGGGCCGGGTGCTGCTGGCCGGCGACGCGGCGCACATCCACTACCCGGCCGGCGGCCAGGGACTGAACCTCGGCGTGCAGGACGCGGTCAACCTCGGCTGGAAGCTCGCCGCGGTGGTGCTCGGTCAGGCGCCGGAGGCCCTGCTCGACACCTACCACTCCGAGCGGCACCCGGTCGCGGAGCGGGTCCTGCACAACACCCGGGCCCAGGTGGCGCTCTCACGTCCCGGCGCGCAGACCGACGCGCTGCGCGAGGTGCTCGCGTCGCTCATCCGGTGCGACGACGTCAACCGGCAGCTGGGCCACATGATCACCGCACTGGACCTCCGCTACCCGGGGGGCGGCGACCACCCGCTGGCGGGCCGCAGGGCCCCCGACGCCGATCTCGTCACCGCTGCCGGAGCCGCCCGCGTCGCGGAGCTGCTGCACCCCGCCCGGCCGGTCCTGCTCGACCTGCGGGGCGACGCCCGGACCGCGGCGGTCGCCGAGGGGTGGGCGGACCGCGTCGACCTCGTCCGGGCGCGATCCGCGGCCGACCGCTGGGCGGTGCCGGCCGTCGGCGAGATCCCCGCCCCCACCGCGCTGCTGATCCGCCCCGACGGCCATGTCGCCTGGGCGGCCGCCCCTGGCGCCGTACCGGACACCGCCGCCCTGCGCACCGCCCTCACCACCTGGTTCGGTCCCGGTCGCGGCCGGCCGGGGGAGGCGCCGGTGCGGCCCGGGGCACCCGACTCCGCCGTGGGCCGGTGATCCGTCGCCGGGCGCGGGACACCGCCGGTCCGGGCGAAGCCGCCGCCGGATGAAGCCGCCCCTGGCGAAGTCCGCCGACCGCCGGCGGCGCACTGGCGGTCGAACGGCCCGTCTGCTCCCCTGGAGGAAGGAGGGGGGCCGGGCCGGTCGGCCCGGGCTGCCGCCTCGCCCCCACCGGGATCCCCCTGCCGCACCGGCGCCCCGGGCTCGCCGCTTCCCCCGGCCGCCGGGGACACCGACCGCGACCGTGGCCGTCCGGCCGCGGGGCACATGCGGCGCGGCGGCGGACGGACGCGGCGAAGGAAGCGGAGGCGACGGGACGGCGAGGGGGCACGGGAGGTGGTGAGGACGGTGCGGACCTCGAGGACGGGGCAGCCGCCCCTGGTGGTCGGCGTGGACGGTTCGGTGTCCTGCTTCGAGGCGGTCGACCTGGCCATCGACGAGGCGGTACGGCACCACCTGCCGCTGAGGCTGCTGTACGCGTCGAGGTGGGAGCGGTACGAGGGCGTCAAGCCGGCCTTCGGCATGGACAAGCCCACCGCGGAACTGCTCGGCGACCATGTCACCGCGGCCGCGGCGGAGCGGGTCCGCAGCCGCGCCCCGCAGCTCGTCGTGTCCACGGACTCCCTCGCGCAGGACCCGGTGCACGCCCTGGTCGCGGCGGGCCGCGACGCCTTCGCGGTGGTCGTCGGTGCCCGCGGCGCGGGTCCGGTCGCCGAACTGCTGCTCGGCTCGGTCAGCATGGCGGTCGCCGGTCACGCACCGTGCCCGGTGATCGTGGTACGGGGCGGTGAGCGGAACCGGTCCGGTGGGTTCGGCCGCGTCGTGCTCGGCGTCGGCCGGCCCCGCACGGACGCCGACGTGGTGCGCTTCGCCTGCCGTGAGGCCGCGGCACGCGGCGCCGAACTGCACGCGCTCCGGGCCTGGCGCCGGCCCCCGGTCGACCTCGCCGGCGAGGCGGGGCGGCTCCCGGAGGAGCCGAGCGAGCACCAGCGGCGCGCCGAGCGGGAACTCGGGGAGGCGCTGCACCTTCCGGAAGGGGACTTCGGGCACGTCCCGGAGCGGCGGGTGACCGTCGAAGGCCACTCCCGCACCGCACTGCTGGACGCGGGGCGGACGGCCGACCTGCTCGTGGTGGGCGCCCGGCGGGTACCGGCGTACCGCGGACTCCAGCTGGGACGGCTCGCCCACGCGCTCCTGCACTACGCCCCGTGCCCGGTCGCGATCGTGCCGCACAGCCCCTGAGGGCGGCGCGGCACCGGCGCCGTGCCCGTCCACCGGGCCGCCCTCCGCTCCGGCTCCCGCCCGTCCGCGCGTGGTCGGTGACGTGGACGCGGCGGCCGTCGCCGGAGACGTCGAAGGGGCGGCGGCCGACCGGAGCGGTACGGATCATCTCGCGCCGCCGGGTGTCGATCACCTCCAGTGCGCCGTCGGCACCGGGCACGTTCACGCCGACGAGCACCCGCTGCCCCCCGCTGCCCGCTTCCACGTGTGAACGGCCGGCAGTGCCCCGGCACCCGGCCGGGCCACCGCACGTCCCGGCCGGGACCCTCCGGCGGGGTCCGGGCCGGTGCCCCGGGCCGTCCCGGGTGGCGCGGACCGGGTGCGCCGGACCGACCGTCACAGCCGCGGGCCCGGCGGTGTCTTCATGCCGAACACGCACACCCACGCACAGGGAGAAGAGCATCATGGCGCTACGCGTTTCGAAGGCCGAGCTGCCCGCCGAGCTCAGCGAGAGCCTGGTCAACCAGCTCGGTGAAGTGCCCGAGCCCGTCGAGGTGGTGTGGCACAGCCCGAAGGTCGCCACGTCCAACCTGGAGTTCTCGGCCAAGCTGGCCGAGTGGGACGCGGTCGACGCGAGTCTCAAGTCGTTCGCGCACATGGCCGTCGCGGCGCAGGTGGGCTGCGGCTGGTGCCTCGACGTCGGCTACTTCCAGGCGCGGCACCAGAACCTGGACCTGGCCAAGGCGAGCCAGGTCCCGCGCTGGCGGGAGTCGGAGGTGTTCACCCCGCTGGAGCGGGAC
This sequence comes from Streptomyces sp. NPDC018031, assembly GCF_044327625.1. Classification (NCBI taxonomy): domain Bacteria; kingdom Bacillati; phylum Actinomycetota; class Actinomycetes; order Kitasatosporales; family Streptomycetaceae; genus Streptomyces; species Streptomyces sp. NPDC018031. The sequence continues at coordinate 168,428 of NZ_JBIRFT010000011.1, forward strand.
GTCCTGGAGTACGCCGAGGCCATGACGGACACCCCGCCGACCGTCACCGACGAGCTGTACGCGGGTCTGCTCGACCGGCTGGGCCCGGCGGCGATGGTCGAGCTCACCGCGTACATCGCGTTCGTCAACATGGCGACCAGGAACAACACCGCGAACGGGATCACCTCGCAGGGCTTCTCCGATGCCTGCGAGATTCCGCCGGCCGCGCGCCCCGGGCCGGCCGGCGCGACGCCTGCGGCATGACCCCGGACGCTCGGACCACGCGGCCGTGCGGTGGCCATGGCGCCGGACGCTCGCACTCCCCGCGGGAGGACCGGCGCGGCGGCTCGCGCGGATCCCGCCGAGGCGGGGTGGTCCGAGCGTCCCGTGCGGGGCTCTCGCTGATGCCGGGTTCCATGTCGCCGCGGTGAGCCCCGCGACCGGCGGCAGCGGGCCCGGTGAGGGAGCCCGCGACCCACGGAAGGAGACGGGCCGCCCGCCCCGGCGGCCCGTCTCCTTCCGTGCGGTGCCCCGGCCGGCGGGACTCCCGGACGGCCGCGCCCGGATACCGGACCGGCCCGGGTGGTTCAGCCGGCCTCGTGCCCGGACGGGCCGCCCGGGCGGGGGTCGCGGTATTCGTCGGCGAGCAGCGAGTCCATGGTGCCGCGCAGATGGTGGATGAAGTCCTCGAAGTCCTTGAGCTGCGCGCGGGTGTACTGCGACATCTCCGCGGTCATGCGCTCGGTGTAGGGGGCGAAGAACTCCTCGGCCCGCGGTCTGATGGCGGGGCTGCTGCGCAGGGTCACGATCCGGCGGTCGGTGTGCTCGCGGCTGCGCACGATGTGTCCGGCCGCTTCGAGACGGTTCAGCAGGGCGGTCGTGGCCCCGGAGGAGAGTGAGACGCGCTCGCTGAGCCGCGCGGGGGAGAGCGGGTTGCCCTGGTCCTCCGCGTAGAGGATGTCCGCCAGTGCCGCCGCGTCGGTGGAGTGCAGCCCCAGCCACGCCGCGAAACGCTGCGTGAAGTCGGTGTAGTTGGCGCCGAAGGCCCGCAGACCCTCCATGAGGCGGTCGCGCTGCGCCTCCATGGATCCGAACTCGTCTTCCGCCATCGCCCTCACCTCACTGTCCGGTCCGCGCCGGTGGCGCGGCCTGTCCCTGGAGTTTGACAACCTACCTCGCCTCTTTTACCTTCACGGCAAAGATACTTCATGGTGGAGGAACCTTGAACGCGACCGACCAACCCCCCACCCACCGGCAGTGGTTCGGCCTGATCGCCGTATCGCTGGGGGTGGCCCTGATCGTGGTGGACATCACCATCGTCAACGTGATCCTCGCCCCGATCATCGAGGACCTGCGGATCGGCTCCGTGGAAGCCCAGTGGATCCAGGAGTCCTACGCCATCGCGTTCGCCGCGCTCCTGCTGCTCACCGGGCGCCTCTGTGACCTGTACGGCGCCCGGAAGCTCTTCACCGCCGGCCTGGTCCTGTTCGGCGTGACAAGCCTGCTGGCCGCGGTCGCCCCGAGCGGCGGGCTGCTCATCCTCGCCCGCGGCCTGCAGGGCATCGGCGGAGCCATGATCCTTCCCGCCTCGCTGGCCCTGCTGAACGCCACCTTCTCGGGCAGGGCACGGGCCCAGGCGTTCGCCGTCTGGGGGTCGACCATCGGAGCCGCGGCGGCCGTCGGCCCCCTGCTCGGGGGCCGGCTCGCGGACTTCTCCTGGCGGTGGGCGTTCGGCATCAACATCCCCCTGGTGGCTCTGATCATGGCGGGCGTCATGGTGTCCCTGCCCGCGTCGCCCCGCATGCCGGGACGGGTGGACGGCGTCGGCGCCGCCCTGTCGGCGGCCGGACTCGGGCTGCTGGCGTTCGCGCTGGTCGAAGGGCGCACCTACGGCTGGCTGATGACCACCGGGACGCTGCGCGTCGGCGGACTCTCCTGGCACGGCGGCCCGTCCCCGGTCCTCGTCTCGTTCGTCGTGGCGGCCATCGCCCTGGCGGTGTTCTGGCGCCGGCAGTCCGCACTCGGCCGAAGGGGCGAAGAGCCGCTGATGGACGTGGGGTTGTTCGCCATCGCCTCGTTCCGCAACGGCAACCTCGTCACGCTGATGGTCGGCCTCGGGGAGTTCGGCATCATCGCGGTGATGCCGCTCTGGTTGCAGTTCACCCTGGGCTACAGCTCGTTCGAGGCGGGCCTCGCACTCGTCGCGCTCGCCGTCGGCAGCTTCGTGGCCAGCGGCGCGAGCTTCCGGATGGCCGCGACGGTGCCGGCTCTCGCGCAGGTGCGCATCGGCCTGGTACTGGAGGCCGCCGGCCTGGGGATGCTGGGCCTGATGGCGACGACCGGCAGCACCTGGTGGTCCATCGCGCTCGTACTGTTCCTCTACGGCATCGGCGTCGGGTTCGCCACCGCCCAGGTCACCAGCGTCGTTCTGGCGGAGGTGCCGCTCTCCCGGGCCGGGCAGGGTTCGGGAATCCAGAGCGCGGCACGCGAACTGGGTTCCGCCCTCGGCATCGCCGTTCTCACCACGCTCTTCTTCAGCACCCTCGGCTCCGACCTGCGGGACCGCCTCACCGACGGCGGGATGCCGGCGGAGACCGCCGACCGGCTCGGCGGGAGCGTCACGGACAGCGCCGGCTCGGTGATCCCCTCCCTCGCGGACGATCCGAGGACCGCGAGCGTCGCGGAAGCCGCCCGGGAGGCCATGACCAACGGACTCGGGATCTGCGCCTACGTCTGCGCGGGGCTGCTGGCGCTCGCGCTGCTCGCCACACTGGGCCTGACCACCGGCAACCCCGACGGCGCCGAGAGCCCCGATGGCGCCGACAGCCCCGACAGCGCCGGTAGGGGCGGCAGCGCCGTAGGCAAAGCAGCTCGGTGACCCCATCGCCTTGCCCGGCCGGAGTGGGCGGTGCCGCCGAGTGTGCTCGGCGGCTTCTCCGCTTCGATGTTCAGTCGTGTGTCTCCGCAGGGGTGTGGAACGAGATCCAGACGTCAGGAGGCAGGTCGGACCGACCTGGTACCGGTCTGCGTTCCTCCGCCCATGTGTCGTCGGCGATCTCCGTGGCTGCGCGGCGCCAGAAGCGCACCGCGGCGATGTTGGCATCCTGAAACGCGACTTCCCACGAGCCTGGGTGCCTGGCCGCGATCTCCTGAACAGCGTGCAGCCCGATCCTTGTCCGCCGTGCGCCGCGCACCACGAAGAAGCTGTTCAGCACCCGTGTCGGGGCGGTCAGACCGCGGACGAACGCGAACCCGGCGGGGCTGTCACCGCTGGTGAGGAGGTATGGCGCCCAGTCGGGCTCAGAGAAGGCCGTGTGGAGCCGGTCGCTGCGGTAGGTTCCGTCGCTGTTGGGCAGCAGACCGTCGAACTCCGACATGTCATGGCGGAACATCAGCCACAGCCGCTCCACTACGGGGCGGTCGGCGATGCCTGCGAGGCGAATGGATACGTCTGGCACGTGACTCCTTTGCCGAGGTGGTCAACCGGCGCGCGCCCCGCATGCCTGGACCGGGTGATACCGAGGCTTGGGGCTGACGCCTGTTCGATGAGCGCTGGTCCCCGGACAGGCGGCGCCAGGGCATGAAAAAAGCCTCCCTGGGCGGATGTCGCATCCGGGCCGGGAAGGCTCACTACTGACGGAGATCATAGCAGGTGCTCAGTCGGGGAAGACTCGCAGGCGGGTGCGGCCGTGTCCGGTGTTCTCGCGAACGATCGTTCGCCGACGCCGAGTATCGTCATTCCGTGTCCGGTGCGGTGGCAACGCTTTCAGTGACGCAACACCATCACCGGGCGCCGAGTTCGCTCACCTTCGGCAAGGGCTGCGTGTCATTCCGGTGGCCGGGTGCGTCGGCGGCCACGGCATCAAGGACCCGGTCCGGGCCGGTCTCGAAGGATGCCTCGGCGTCCACGTCCGTGCCGTCGTACACGGCCTTGGTCAGCGCCGGGAAGCGACCGGTTCCCGACATCCTCGTCAGATGCGGGCCGGAGGCGCGCTGCCGCTGCCGCCGCAGGGCGTGAGGGCGTCAGTCCGCGGCGTCCTCGTCACCCCGCGGGCCGTTCCCCGGTGCGCCGGCACCTCCTCACTCCCGGTGCGGGCCGTGCGCTGCGGTGCTCCGCCAGAACTCGCGCAGCGCGCCGACGAGCGGCCCGGGCGCGTCCTCGGCGATGTGGTGGCCGGAGTCGATCGGGCCGCCGTCCAACCGGTCGCCCGCCCAGTCGCGCCACACCGCCGGCACATCACCGTAGAGGTCGGCCATGTCGTCACCGGTGGCCCACAGCACCTGCAGCGGACAGCCGATGCGCCGGCCGGCCCGCCGGTCCGCCTCGTCGTGCTCCCGGTCGATGCCCAGGCCCGCCCGGTAGTCCTCGCACATGGCGTGCACGGTGGCCGGGTCGTGGATCGCCCGCCGGTAGTCCTCGTACGCCTCGGCGCCCATCTGCTCGGGGGTGTCCTGGTACCAGGCGTCGGGATCGGCGTTGATGATCCTCTCGGCGGGCTTGCGGGTCTGCCCCAGGAAGAACCAGTGCCACCAGCGCGCGGCGAACGTCGCGTCGCAGCGTCGCAGTGCCTCCCCGACGGGGACGGCGTCCAGCACGCTCAGCGCCGAGACCGCCGCCGGATGGTCCAGGGCGAGGCGGGTGGCCACGTACGCTCCCCGGTCATGGCCGACCAGGGCGAACCGTTCGTGTCCCAGGCCGCGCATCACCGCCACGCAGTCCGCGGCCATGGCGCGCTTGGAGTAGGGGCGGTGGTCCGCGTCGGTCGGTGGTTTCGAGGACCGGCCGTAGCCCCGCAGATCGGGGCAGACCACCGTGTGACCGGCCGCGACCAGCAGTGGTGCGACGCGGTGCCAGGTCGCGTGGGTGCGCGGATGTCCGTGCAGGAGCAGTACGGCCGGACCGCGGCCTCCGTGGCGCACGCGCAGCCGAGCGCCGTCCCCCTCGCATCGCCTGAGCTCGAAGCCGCCGAACACCTGGCCTCCCGGGTCGTGGACGTCGCCGTTCGACTGCCCCCGGACCGCCCGTTCCATACGGCCCGCGGACAACGGCGCGGCGCCGGACGAACGCCGCCGGACGGTTCCCGGACGCGGCGTGCGCGGGGTCGGCCGCCCGCCACCGGAACGGGCCCCCGGACGGCCGGCACACCACCACCCTGACCAGCACCTGCGGAACGATGCGGATTCCATGATCGACTTCACACCGCAGCGGGTTACCGTGGTGCCCGCCACGTACCATCCGCCCCTTGACGAAAGGCAACCCTGTGAGCACACCCGGCGATTCGCCATCGTCGCCGACCGCGCGGTCGGGGGATCTCGAGCTGCTGCTGATCACGGCGGCAGATCTGGCCGGCGTGGGTCTGGACGACTTCGCCGAGCTGGCGTCGCCCTCGTCCGACGAGGACCCGCCGCCGATGACCGGTCCGACCCCGGAACTGACGGCCCTGCTGAACAAGGCGTTCACCGACAAGGCCGGGCGGGAGGTCAGGACCTCGTTCATGAACACCGACTCCTCGATCGTCGTCGACGTGGGAGTCTCGGAGCGGGCAGCGGGGGCTGCCGTCGCCTGGATGTCCGACATGCGACAGGTGTACTCCCAGTGCGCGGCCTGGACGATGAGCATCGGCGATCAGGAGATCACCGTTCGGGTGGTGGACCCGGCCGACGATCCGAGCGAGCCGCTGAAGGTGGAGCGGAGGTTCGGTGACGAGGCCCTGATGCGCACGATGCTCGCCGGTCCGGTCGGGCAGCAGGGCCGGATCACCACTCTCCTGGTACGCGACGGAGACCGCGCTCTGGAACTGACGTTCCGTAGCCTGGTGGGCGAGCCCGGCGGCCCCGGGGAGACCCGGCTCGCCACCGCGATGTCGAAGTTCCTCGGGGCGGCTCCGGCACGGTTCCTGGGCCTGCCGGTCGGCTAGGCACCCGACACCCGCCGCGCCGTCGTCGACCGGGGAGCGGTTACCGCCGCGCCCCGGGACACCGAGGGGCGGTAACGGCGGCGGGCGGGCGCGCACGGCACGGTCGGCCGCCGGTGCCGGGCACCGGCGCGCGGAACGGGCCGCCGGCCGCGGCCGGCGCCGGAGCCGAGCGGCGATCAGGCCGGGGCCGCGCCGCCGGCGTGGCGCCAGAAGGCGTCGACCCGCGCGTTGAACACGTCAGGGGACTCCTGGAACGGTTGGTGGGCCTCTCCGGCCAGGACCTCGAAGCGGGCGCCCGGGATGGCCTCGGCCACGACCCGGCCGAGCCGCGGCGGCGTGGCGATGTCCAGTTCGCCGGCGAGGACGAGGGTCGGCGCGGTGACGCCCGGCAGCCGGTCGAGCGTGTCGTGCTCCATGAACGAGTCCAGTTGGCGCTGGAAGGCCTCGGCGGACTGCGGGTACGGGAAGGCGAGCGTCTCGTCGACGATCCACCGCACCGTGCCGTCGGCGTGGGCCCGCGGCGTGTAGACCCACAGCAGGAACGACTCCAGCATGGCGCGCTCGTCGGACGCCTCCGTCGCCAGCCGGTGCCAGGACCGGGTCATGGCGGTGAAGTAGGCGTCCGCCCGTGCCCAGGTGCTCATGAGGACGAGGCTGCGCACCGCCTGCGGGTGACGGAGCGCCAGTTCCTGCGCGATCGCGCTGCCGCCCGAGAAGCCGGCGACATGGGCCCGGCCGACGCCGAGCACCCGGAGGAGTTCCGCGGCGTCGTCCGCCATCGAGGCCACGGACATGGGGCCGTCGGGCAACGGCGTCCGTCCCGCCCCCCGGTTGTCGAAGGCGATGACCCGGTACCGGTCGGACAGCGCGTCGAGCTGCGCCTGCCACGCCTCGGCAGGGTCGCTCAGCCCCGCGATCAGCAGGACGTCGGGCCCCCGGCCACGGCTCTCGGCCCAGATCGTGGTTCCCCCCGCTTCGACGTACCCGCCCATGGGTCCACCTCCCGCCCCATTGTCGTCCCGCTCCTCCGCGAACGGACAGTGCCGCGCCGTGACCCGGGCGGGAACGGCCTCGGCCCCCGTGGCACCGGACCGCCGCCCGGCCGGTCCGCGGTGTCCCGGCCGCTCCGGGGACCGCCGTGCCCGGGCGCGGCCGCCGCCCGGGCCGCCGTCACGGCCGCAGACGGCCCATGGCCCCGCGCTCCGGCATCGGCGGAAGCCCGTGCCGTTCCCCGGTCTCCTCGTCGAAGTCGTCCAGGAAGCCGTGCAGCACCTCCGCGACCCGCGCCGTCGAGTCGACCGCGAACAGCACCGGCTGGTACCCGGCGACCTGGTACGGCATCCGGACCAGCTCGGCCACGTTCCAGGGCCGGATGTCCGCCTGCGGGAAGCGGTCCAGTTCCCCGTACGAGGACAGCAGCGCGGCCCCGTAGGCGCGCGGCTCGCCCCGCTCCCACGCCAGGCCGTACTCCAGCGTGAACCAGTAGACGCGGCTGATCAGATCCAGCGCGTCCGCCGACTCCACCCGCGCGGCGGCGCTGCCGACCACCCGGTACAGGTCGGCGAACCAGGGGTCGGCCAGATGGGTGCCGTGCCCGAACACGTCGTGCAGGATGTCGGGCTCCGGCGTGTACAGCGGCACGGCCGGATGCCGCAGGTACTGCACCGCGTGGAAGTACCCGTCGGCCATGGCGCCCAGGAAGCGCTTGTTGGGCACGATGCCGCCGGCCAGGGTGAACCGGAAGCCGGTCAGCGGTTGGAGCCGGTCGGAGACCTCCGTGTGCTGCGGAATGCGGTCGGCGGGGACCGGGGCCGCCTCCCGGGCCCGCAGCACCGCCTGGCACACCCGGCCCTCCTGAGCCGCCAGCAGGGCGGCGTGCGCCTTGCGCCAGGTGGCGTGTTCCTCCTCGGTGTAGACCACCGGCGGTGACGGATCACCCACCCGGTGGCCGTCCGCCGCGGCCACGATCGCGTTCCGCCGCCGCACGTAGTCCCGGTCGGCGAACCCGGGGTGGCTGCCGGCGTCCCCCAGTGTCAGGCCCTCCGGGGTCAGCGGGGTCCGGCCCGTCCCATCGGTCATGTACAGCATCCTGCGCCGAATCCCTGGCGGGCGCAGCCGCCGGCCGCGGCGCGGACGGCTCGGCCGGGGAGGGCCGGGCGGTGGGCGCGGGCGTCGCCGCCGCTCGGCCGGGGACCGGGCCGGCCGGCCGCGCGGTCGTCCGCGCCCGGCCGACGCGTCCCGGCCGGGACCCCGGCGCCGGTGGACGACGCGTTCCGCTGCGGCGGGGGCCGACCGAGGGGGTCCGGCCGTGGACCGGGGCCGCACCCCGTGCACCGCCACCGGGCCGGGCCCGCCGCCGGGCGGCCGGGCGGTGGCGCCGTGTGCCGACGGACACGGCGGGGTGGGAACGGGCCCGTGCGGTGGCTGCCGGGCCCCGGCCGCGGCGGTGACGCGGCCCGCTGGGCGCGTGGCGGCCGGGAGAGGGCTCAGGGCAGCGGCTCGCCGCGGGCGGCGAGCCAGAGGGCGTACCACTCCTCGTGGTCCAGCTCCGGCGGCCGGCCGACGGCCTGCCGGCAGGCCTGGATACGCCCCGGATCGGAGGTGCCGATCACCGGGGCGATCCGGGCCGGATGCCGCTGGAGCCACCACAGCAGCACCGTCTCCGGGGTCACCTGCTTGCGTTCGGCCAGCTCCCCCAGCACGGCGGCCGCGGCCCGCTCCGACGGGGTCTGCTGCCGCCCGGTGAACCGGCCCTGGGCCAGCGCGCCCCAGGCCTGTATCCGGATGCCGTGGTCGCGGCAGTGCTCCAGCGTTCCCAGCGGGAAGCCGTTGGCCGCCGCGCCGGGGGTGTTGAGCAGGACCCCGGCCTCCAGCCAGTCGCGTTTGTGCAGGCTCATCTCCAACTGGTTGGCCACCAGCGGCAGTTCCAGCCGGGCCTGGAGCGACGCCATCTGCGCCGCGCCCATGTTGGACACGCCGAACCGGCGCACCAGGCCCTGGGCGTGCAGCGAGGTGAGCGCCTCGGCGATGTCGTCGGGATCGGCGAGCGGGTCCGGGCGGTGCAGCAGCAGCACGTCGATCACGTCGGTACGCAGCCGGGTCAGGCTCTCCTCGACCCGCCGCAGCACGGTCTTCCCGCGCAGGTCGTAGCTGCCGGGGCGGTCACCGTCCGGCAGCCGGATCCCGCACTTCGTCTGGAGGGTGACCCGCCCGCGCAGCCCGGGGTCGCGGGCCAGGAGTTCCCCGAAGACCGCCTCGGACTTCCCGTGGCGGTAGATGTCGGCGTGGTCGAAGGTGGTGATCCCGATCTCCAGGGCCGCGCCGACCGCCGCCTCCGCGGCCTCGATGTCGGCGGCGCCGTAGGGTTCGGGCCCCCAGGTGCCACCGAGGCCCATGCACCCGTACAGCGGCCGGGCCGTACTCGCGTTCGTGTTCGTCGTCACCCGCCGACCCTACGGCTCCCGCTTCCGGCCCGGCGGCCCGGCGGCGACGGCACACCGGCCCCGGCGGGGTGTCCGGCGTCATCCGGCGTCCGGGCCCCGACCGGTGGGCAGGCGCCAGGTCACGTCGATTCCCACCTCGCCCGGGGCGAGCGGCTGCGCCGACACCCGCACGCGCCCCACCTCGGTGAAGCCCAGGCGCCGGGGGATGGCGGCGCTCGCCCGGTTGGCCGCGTCGTGGCGGATCTCGATGCGGTCGATGCCCGGCAGCCCAAGGCATCCACGGCAGCAGGTGGTCGAGCGACTGGGAGATCGCCAGGTCCAGCGCCTCGGATCGCTCATGCGCCACCGGCGCAGCTCGCCGCCGTCGAAGGGGAGGGTTTCCGCGGGCCTGTCCATGTGCCCGATGCTGCCCCGGGCCGGCCGGCCGGACAACGCGATTTCGCGTACCGCGACCGCCGCCGACACCGGCGTGGAACGGGGCGTGGGCGGACGGCGCCGACCGGCGACCGGGCCCCGCCCACCTGCCTGAGGCGGCGGGGGAGAGCACCATCCGCTCCCACGACCCGGTCGGCGGCACCGGTCGGGGCGGCGGCGGGCCACCGGGCGAGGCGGGCGGCCGCGGGACCGCCCGGTGGGGCACACTGACGGCATGGGCGACCCCAATCGGCAGGGAGCACCCTCGCGGCGGTTCCCCGATCAGCCGGAGAGCGTGGCCTCGGCCCGGCGATTCGTCCGGTCCGCTCTGGCGGGCGCCGGGTCCGACCTGGTGGACGCCGCGGAGCTCCTCGTGAGCGAGCTGGTGACCAACGCGGTACTGCACGCACACACCGAGGTCGAGGTGTCGGCGCTGGCCCGGGACGGCAGGATCCGGGTAGGGGTCACCGATCGCCGGCCGTCCCGCGGCGTGGTACTGCAGGGCGGCCACCCGTACGCGGGTACCGGAATGGGCCTGGCGCTGGTGGAGGAACTGGCGTCCCGCCGCGGGGTCGACACCGGTGAGCGGCACAAGACGGTGTGGTTCGAACTGGGGGACGACGGCCCGCCGGCGGCGTCAGCGGCCGGCTGGGAGACCGTTGTCCCGCCCTCCGGCCCCGGCGACAGCGTGACGCTGATCGACGTGCCGGGCGCCCTGTACCGGGCGGCCCAGCAGCACCGGCACGCGCTGCTGCGCGAGCTCGCCCTCGCCGTCGCCACCGGGGGCGGGCCGGGGGTGCGGCCCGAGGACCTCCGCACCGCGCACGACATGAGCAACACGATCAGCGCCTCCGTGACGGCCGCACTGGAGCAGCGGCCGCTCGACGGGGACATCCGCTCCGTGCCCCTGGCGGTGCCGGCGGACGCTGCCCCGGCGGTGCTCACCCTGCGCCGTACGCTCGACCTGGCCGAGCGGGCGGCCCGCGACGAGCGCCTCCTCACCCTGCCCGCCTTCCCCCGCAGCCGCGCCTTCCACGCCTGGCTGTTCGACCAGATCGTCGGCCAGCTCGCCGGCGGGCCGCCCACCGCGTGGACGGTGGTCCCCCGCGAGCCGGGCGCCAGCCCTTCGGAACTGGTGCCCTGGGAACCCGCCCATGTGCGGGCCGGCCGGCTCCCGACCATCGCGGCCGACGAGCGGAACCTGATCATCGCGGCCAACGGGCCGGTGGCCGACATGCTCGGCTGGCCCCCGGACGACCTCGTCGGACAGCCGCTCACCACCCTCATCCCGGAGCACCTGCGCGATCGCCACATCAAGGCGTTCACCTCGCTGCTGCTCACCGGTCAGCCCCGCATCCTCGGCCGCTCGGTACCGCTCCCCGCGCTGCACCGCGACGGCCGGGTGGTCCCGGTCCGCCTGTTCATCCAGACCCAGGAGACGCCCGACGGCCGTACGGTCTTCGTCGCCCAGCTCTCCCCCCGGGCATCGGCGGCCATCCACCCGGCACCGGCTCCCGGCAGAAGCCGGCAGCCGGCGGCCCGGGAGCCGGCCGCCGGCCACCCGCCTCCCGGGCCGGATCGCGACGCGCGGCCCTGTCCCGGCGAGGCGGGGATGCCGGCGCTGGAGCGGCTGTCCCTGCTGGTCGACACCGGGGCGGCGCTGAGCGACACCCTCGACCTGAACGACGGACTGCGGCGGGTGGGGCGGCTGCTGACGGAGCGGCTGGCCGACTGGTGTGCGGTGGACCTGTTCGACGAGCACTCCCAGGTGGACCGGGTCTGCGTGGTCCACCACGATCCGCAGCGGGTGCGCCCGGCAGCGTTCGAGGGCCTGCTGCCACCGGACTCCGGGCCCGCCCGCGGCCCGCTGGCCCGGGCGCTGCACGGCGCGGGCCCGCTGCTGCTCACCGAGGCCCCGCCGCCGGAGCAGGCACGGAGCCCGCTCGACGCCCACTACCTGGAAATGCTGCAACACCTGGGCACGGAGAGCGCCGTGGTCGCCCCGCTGAGGGCCCGGCGGGAGATCTTCGGCGCCCTGACCGTGGCCCGGTCCTCCCGGGAACGCCCCTTCACCGAAGGCGATCTGTCCCTCGTCGCCGACCTGGTCCGTGGACTCGCACTGGGCGTGGACAACGTCCGGCTCTACCAGGAGACCCGGAACATCGCCGAGCGTCTGCAGCGCTCGCTGCTGCCGGTGCTGCCGGACGTCCCGCATCTGCAACTGGCCGCCCGCTACGCCGCCTCCTCCGGCACCGCGCAGGTCGGCGGCGACTGGTACGACAGCTTCGTCGTCCCCAGCGGCCATACCGCCCTGGTCATCGGTGATGTCACCGGCCACAACCTCGACGCGGCCATCGCCATGAGCCAGCTGCGCAGCATGCTGCGCGGCATCGCGGTCGACCGGCAGGAACCGCCCGAGGCCGTGCTGCGCCGCCTGGACATGGCGAACCACAGCCTGTACCGGGAGGCGACGGCCACCTGTCTGTACGGCCTCGTCAAGGGGCCCGGCGAAGGGCCCTGGGAGCTGGAGTACTCCTCCGCCGGACATCTGCCGCCCCTGCTGACCACCGCGGACGGCGCGACCCGATACCTCGAGGAAGGTTCGGGTCTGCTGCTCGGCATGGACCCCGACATGCCGCGCCCCCGCGGCGGCTGCGGGCTGCCGCCGCACTCGACGGTGCTGCTGTACACCGACGGCCTCATCGAACGCCGCGACGAACCCCTGGACCGGTCGATGGCCCGGCTGTGCCGGCACACCGCGGCCCTGGCCCGCGAACCGCTGGACACCTTCTGCGACGAACTCCTCATCGGGCTGGGCGCCGACAGTGAGGACGACATCGCCGTCCTCGCGGTCCGCCCCGTCCCGATCTCCTGACCGGCCGGCACCGCCGTCGTGGCGGGCGGCGCCCGGTCCGCGGGCTCACGCCTCCACGGCGTGCAGGGCGCCACCGGCGATCACGTGGACGGCGCCGGCCGAGACGACCGGCGGCCCCCTGCCCGGTACCTCCTCGTCCGGGACGTCCCGCAGGCCGGCGGTCCACAGGTGCTCGCCGGTCGACGCGTCCAGCCCGTACAGGTGCGGCCTGGACCGGGCGGCGGTGTAGACCCGGCCCTGTGCCGCCACCGGGGCGCTCAGCGGGCCGGCGTCCGGTGTGGGACGGGTGAAGCGCCATCTCTCCTCTCCGGTACGGGAGTCCACCGCGACCAGCAGGTCGTCGCAGACCGCGATGGCGGTGCCGCCGCCGACCGCCGAGAAGGACGTCAGGGCGCCGGCGGACGGGGTGAAGCGCCAGCGCGCCGTGCCGGTGGCCACGTCGAGGGCGTGCAGGGAACCGGCGCCCGCGTAGAGCATCCCGTCCCTGACCTGCGGTTCGCAGACGGCGCCGCCCCGGGTGACGAACCGCCACTTCGCGGTGCCGCTCCGCGCGTCGACCGCGTGGACCAGGCGCCCGCCAGCCTGGTACACCACCCCGGCGGCCACCACCGGCGCGGTCGTGGGACCCGCGGCCGCGCGGTCCGCGGCGCGGTACTCCCAGCGGGGTTCGCCGCTCGAGGCGTGCAGAGCGTACAGCCGGTTGCGGCCGGTGGCGTACACGGTGCCGGCCACCACCCGCACCGCGGGATACGCCCCCGCCTGGCCGACTTCGTCGTCGTGGCCCCAGGGGGTGCGGTGGGTCCACAGGTGCTTCCCCCGGTCGTCCAGGGCGTGGACGACTCCTTCGCCGGCGGTGTACACCGTATCGCCGGCCCGTACGACGGTGGACAGCTCGGTCTCCGTCGTGAAGCGCCAGCCGTCCGCGACGCCGAGGGTGTCGACCGACACCACGGCGGACTCCTCGACGTCCGTGGCGCCCACCACGTACAGGGTGAACCCATGGTGGACCAGCCCGCGCGGCGACAGCTCGGTGTCCCGGTCGAACAGCCTCGTTCCACTGCCGGCGGAGAGCTGCTGGACGGAGCCGGTGTCGCCGGCCACGTAGAGGTACCGGTCGGCCGGCACGAAAGCACTGGCGCTGTCGCGCTTCCACCGGACCGGGCGCTCCTGCGGTTCCCTTCCCCGGCCACCGCCGCCGGCCAGGCGCCAGAACCCGGCGCCGGCCGCCGCGGCCGTCAGCCCGCCGAAGGCGAGCAGCGCGCGGCGGGTCGGACGGCCGCCCGGCGGCCGCGGGGACGGCGTCGGGGCCCCTGGCCGAACGGGCTCGGCCCGCACACCCCGCACGGACGGCCGGGCCCGCGACGCAGGCGTGCCCGGGGGCGGGTGGTCGCGTCGCGTCGCGTCCGGCCGGAGCGGCCCCCGCGGACCCCCTGTGTACGCGCGTACACATCGATGCGTACACTCGTACACATGGGATACGGACTGCTGGCCGCGGCCATCGCGGCGGAGGTGGCCGGGACGACGGCCATGAAGTACAGCGAGGGATTCAGCAAGTTGTGGCCCTCGCTCGGCACGGTGGCCGGCTATCTGCTCGCCTTCACCCTGCTCGCCCAGACGTTGAAGACGATGCAGGTCGGCACCGCGTACGCGATCTGGGCCGGGGTGGGCACCGCGGCCGTCGCCGCGATCGGGATCGTCTTCCTCGGCGAGTCGGCCGGGCTCGCCAAGCTCGCCGGGATCCTCTTCGTGATCCTCGGTGTGGTGCTGCTCAATCTCGGCGGGGCGCACTGATGGCGGCGCGGCGGTACGACCCCGACCGGCGCCAGCGGATCATCGACGCCGCGATCCGGGTGGTGGGCCGCTCCGGCATCGCCGGGCTCAGCCACCGCACGGTCGCCGCCGAGGCGGACGTGCCGCTCGGCTCCACCACGTACCACTTCGCCACCCTCGACGACCTCCTGGTGGCCGCCCTGTGCCAGGCGAGTCAAGGCTTCGCCAAGGTGGTGCGCGACCACGGCGGCGCCCTCGCCGACCCCCACGGCGACCTCGCCGCCGAACTGGCCCGGCTCACCGGCCGGTGGCTCAATGGCGACCGCGCCGGCGCGGAGCTGGAGTACGAGCTCTACCTGGCCGCGCTCCGCCGGCCCGCACTGCGGGAGGTCGCCGCCGAATGGTGCGAGGAGGTCGCCGAGTTGCTCGCCCGGCGCACCGACCCGCGCACCGGGCGCGCCCTGGTCGCGCTGCTCGACGGCATCTGCCTCCAGGTGCTGCTGACGGGCGGGGAGTACGACGAGGAGTACGCGAAGGAGGCCCTGGCGCGGGTGATCGGGGCGAGCACCGGGGACCCGCCCGGAAACGGTTGACGTGCCGGGAGACGCCCGGCCGTGTTCGCCCCGCACCCCGGACCGTGCGACCGGGTCCCCGGCGGGACCGAGGGCCGGGTCCGCGGACGGCCGGAACGGGAAGCCGCCCCGCCCGTCCGGCGCCGGGCCACGCGCCGCTCCCGGGTTCAGCCGGCGGCGGGCGGCGTGAGCAGCCTGCCCATCGCCGCCAGGACGGCCGGCTCGACGCGGTAGTACACCCAGGTGCCGCGCCGCTCGGAGGTGAGCAGCCCGGCTTCCCTGAGCTTCTTCAGGTGGTGGGAGACGGTCGGCTGGGAGACGCCGACGTCGGAGATGTCGCACACGCACGCCTCGCCGTCCTCGTGCGAGGCGACGGCGGAGAACAGCCGCAGGCGTACCGGGTCGCCGAGCGCCCGGAACATCCGCGCGGCCGTCTCGGCCTCGGCGGCGGTCATCGGACGCTCGGTCAGCGGCGGGCAGCACGGCCCGGTATCCGCGGTGTCGGGCTCCGGCAGCGGCAGCACCTCGGCGTTCGGCATGCGTCCATGGTGGCCCATGCCGGAGGACGGCCCGGCTCAGCCCTCCGCCGGAGAGCGGTGCCGCTTCGTGTAGGACCAGGTCACCGCGGTCATCAGGGCCGGGATGGCGAACAGCGGAGCGAACACGATGGCCCAGACCGCATGCGCCGTACCGCTGGTCATGTACGTCCGGCTCTCCACGGTGAAGGCGACGACGACTTGCCACAGCGCCAGCACGATCAGGACGGCGGAGGCGGCCCAGGCCAGGGCGCCGAGAGTCCGCGGCGACAGCGGCCGGCGGCGGTCGCTGACGAGCAGCAGGGGGAGCAGGGCGGCCAGTTCGGTGATGACGGAGAGTCCGACGACGTAGGCGATGCCCCACCCCGGGATGTCGAAGACCTCGCGCAGGACCCGGTCGCTGTAGCCGACGTTGACACCGGACGCCATGGCGATGCGCCACAGGCCGGACGGGAGGGCGCACAGGGCGATGGCGTGGGCGGCGCGGCGGGCCCAGGCGGGCGCGTGCGCAACGGCGGATACCGGAGGGGACGTTGTCGGCATGCGGCACATCCTGGCCGGGAACCCGGCAGCCGCACATCGTCCGCAGCGGCGGAATCCGTCCCCTCCGCGTCGGAGGGCCCGTCCCACCCAGGTCGTACCCGGGGGGACGAGCCCTCCGACGGCGGGCCGACGCGCGGCGCCGGAGGGTCGGCACCTACCGGGCGAGAACCGCCGGTACGTCGAGCCGGGTCAGTTTTCGCGGGTTGCGCACCAGGTAGATCCGGGTGACGCGCCCGTCCTCCACCACCAGGCTCACCGCGGACGGCTCGCCGTCGCACTCGATCCGGCCGGCCGGCGCGCCGTTGAGCCACACGGCCGCGGTCCGGAACCCGGCCCCCAGCCGGCCGGCGCGCGCGAGCAGTCCCGCCACCACCTCGGCGCCGTGGACCGGAGCCGGAGCGGCGGCCACGATCCCGCCACCGTCGGCGATCATGACCACGTCCGGTGCCATGAGGTCCATCAGCTCCCGCAACCGCCCGGTGCGCAGCGCCACCAGGAAGCGCTCCACCACGGCCTGCTGCTCCGACCGGCTCACCCGCACCCGGGGCCGCCGGGCCGCCACGTGCTCGCGTGCCCGTCGCGCGATCTGCCGTACCGCGGCCGGGGACTTCCCGGTGGCCCCGGCGATCTCGCCGTACGGCACCGCGAAGACCTCGCGGAGGACGAACACCGCCCGCTCGACCGGCCCGAGCGTCTCCAGCACGGTGAGCACCGCGATCGAGACGCTCTCCGCCAGCTCGACGTCCTCGGCGACGTCGGGGCTGGTCAGCAGCGGTTCCGGCAGCCACTCGCCGACGTACTCCTCCCGGCTGCGGGACAGCGACCGCAGCCGGTTGAGCGACTGCCTGGTGACGGTTCTGACGAGGTAGGCCCGCGGGTCCCGCACCCGCGCGTGGTCGACGCCGGCCCACCGCAGCCACGACTCCTGCACCACGTCCTCCGCGTCGGCAGCCGACCCGAGCATCTCGTAGGCCACCGTGAACAGCAGGCCTCGATGGGCGACGAAGGGGTCCTTCGCCATGCCGTCGACGTCGCGCCGGAGGGCGCGGGACGCCCGGCCGGTGCGGTCCCGGACGCCGGCGGGGGAGGGGCCCGGCGCCCGGTCGTGCTGTCGGCCGGGCCCGGTGGTGGGTTCCGCCTGCGGAACGCGTGGCGCCATGGGTGTCCTCCCTGGACGGCTGGTTCGCCATGGAGACACCGCCGCGGCCGCGCATGTGACAACCGGTGCCGCCGCGGACCGGCGGGCGGCGCGGGCAGGCCCTCCGCGCGGCGGGACGCTCGGCGGCCCGCGCGGCGCGACCGCGGGTCCGGGGCGGGGCACCGGTCGGCGAAGATGGTGGGGTCACTCGTCCCCAGCATGTGAGGAGCGTCCGCGCAGATGTCCGTTCCCCGCCCCGGTTCGCGGCCGCCGACGATCACCGATGTCGCACGGGCGGCCGGAGTGTCGCGCACGACGGTCTCGCACGCCCTCAACGGGATCGGCAAGGTCGACCCCCGGACCCGGGAGCGCATCAAGCAGGTGGCCGGCGAGCTCGGTTACCGGCCGAACCTGCGGGCCCAGCGACTGCGGCGCGGGCAGGCGAAGGCCATCGCACTCGCCTCGTCCATGCCGTTCGCGGTGGCCGGCGGCCCGTCCCGGCTCGGGTTCTACATGGAGGTCGCCGCGGCCGCCGCGGAGAGCGCCCTGCTGCACGACTACGCACTCGTGCTCGTGCCGCCCGTGCAGTCGGGTTCGGGGCTGCACTCGGTGGACATCGACGGAGCCATCGTCGTGGAGCCGGACGTGGACGACGCCGCGGCGGCGCAGTTGAAGGAGCGCGGGCTGCCGTACGTGGCGCTCGGCCGACCGGTGTCGCCGGACGACGAGGCGCCGTACGTCGATCTGCGCGGCGGGCGCGTCGCCGAGCTGCTGCTGGACCATCTGCACGAGCAGGGCGCCGTCCGTCCCGCGCTGATCGTCGGCGCGGGATCACGGCACTCGACGGTGGACGCGGTCGCCGCGTACCAGCGGGCCGCCGAGCGGCACGGCTGGACGCCGATCGTGGCGACCGCGCGGGAGACGGGCGGCGAGCGGGCCGGATACCGGTGTTGTGCGGAGCTGCTCGCCGAACACCCGGACATCGACGCGGTGTGCGCGCTGGTCGACGTGTTCGCGGTGGGTGCCGTCCAGGCCATCCACGACAGCGGCCGGGCCGTTCCGGACGACGTCATGGTCGCCACCCGGTACGACGGTCTGCGCGCCCGGACCTGCGAACCCCCGCTGACCGCCGTCGATCTGCACCTGGACCGGGCGGCCGCCGACGCGGTGGAACTGCTGCTGGGGCTGCTGGGCGGCGCGGTGGCCGGCACGCCGGCGGCCACCGCGCCCGAGCCGCGGGTGATCGCGCGGGCCTCGTCGCTGCGGGTCACGGCCCGAGGATGAGGACCAACCCCGAGACCAGCGCGAACACCAGCACGAACAGCCGCATCCGGCGCGCGTCCAGCCGGTGGTGCACCAGCCGGCTCAGCCACGCCCCGGCGGCTGTCGCCGGCAGCAGCGCGGCGGCCCACCCCAGGTCCGCCGGGTGCCCCCGGCCCGTCGCGAACAGCAGCGCCAGCGAGGCTACCTCGCCGACCAGGAAGCAGGCCGCGACGGTGGAGCGCAGTTCGGCGGGGGGCCGGTGCTGGTACACCAGTGCCAGCGGCGGACCGCCGACGCCGGTCGCCGTCTCCGTCAGCCCGGTCACCGCGCCGGCGCCGACATAGGCGGCCCGGCCCGGTGTGAACGCGGGGGCGGCCAGGCTCACCAGGGCCGCCAGTACGGTGGCGATCCCGACGAACAGGCCGAGGCCGCGGTCCGGGATCAGCCAGAGCAGCGCCAGCCCGCCGGGTGTGGCGGCGAGCCGCGCCCCGGTGATCCAGCCCGCGCCGCGCAGATCGAGCGCGGCGCGTTCCCGCCAGGCGACGTACAGGTTGAGCGGGATCATCGAGGCCAGCACGAACCCCGGGAGCAGACCGGGGTCGAGGATCCCGGCCACGGGCGCGACGATCAGGGCGAAGCCGAGCCCGCTGCCTCCCTGGACGAACGCGGCGGCGGCCACCGTGACGGCGAGGACCGCCAGAGTCTCCGCGCTCACCGGGCGGTGCTCCGCTCCCGGGCCACCGTGGACGTGGGGTGGGCGCGCGTGATGGGCGCCCTCGCCACCGTCGTGCGGGCCAGTTCCACGGCCTGCCGCACCAGCGCCGGACCGTCCCAGCCGGTCGGCCGGCCGCCCCACATGCGCAGCCGTCCGGCGACGAACACCGCCGTGATCTGGTCGCGGTTGCCGCGCCGCACCAGCTCCCAGGGCAGGTCCCAGGAGAGCGCGAGTTCCGGGTTGGTGACGTCCACGAGCAGGAAGTCCGCGGCCCGGCCCGCGGCGACGGTCCCGGTGCGCGCGCCCAGGCCCACCGCGTCCGCGCCGCCCCGGGTGGCGTGCTCCAGCCAGGTCCAGCCGGCTCCGCAGGACGAGTCACCGGTCGCCAGCCCGTACCCCAGCCGCTGGGCGAACTCGGCGGCTTCCGCCAGCCGGAAGCCGTCACCGCGGGTGCCGTCGGTGCCGAGCCCGAAACGGATGCCGCGCTCGGCCATGGCGGTGGCGGGTGCCACGGCGTTGCCCTTCCAGGCGCTGGCGACCGGGTTGTAGCTGACGGCCGTCCCGGTGCCGGCGAGCAGGGTCAGCTCGCCGGGCGTCAGCAGGGTGGTGTGTGCGGCGAGCAGCTGCGGACCGAGCGCGCCGACCCGGTGCAGGTACTCCAGCGGGCGCAGTCCGTGCCGCACCAGGGAGCGCTCGACGCTCGCCAGGTGCTCGTTGACGTGGATCTGCACGGTGGCCCCGGCCTCGGCCGCCAGGCGCGCCGTGCGGTGCAGGGTCCCGGCGGTGGCCGCTTCGGGGATCGAGACGGCGAGGGAGGGGTGCACCAGCGGGTCGCCGTGGTACCGGGCGAGATGCTGCTCGGCGCGGTCGAGCACCGAGGGGTCCTCGGTGTCGGCGTCGTTGCAGATCAGTCCGAGCACGCAGCGGATCCCGGCGTCGCGCGCGGCGGACGCGACCACCTCGACGTCGACGCCGGCGCGGGTCCCGGCGTCGGCGACGGTGGTGAAACCGCCGCGCAGGGCCTCCAGCGCCGCGAGCTTGGCCGCCACGTAGGCCGACTCCTCGTCCAGGGCGCCCTCCAGCGGCACCCACACCCGGCGGAAGATCTCCGAGGGCTCCCCGAAGGAGAGCGCGGCACCGAAGCTCTGGGTCAGGTGGTGGTGGGCGTCGACGAAGCCGGGCATCAGGAGGTGGCCCGGCAGCCGGACGGCTTCGAGGTCCGGGTGTGCGGATCCGAGCCTCTCCGCCGGCCCCACGGCGCGGAAGGCGCCGTCGGCGACGACGACCGCGTGGCCGTCGGCGGGGCCTTCGGGCAGCAGTACGGCGTCCGGGACGAGGAGGAGCGGGCCGGGGCGGTCGAGCAGGTCGCGGGTGCGCTGGTTCATCGGTCGCTTTCCGTGCGGGCGGTGGCCAGCCGGGCGGCGATGCCCGGCCTGACGTGGTGGAAGAGGACGTTGAGTACGGCGGCGACGAACGCGCCGACGGCGACGCCGCTTTCCAGGAGGATGCGGACGTTCGGCGGGAAGCCCCCGTACACGCCGGGGACGAGGATGGGCAGCAGGCCGAGCGCGAGGGCGACGGCGCAGACGAAGGTGCTGGTGTGCTTGTCGAGGTCCGAGCGCCCGAGCATCTGCACCCCGAGGACGGTGATCACGGCGAAGACGACCATGGCCGTGCCGCCGACGACCGCCGACGGGACGACGCTGATCAACCGGGTCACGGGGGCGAGGAACCCGATGGCGATCAGGACCACGCCGGCCGCGGCGGTCACGAACCGGCTGCGGACGCCGGTGACCCGGACGATCCCGATGTTCTCGCCGCTGGTGACCATCAGCGGCAGTCCGAAGAACCCGCCGAAGAGCGAGGTGACCGCGTCCCCGCGGATGGTCCTGGGGACATCGGTGCGCTTGTCGATCCGCTTGCCGACGGCCTCGGCGTTGATGACCGTCTGACCGGTCGCCTCGGCCATGGAGGCGAGGCTGTAGAGCATCAGCGGCAGCGCGGCGACCAGGTTGAACTGCGGTGAGCCGAACGGCATCGGCTGCGGCACGGTCAGCAGACCGCCCTCGGCGGCGCGGCCCAGGTCGACGTGGCCGAGGAGTGCGGCGAGGACCGTGCCGGCGAGGAGGCCCAGCATGACGGCGAGTTGCCGCAGGGTGCCGGTGAAGACCAGGTAGAAGACGACGGTGAAGCCGATCGTCGCCATGCCGAGACCGAGGTTGACGGGATCGGCGAAGCCGGGCTCGCCGGGGCGGCCGGTGACCAGGACCGCGCCGACCTTGACCAGGTTGACGCCGACGATGACGATCATCGTGCCGATGACGAGGGCCGGGAAGTAGGCCAGCAGCCGCGAGAACCCCGGCAGCACGACGAAGTAGAAGACGGCGGTGAGGATCACCGCGCCGGTGGCGGTGCGCAGGCCGTGCTGTTCGGCGATGGCGAGGAAGAGGATGAGCGGCGCGCCCCCGGGCAGCATCACGAACGGCAGCCGGGGCCCGAACTTCCACGGCCCGAGCGACTGGATCAGGGATCCGACGCCGGACAGCACGAAGGCCGCGGCGAGCAGGTCGACGGTGAGTTCGGGGTCCAGGCGCAGAGCGGCGCTCATCAGGAAGATCGCCGAGATGGGCGTGGCAGCCATGACGAGGACGTGCTGGATGCCGAAGAGCAGGATCCGCCCGAGGGGACGGGACTCGTCGACGGGGTGGACGGCGCCGGACGTGGCGCCGCCCCCGTCCTCCGGGCCGGTTCCATGGGCGGGGCGAGGGGCGCCGGGAGGGGCGGACTTCCGCTCCGGTGGCGGTTCCGTACCGGGCGGGGTCTGGTGGGCACTGGACACGTTCGGGCTCCGTTCGGGCGTTCGGCACGCTCGGGTTTCAGCCGCGATCCGGCCCTGGACGGAGAGCCAAATCGATTTGGCCAAATCGATTTGGCCGCTAGTATCCGAGGGCGCTCGGAACGCGTCAAGAGTCGCGGCGGGTCTGGCCGGGGCAGCGGGACGCGAGCCGCTTCCCGCCCCGCCCGCAGGTCTCCCGGACCCGGCCGGCGGACCCGCGGCGCCCCGGGCCGGGCACTGCGGTCATCGGGCCGGGCACCCCGGTC
Source organism: Streptomyces sp. NPDC018031 (assembly GCF_044327625.1). NCBI lineage: Bacteria > Bacillati > Actinomycetota > Actinomycetes > Kitasatosporales > Streptomycetaceae > Streptomyces > Streptomyces sp. NPDC018031. The sequence goes on from NZ_JBIRFT010000011.1 coordinate 190,696, forward strand.
GTCGGGTAGGTTCGGTCATGCAGCAGGTCACCGCTGAGAGCGCAGCTTCGTTTCCGACCTTGCGGGGCGAATTCCCATGAGCCTGTCCATCCGCAACCGGATCCCCGGCACCGTCACGGCTGTCACCCGTGGTGAGGCGATGGCACTGGTCAAGGTGCGCCTGGCCGGCGGCCAGGACATCACCGCCGCGTTCACCACCGACGCCGTCGAGGAGCTCGGTCTGGCCGAGGGCTCCGCCGTCGAGTCGCTGGTGAAGTCCACCGAGGTGTCCCTCGCGACCGGTCCGGTCGAGGGCGTCTCCATCCGCAACCGGATCCCCGGCACCGTCACCGGTGTCACGACCGGTGGAGCCATGGGGTCGGTCAAGGTGTCCGTCGAAGGCGGCGAACTGACCTCCGCGATCACCAAGGACGCCGTCGAAGCCCTCGGCCTGGCCGCCGGCACCTCCGTCGTCGCCCTGGTCAAGTCGACCGAGATCTCCCTCGCCGCCGCCTGACCGCACACCGACCACGCCGCGGGCCGCGACCCGTACGCGGTGCGCCACGCCCCGACGCGCCGGCAAGCTCACACCCCGGCCGCGCGGACCGTGAGCGGATCGGAGCGCCACGGCAACCCGCCCGGCGGCAGACCGAAACGCCACCGGGCGACAGTGCCGACCATGGCTCCCATGACCGGTACCGCCCTGTCCGCCCCCGTGCCCCGGACGCCGCCGGAACCCCCGGCGGTGTCCTGGGCGCAGGCCCGGGTGCTGGCACACCGCGCGCCGCGGCCGTCCGCCGCCCGTACGGTGCCGCTGGCCGACGCCGCCGGTCTCACGCTCGCCGACGGCCTGCACACGCCGCAACCGCTCCCGGCGTTCGACACCGCCGCCATGGACGGATACGCGGTGGCCGGCAGCGGACCGTGGCGGATACGCGCGGCGATCCGGGCCGGGGCGCCCTGGAACGGCGCCCTGGACGCGGGGGAGTGCGTGGAGATCTCGACCGGGGCCCAGGTGCCGGCCGGGGCGTGCGCGGTACTGCCGCTGGAGTCGGCGGTGACCGGCGACGGCCTGGTGTCAGGACCCGTGCCGCCGCCGGGCCGGCACATCCGGCGGACGGGCGAGGACGCCCCGGCCGGCTGCCGGCTGGCCCCCGGCGGCACCAGGATCGGGCCCGCGCTGCTCGGGCTCGCCGCCTCCTGCGGCCACGACACCCTGCCGGTGCGGCCGCGACCCCGGGTCGGCGCGCTGATCACCGGGGACGAACTGGACCGCGCGGGCCGGCCCGCCCCCGGGCGGGTGCGCGACGCCCTCGGGCCGCTCCTCCCGGCCCTCGTCGCCGCGCTGGGTGGCGAGACCTCCCGGGTGCGGCACGTCCCCGACCGGCCGGCCGGACAACTGGCCGAGGCGGTACGCGAGATGCCGGACACCGAGGTCGTGGTGGTGACCGGCTCCACCTCCGTCGGCGCCACCGACCAGCTGCGCCGCCTGCTGGCCGCGGCCGGGGCCCGGATGGTCGTGGACACGGTCGCCTGCCGGCCGGGCCACCCCATGCTCCTGGCCGGACTCCCCGGCGGGCGCTGGGTGGTGGGGCTGCCGGGGAACCCGTACGCGGCCCTGGTCGCCGCCCACACCCTGCTCGGCCCGCTGATCGCCGGGCTGTCCGGCCGCGGCCTCGCGCCCTTGCCGCAGGCCCCGGTGAGGGGGCCGCTCCGGGCCGCCCCGGGCCTGACCCGGCTGGTGCCGGTCAGCTGGGACGGCACCGGGGCCACCGTCGCCGACGGCCACCGCGCGGCCTTCCTGCGGGGCGCCGCCGTGGGCGACGCCATCGCCGCGATCACCCCCGGCTGGACCGACGGCGACCCGGCCCCGCTGCTCCTGACGACCGGCTGACCGCGCCCGGCGGCGGGCCCGGCCGACGGCCGGAGAGCCCCGCCGCCACGGGGCGCGCCCGGCCCGGCGGCGGGCCGGCACCGGCCGGCTCCCGCCCGCCGCGGCGAGACGGGAGCCGGAGGTGGGCAAACGCGTTCAGATGACGATCCCGAACGCCTCCAGACCGGCGGTGAGCGCCGCCTCCGGGGCGATCTCGACCGCGGCGGCCGGTGCGGCGAAGGCAGCGGAGAGGGCGGCCGCGGCGAGGAGGACGGCAGTGATACGGCGAAGCATGTGAGGAACCACCTTTGCTCGTTGTGCAGGGCCGGCAGCGTGTGCGTGCCGGCCGACCAGACGCTGCCCACGGCTCTTCCGGGGGATGCCGGAGGTCCCTCGTGTGAGGGAGTTGTTCAGCTTGTCGGCCTGCCGGGGCACGGCACGGCGCGGTGCCGGCCCGCCGCGGCCGCCGCCGGACGGGCCGGCACCGACGCCCGCGCGGCAGCGGCCCGGCCCGCGTCGCCCGGGGCGGGGCGCGACCCAGCCGGGCCCCGGGGCCGGAGGCCGGTGCGGGTGGCCGGAGGCGACGCCGGACCCGGACGGGCCCATGATCGCGGTGAAGCGGCCGGCGGGGAAGTCGACGCTCACCCCGTCCAGGGCCCGTACCCGGGTCTCCCCGATTCCGTGGATCTTCACGGCGTCCATCACGCGGGCTGCCGCGGTGCTCACCGGGCGCCTCCGGTGGTCCCGGTGCCGGGCCGCTCGTCCAGCACGGCGAGCCGTCGGCGGTACTCGTCCTCGTCGATCTCACCGGCCGCGAACCGGCGGCCCAGCACGGTGCCCGGAGCCGCGTCGCACGGCGCTCCCGGGCGGCCCGGATACCAGGGCGGACGGCCGCGCCAGACGGTGTGTCGCAGCACGAAGACCACGCCGATCACCACCAGTGCCCACAGCACGGGGGCCAGCAGGATCCACGGGCCGGGCCCGCCGTGTTCGGCGAGGGTCTGGGCCAGGGCGTTCATGTCGCTCAACTCCTCGGTCGGAAAGTCCCGGTGGCGGCGCCGGTACGGCGTCGCCCGGACACCACCGAGGCTCTCCCGCGAGGGCCCGCCGGGTCGTCGTACGGCCGACGGCACCTGGGCTACCGCGCGCGGAGTACGTCCCCGGGGCGCCCGGTACGCCCGGCCTCGCGGTACGGCCGGGTGGCCAGGGGGCGCGGCGAACGCGGCACGGGAGTCCGCCGGGGGTGGTCGCGGGAACCGGCCGGCCCGGCCGGCGGTGCGGGGAGGTGCCGGCACCCCACGGGTGACGCGGGCGTGCGGGGTGCCGCGGAGCGCGAACGTCCTGTTCCGCGATGGCCGGGCCAGGGGAAGGTGCCTGCGGGGCGGACGCGACCGCGAGGAGTGGCGCGTCGCCGGTCGGGGAAGGGCTGAGAGGGCCGATCCATGCCCCGGGAGTGAGAGTGGCAGGAGGGAGTACCCACCTCTTGCCACTCTCAACTTATAGCGCACCGGGGGGCTTGCGGCAAGGCCCCGGTGGTGCCGCAGAATCGCTGGCCCGAGCGAGATTCCGCGGACATGGGAGATGCACGACGTGCGAGTGCTGTTGTCGGTTCATGGGTGGTGCGGTGACGTCGGGCCGGTGGTGCGAACCGCGTCGCGGTCGCGGGCACTCGGCACCGGGGCCGGGGGACGGGCGTGCGCCCCGGCGGACCCGGCCGTCCTGACCTTCGATCGGAGCCGCTGACATGAACTCCGCTACCACCAGCGCCTTCGCCCTGCCCGACGCTCTGGCCCCCAAGGCCGACCCGGTGCTGATCGCCGACGACGAGCGGCACTTCGCGGCCATCGCGGAGAGCCTCGACCAGACGATCGCCGAACTGTCCGACCGCCTCGATGCCGCCCTCAAGGCGCCCGGTGGCGTCGGCCGGCAGGCGATGGAGCGGGACGCGGAGGTCCACCGGCTGACCGGTCGGCTGCGCGCCCTGCGCCGCTTCGGCCTTGACCTGTGCCTCGGGCGCATCGTCGGCGCGGACGACCCCGAGCCCCTGTACATCGGGCGCCTGGGCCTCACCGACAGCACCGGACGCCGGCTGCTGGTCGACTGGCGCTCTCCCGCGGCCGAGCCCTTCTTCGCCGCGACCCACGGCAGCCCGATGGGTCTGGCGAGCCGCCGCAGGTACCGCTGGACCGCGGGTCGGATCAGCGACTACTGGGACGAGGTGTTCACCGCCGACGGGCTGGAACGGCACGCCGCGCTCGACGACCAGTCGGCGTTCATCGCCAGTCTGGGCGGCAGCCGGTCGCCCCGGATGCGCGACGTGCTCGCCACCATCCAGGCCGACCAGGACGCCGTCATCCGGGCGGGGTCCCGCGGCGCCCTCGTCGTCGACGGGGGGCCGGGCACGGGCAAGACCGTCGTCGCCCTGCACCGCTCCGCCTACCTCCTCTACTCCGACCCCCGGCTCGGCCACCGCCGGGGCGGCGTGCTGTTCGTCGGTCCGCACCAGCCGTACCTGGACTATGTCGCGGACGTCCTCCCCAGCCTCGGGGAGGAGGGCGTGCAGACCTGCACCGTGCGCGACCTCGTCGCCGAGGGAGCCGGCGCGGCGCACGAGGCCGACCCGGAGGTGGCCCGGCTGAAGTCGTCCGCGGACATGGTGAAGGCCATCGAGACGGCCGTCCGGTTCTACGAGGAGCCGCCCGCCGAGGGGATGACGGTCACGACCGACTGGTGCGACCTCCGGCTGAGCGCCGACGACTGGGCCGAGGCGTTCCGGGCACCGGGGCCGGGCACCCCGCACAACGAGGCGCGCGAGCAGATCTGGGCGGAACTGGTCACGATCCTGCTGGACAAGTGCGACGACGACGTCCCGCCCGACCTGTTCCGGAGGTCGCTGGCGCACGACGAGGAACTGGTCACCACCCTCAACCGGGCGTGGCCGCTGCTGGAAGCCGCCGACCTGGTCGGCGACCTGTGGTCGGTACCCGCCTACCTGCGGATGTGCGCCCCCTGGCTCAGCCCGGACGAGGTCCGCGTGCTGCGGCGCAGGGAAGCCCCCCAGGCCTGGACCGTTTCCGACCTGCCGCTCCTGGACGCGGCACGGCAGCGCCTCGGCGACCCGGAGGCGGCGCGCCGGCAGCGCCGGCACCGGGCCGCGCTCGCCGCCGAACGCGCGCGCATGGCCGACGTCATCGACAACATCGTCGAGGCCGACGCCGACGGTGAAGGCGCGGTGACCATGCTGCGCGGCCGGGACCTTCAGGACAGCCTGATCGACGGGAGCGCCCTGCCCGGCGCCGATCCCGACCGGCTGGCCGGCCCGTTCGCGCACGTCGTCGTGGACGAGGCCCAGGAACTGACCGACGCCGAGTGGCAGATGCTGCTGCTCCGCTGCCCGTCCCGGAGCTTCACCATCGTCGGCGACCGGGCCCAGGCCAGGCACGGGTTCGCCGAGTCGTGGCGGGACCGGTTGGAGCGGATCGGCCTGGACCGGATCGAGGTGACCGCCCTGAGCGTCAACTACCGGACGCCGGAGGAGGTCATGGCGGAGGCCGAGCCGGTCATCCGGGCCGTGCTCCCGGACGCCAACGTGCCGACCTCCATCCGCAGCAGCGGCGTTCCGGTCCTGCACGGATCCGTCGCGGACCTACACCCGGTCCTCGACACCTGGCTCGCCGAGCACGCCGAGGGGGTCGCCTGCGTCATCGGCGATCCCACGTTCCGGGCCACGCCCCGCGTCCGGTCGCTGACCCCGGAACTGTCGAAGGGGCTCGAGTTCGACCTGGTCGTGCTCGTCGACCCGGAGACGTTCGGCGAGGGCACCGGGGGAGCGGTGGACCGCTACGTCGCGATGACCCGGGCGACCCGGCAACTCGTCATCCTCACCGGTTCCTGACGCCGGCCCCCGGCGACCGGGCCGCCGCGCGGCGCGGCCGGGCCGAGGACGCCTCGCCGCCGCCGCGGCATGCCCGCGGCGGCCGGCGGCCGGCGAGTAGACACTGTCTACGCGCCCTGGTAGACAGTGTCCATGGACAGTGAGAGCTCCCTCCGGGAGCGGTTGATCGACGTGGGGGTGGACCTCGTGACCACCGAGGGCGCCGCGTCGCTGGGACTCCGCGAGATCGCCCGCCGCGCGGGCGTGTCCCACGGCGCGCCGCGCCGCTACTTCCCCACGCACCACAGCCTGCTCTCCGCCATCGCCCGGCGCGGCTTCGCGGACCTGGCGGCCCGGTTCGATGCAGCGACCGCCGGCCCCGCGGCGCCGCGCGCCCGGCTGCAGGCCCTCGCGCGGGCGTACGTCGGCTACGCCCTGGAACACCGCGGCATGTTCGAGCTGATGTTCCGCCACGACCTGCTCGACAGCGCAAGACACGGCTCAGAGCAGCCGCGGCTACGGGACTCGACCCTCCCGCTCTTCGCACACCTCGGCGGGCTCATCGCCCGGCACCGGGCGGAACGGGACGCCGAGAACCGCTCCGCGGCACCGGCCGGTGCCGAGCCGCCCCCGGCCGAGGCGGCCGCCGCCCTCTGGGCGAACCTGCACGGCATCGCGCAGTTGTGGGCCGGCGAGAGCCTCCAGCTCGCCCTCGGCGCACCACCCGGCGCCGCGCCCGGTGACGACCCGCTGGACCGGCTCGTCACGGCGGCCCTGGACGCCCATCTCGGTCCGGCGCGCACATGACCGGAACCGCGCGACCGCAGCTCGCACTCCTGGTCAGCGCGGCGGGCGCGATGATCGTCGCGCTCGACGGCACCGTGCTGCTGATGGCGCAGCCCAGCCTGGGGCACGATCTCGGAGCCACCGTCGGACAGGTCCAGTGGACCAGCACCGGCTATCTGCTCGCGGTCGCCGCGCTGCTGGTCGTCGCCGGTCGCCTGGGCGACCGGTACGGGCACCTGCGGCTGCTGCGCGTCGGCGTCCTCGGCTTCGGCGCCACCTCGGTCGGCATCGCCCTCGCGCCGCACGTCGGCTGGGTGATCGGTCTGCGCACCGCCCAGGGCGTGTTCGGCGCTCTGCTGCAGCCGGCGACCCTCGCGCTGCTGCGGCTGGCGTACCCGGCGCACCGGCTCGGCACGCCGGTCGCGGTGCGCACCAGCGCGATCGCCGTCGCCGCGGGGGCCGGACCGGTCATCGGCGGTGTCCTCGTGGAGCACTTCGGCTGGCGCGCCGTGTTCTGGATCAACCTCCCCCTCGCGCTGGTGATCGCCGCGCTCACGCTCGCCGTCCGGGTGCCCGCACCCGCGCCCGCCGGCTCGCCACGGCCCGGCCTCGCCGGCGCCGCCCTGCTCGCCCTCGCGCTCGCGCTCGGCGTCCACACCCTGGGCGAGGTACCGCTCCGCGGATGGACCGCCCCGTGGACACTGCTCGGCCTGGGCGCCGTCACCGGCCTCGGGGCGGTCTTCGTCGCACACGAACGCCGCGCCACCCACCCGATCGTGCCACCGGCCGTGGCGCGGTCCGTACCGGTGATGGCGGCGATGGCGTTGCTGCTGGTCACCAGCGGCGGCATGTTCGGTGCGCTGTTCGTGGCCACCTTCTCGCTGCAGGACGGCCTCCGGCTCGACCCGGTCGAGAGCGGACTGCAGGTGCTGCCGCTCACCGCGCTGATGATCCTCGGCGCGCCCGCCGCCGGGGCCGCGCTGCGCCGGTACGGCCCACGCCGCACCGCGATCGCCGGGACGCTGCTCGTCGCCCTCGGCATCGCGGGCCTGTCCAGCCTGTCCAGGATCGGCCCGGCCGCCACCTGGCAGGCCACCGGCGCGGCCTTCGCGGTACTCGGCGCGGGGTTCGCCACCGTCATGGTCACCGCCACCGGGGCGGTCGTCGGCGACGCGCCGCCCGAGTACGCCGGGGTGGTCGGCGGGCTCAAGCAGACCGCCGCGAACACCGGTCCGGCCCTCGGCATCGCCGTCGCCGCCGGGCTGATGGGCGCCGGGCCGGCCGCCGTCGGGTCCGTGGCACCGCCCGTCCCGGGGACGGGGTCCGCGTTGCTGACCCTGGCCGGACTCGCCGCGCTCGGCCTGGCACCGGCCTGCCTGCTCCCTTCCCGACCGCTGAGACCCCCCGGGCACGGCAGGACGGACCCGGCCGGCCCCGGCGGCCACCAGGCCGCGTCCGCCGACCTGGCGGGTCCGCCGCGGGGGTGACGCATCCGTCTCCGTCACCGCGCCGCCCGCCCGGTAGGCGGCTGACCGCGGGTCACCCGGCCGGCGGGCCCCGCCGCACACGCCGCTGCCGACCGGGAGGCGGGCCGCCCCGGTCCGGTGGTGGCGCGCCGGACCGGGCACCGCGGGCGCGGGCCGTTCGGCTCCGGCATCCGCTCACGGCGGGTCCCGGCGGTCGCCTACGTCGCCGAGTACCTCCACGGCCTCCCGCACGATGTCCCCGGGAGCCGGCGCGGCGTCCAGGAAAGCCCCCCGCTCGTCCGGTTCCAGGGGTTCGAGCGTCGCGAGCTGGGAGTCGAGCAGCGTCTCGGGCATGAAGTGGCCGGTACGCCGGCCGAGCCGGTCCGCGAGCACCTCGCGATCGGCCGTGAGCTGGAGGAACAGCGCGGCGGGGCACGCCGACCGCAGCGTGTCCCGGTAACGCCGCCGCAGGGCGGAGCAGGCCACCACGCCGCCGCTGCCGGCCGCGTACCGGTCGCCCAGCCACCGCCCGACGGTCTCCAGCCACGCCCGGCGGTCCGGGTCGCCCAGCGGAACTCCCGCCGACATCTTCCGGACGCTGGCCGGCGAGTGGAAGTCGTCGGCCTCCGCGAAGGGCACCCCCAGCCGCTCGGCCAGCCGCCGGGCGATCGTGGACTTGCCGGCCCCGGACACCCCGATGACCACGACACACGGCGGACGGCTCTCAGGGCTGCGGGTCGTCATCGGCTGGATCCTCCAGGACCGGCGTCCGCCCGGCGGGCCCGGTCCGGCTGTGGTGCGGTTCGTCCTCAGGAGCCGGTCGGCAGGACCGAGTCCTGGTGCAGCAGGTCCTCCCGCCGCCCCGGGGTGGTGTGCCGGGACGGCGGCCCGTCCGAGCCGGCCGGGTACTCCTCCAGGGGTACCAGCCCCCTCTCCCACGCGGACAGCACCGGTTCGACGACGCGCCAGGACTCCTCGGCCTCGTCGCCGCGGATGGACAGGGCGGGGTCGCCGTTGAGGACGTCCAGCAGCAGGCGGCCGTAGGCCGGCAGGTCGGGTGGTTCCATCCCGGCGGTCAGCGACAGCTGGGTCAGGTGCTCGGCGCGCGCGCCGACGGCGGTGAGGTCCAGACTCAGGTTCTCCGGCTCCAGGCCGAAACGCAGCATGTTGGGCCGCACGTCCTTGTCCTGCCCGAAGGGCAGGTGGGGAACGGACCGGAAGCGCACCGCGACCTCCTTGCGGTCCGTACCGAGTGCCTTGCCGCTCCGCAGGCGGAACCTGGTGCCCGCCCAGCGCCAGCTGTCCAGTTCCAGCTCGACCTCGGCGAAGGTCTCGGTCAGGCGCCCCGCGTCGACCCCCTCCTCGTCGGCATAGGCCGGCACCTCCCGGCCGCCGCAGCGGCCGGGCGAGTAGCGGGCGCGGCGGGTGCGCCGGACCACGTCCTCGTCGGTGAGCAGCCGCACCGACCGGAGCACGTCCACCTTGCGGTCCCGCAGGTCCCGCTCGCCGAGCGTGATCGGCGGCTCCATGGCGAACAGGCACAGCAACTGCAGCAGGTGGTTCTGCACCATGTCCTTCAGCGCGCCCACGTGGTCGTAGTAGCCGGCCCGGCCTTCCAGGGCGAGCGTCTCGTCCCAGACGATCTCGACCTCGGCGATGTGCGTGCTGTTCCAGATGGGTTCGAGCACCCGGTTGGCGAGCCTGCTGCCCAGCACGTTCTGCACGGTGGTCATGGCCAGGAAGTGGTCGACCCGGAAGACGGCGCGCTCCGGTACGAGACCGGCGAGCAGCCGGTTCAGTTCCTCCGCGCCGGCCAGGTCCTCGCCGAAGGGTTTCTCCAGGACGACACGGCTGTCCGGGGGCAGCCCCGCGCCGTGCAGCGCGGTCACCGTGGGAGGGAAGAGCGCCGGGGGAAGGGCGAGGTAGACGGCGACCGGGTCGTCACCCGCGACGACCGCAGCCACGTCCGAGGGATCGGTGACGTCGGCCTTCCGGTAGTCCGCCGACGCCACCACGGCGCGTCTGGCGTCGGCCGGGAGGGCGGCGCCGTGGCGTTCGAGCCGATCGGCGATCCAGTCCCGGTACCGGTCCCCATCCCAGTCCTCCCGGCCGGCCCCGGTCATCCGGAACCGGTCGTCGATGTGCCCGGCCGCGCGCAGCGCGACCAGTGCCGGCAGCAGGTACCGGCTGGTGAGGTCGCCGGTCGCACCGAAGAGGGCGAGCCGTCGGATGGTCATCGCGAACCTCCCCTCGCCCGGGCGAGGTTCACGCCGCTGGCGATGATCCCGATATGGCTGAACGCCTGAGGAAAGTTGCCCATGAACACTCCGGTGGTCGGGTCGATCTGCTCCGACAGCAGCCCCAGCGGGCTCGCTCGCCCGCACAGCGACGCGTACAGCTCCTCGGCCCGGTCGAGCTCCCCCTGGCCGACCAGGTTGTCCACCATCCAGAAGCTGCACAGGACGAACGCTCCCTCGTCGCCCGCCAGGCCGTCGGGGTGCTCGGCGTGCAGATAGCGGTAGAGCAGCCCGCCGCCGGCCGACAGGCGCTCGGCGACGGCGCGGGTGGTGGCCACCATCCGGGGGTGGTCGGCCGGCACGACATGACGCAGCGGCAGGCCCAGCAGGCTCGCGTCGACGACGCCGCCGCCGTCCAGGTACACACTCAGCGTCTGGGCGTCCTCGTCCCAGGACTCCTCCAGGATGAGCTCGCGCAACCGGTCCGCCGCGCCGCGCCAGCGGCCGACGTCCCCCGGCAGCCCCAGGCGTCGCGCGATCTGCGCCGCCCGGTCCAGGGCCACATGGCACAGTCCGGCGGAGTAGGTGAACGGGCGGCCCTCGCTGCGGATCTCCCAGATCCCCTGGTCCGGCCGGCGCCAGGCGTCCACGGCCGCGTCGGCGAGCCCCGCCAGACTGGACCACATGGCGGGCTGGATCTCGCCGCCCCGGCGCAGCCACTGGTCGGCGCAGTCCAGGATCTCCCCGTACACGTCGTGCTGGCGCTGATCGGCCGCGCCGTTGCCCCAGCGGACCGGCGACGAGCCGCGGTACCCCTCCAGCTCACCGTCCTCGCTCTCGTCCGGCACCGGGCCGCCGTCCAGGGTGTACATGATGCGGGGCCGGCGGCTGCGCTCGAAGGCGTCGAGGACCCAGCCGAGGAAGGCGTCGGCCTCGTCGTGGAAGCCGATACGGCGCAGGGCGAAGACCGTGAACGCCGCGTCCCGGATCCAGGTGTAGCGGTAGTCCCAGTTCCGGACCCCTCCGATCGGTGCGGGCAGGGAGGACGTGGGCGCTGCCGCCAGCGATCCGCCGACCCAGTCGTCACACATCTTCAAGGTGATCGCGGACCGTCTGACCAGCGCCTCCTGCGGTCCGGCGTAGTCGAGGGCCCGCATCCACCGCCGCCAGGCGTCCGCTGTTCCGCGCAGCATGGCGTCGGGGTCGAAGCGGTGGTGGCGGTGGAAGCGCCCCCAGGACAGCACGAGATCGAGCCGGTCCCCCCGGCGCAGGTGGTACCGGGTGCGCAGGCCGGTCAGCGGGCGGCTGGAGCGCAGATGGAGCCGGAGATCCGGCCGCTGGGCGGGCCGCACCTCCAGACCGCTGAACAGGTGGTCGGCCTGCCCGCCGCCGCGGGGCTCGAGCTCCACCCCGAGGTGTACCTCTCCGTCCAGCACCAGCACCGAGCGGACGAGTTCACCGCGGCTGGACGGCGCGTCGTCGGAGAGGTCGGCTCCGGACCGTAGCACCAGCGCGTCCGTGACCCGCACCAGCCCCGTGTCACCGCGCAGCTCCGTCCGGAGCACGCCGGTGTCGGGCTCGTACCGCTGCCGTGCCTCCAGCAGGTTCTCCGGCGCCACGGTGAAGTGGCCGCCCCGGGTGCGGTCCAGCAGGGCGCAGAAGACCGGTTCGGAGTCGAACCGGGGCAGACACATCCACGGGATGGTGCCGTCGAGGCCGACGAGCGCCGCGGTCGTGCCGTCACCGATCAGGCCCAGGTCCTCCAGCGGCAGGTAGCCGTCCACCCTGCGCACGGGCCGGAACGGCGGGTCGGGGTCGTGCATGGCCGCCTCGCTCCCTTCCACACCTGTCGCCGCTGCCGGCGAGCCCGTTCAGAAGGTGATCAGCACCTTGATCATGTCCTCCAGCTTCTGGTCCGACACTTCGAAGGCGCGCTCCATCTCCCCGAAGGAGAACCGGTGCGTCGTCATGCGCGTGGGGTCCAGGCGGCCCCCGCCGAGCACCCGCAGCAGCCGCTCCATCCGGAGCCTTCCGCCGGGGCAGAGGCCGGAGCTGATCGTCTTGTCGGCCATCCCCACCCCCCAGGCGACACGAGGGATGCTGACGAAGTCGCCGGACCCGAAGTAGCCGATGTTGGAGATCGTTCCGCCGGGCTTGGTGATCTCGACGGCGGTCCGGAAGGTCACGTCCGCGCCCAGCGCCTCGATCGCCGTGTCCACCCCCTGCCCGTCCGTCAGCTCCAGCACGCGCTCGTGCACGTCCTCGCGGGTGAAGTCGACGATCTCGTCCGCTCCGTAGGAGCGCGCGAGTTCCTGCCGGCCCGGAACCGACTCGACCCCGATCACGAGTCCGGCGCCGCGGAGCTTGGCCCCTGCGGTCGCCATCAACCCCACCGGGCCCTGGGCCAGCACGGCCACGGTCCCGCCCACCGGGATACTTCCGTTCTCCGCGCCCAGGAATCCCGTGGAGAGCATGTCCGCACAGTAGGCAGCCGCTTCGTCGGAGATTCCGTGGGGGATTTTCGCGAGGTTGGCGTCGGCGTCACCGACATGGAAGTACTCGGCGAATACACCGTCCTTGGAATTCGCGAACTTGAATCCCCCGAGCGGTCCTCCCGACTGGGCGGGATAACCGTTCTGGGAAGCCAGGTCACCCCAGTCCGGAGTGATGGCGCCGACCACGATCCGGTCACCCGGCCGGAAGTCCCGGACCTCGTCGCCGACGGCCTCCACGACCCCCACCGCCTCGTGCCCGAGCGTCAGATTCTCCCGTGGACCGATGCCGCCCTGCACGGTGTGGGAGTCGGAGGTGCAGATCAGAGCCGTCGTCGTCCGAATCAGGGCGTCTCGCGGGCCGATGTCGGGGACCGGCTTCTCCATGAAACCGACCCGGCCGATCTCCTGCATGACAAATGCCTTCACCCACGTCGTCCTTCCGTCGGCTCTTCCCGGTCAGCGGACATCCCCAGGGCGTCGGCGGACCGTGTTCGGCAACCGTGGTCCGCCCGCGGCACGGGCTTTCCGGAACCGCTCCCAGAGTCCCAGAGCGGAATTCCGGCCGCGAGCGGTCGCCCGTCCGATTGGTGCTTCCAGGTCAACACCGAACCGATCAGACCGGCCGCCCCCGCGATGGCCGATAGGGTGACGGCCCATGGACGGCACGGGCGCCCGGCGGGCATTCATCGGTTCCTTCACCTCGAGCGGAGGGCGGGGAATCGTCCAGGCCGACGTGGACCCGGACACCGGAGCCCTGACCGCGACGGGCACCGTCGCCACCGTTCCCGACCCGTCGTACCTGGCCGTGGCGCACCGGGAGTCCGGCCCGGTCCTCTACTGCGTGTCCGAGACCGGCCACGGAGCGGTTGCCGCCCACGACCTCTCGGCGCCCACCCCCCGGCCGCTCGGCGGTCCCGTCCCGGTGCGGGGGGCCGACCCGACGCATCTCGCCGTCTGCCGGGACCACCTGGTGACGGCCAACTACGGCTCCGGAAGCGTCACCGTACTGCCGCTGGCCGCCGACGGCACCCCGCGGGCGCCGAGCAGCGTGCTGCGGCACGAGGGGTCCGGGCCGCACCCCGCACGCCAGTCGGCCCCGCACGCCCACCAGGTGGTGCCGGACCCCTCGGGGCGCTGGGTGCTGAGCGTCGACCTCGGCACCGACTCGGTACGGGTCTGCACACTGGACCCGCACACCGGACGGCTCGGTCTGCACGCCACCACCGGACTGCCACCCGGCACCGGCCCGCGCCACCTCGCCTTCCACCCGCGGGGGAGCCATGCCTACGTGCTCGGTGAGCTCCGGCCCACCGTCACCGTGTGCCGCTGGGATCCGGCCGGCGGAACACTGCGGCCGATCGGTGAGTGCCCCCTCTTCCCGGACGGAGCCGGCGTTCCGGTGCAGCCGTCCGCCCCCGTCGTCTCCCGGGACGGCCGGCACCTGTGGGCGGCCGTGCGCGGCACCGACACCATCGCGGTCCTCTCCCTCGACGAGAGCGGCGACCTCGCGGAGGTCGTCACGTCGGTGCCGTGCGGCGGCAGCCGGCCGCGTGACCTCGTGCTGCATCCGTCGGGCACCCGCCTGTACGCGGCCAACGAAGTCTCGGGCGACGTGACCTGGTTCGACCTCGACGGGACGGGCCTGCCCCGGCGCGGCGGGGCGCTCGCCGTGCCGGCGGCATCCAGCGTCGTCTTCGTCTGACCCGGAGCCGCGCCGCCGCGAATCAGGCCGCTCACCGCGGACCACGGCATCGCGGACGCCCCGCCCCGTCTGGACCCGCCGGACTGCGCATCCGGTGCCGTCCGCCGGAAGCTGGAGGCGAGCCCCGTGGTGGCGGACCGCGGACCCGGTGCGGTCGTCCCCCGTCGAGTCGAGGAGGAACCATGGCTGACCAGCGCGAGGAGCCGGGCCGCATCGTGGTCGGGGTGGACGGGTCGGACTCGTCGAAGCAGGCCCTGCGGTGGGCCGTGCGGCAGGCGGAACTCGCCGGCGATGTGGTGGAGGCGCTGACCGCGTGGGATCTGCCGCAGTACCACGGCGCGCTCGGCTGGCTGCCGCCGTCGAGCGGCGACGAAGCGGCTCTGGAGAGCCGGGCGAGCAAGGAACTCACCGAAGCCGTCGAGGAGACCGTCGGGCCGCGGCCGCCCGTGGAGGTGCGTACCGAGGCGCGCTACGGCACCCCCGCCAGTGTGCTGCTCCACGCGGCCCACGGCGCCGCGCTGCTCGTGGTCGGCAGCCGGGGGCTCGGGGGCTTCGCGGGGCTGCTGCTGGGATCGGTGGCCCAGCACTGCGCGCAGCACGCGAGCTGCCCGGTGGTCGTGGTCCGGGACACCGGAGGATGAGCGCCGGGCCGGCGCCCGGTCGGCCACCGCGCCGCGGCGCGCCGGTCGGCGCACCCCCGGGCGCCGGCCCGGGCCCGGCCGGGATGCCCGGTGGGCGACACCCGGGGCAGGGGAACCGTGGGGCGCCGATCCGCCGCCGCGGCGCGGCCCGCACCACCCCGGGCCCCGCCCGTCACCCGCGCGCCCCGGCGCGGGGCCGGTCCGGCCGCCGGCGACGGGCCCGGCCGCGCCGGAGCCCCTCGGCACCCGCGCCGCGGGCGCCGCTGCGCCGGGCGCGCCGCCTCAGCCGCCGTCGCACGCCGCGAGCACCGCGCGGCCGTGCCGCAGCAGCAGTTCGTCGTCCGCGCAGCGGTAGCGCATCCGACCGGTGCCGCCGGTGTTGTTGTGGCGCCGTGCCGAGGCGAGTTCCCGGCGCAGCAGCGGGACGGCCGCCGAGGCCGCGGAACCCATGCGCTCCCACACACCGGCCACGTCCGGGCGGTTGTCGCGGTGCGCCGACCACGCGTGCAGCAGCAGCGGCATGGCCGCCTCGGCGTCCCGGCCCGCCTGCCAGACCGCCACCGCGAACGCGCCGGCCACCCAGCCTCCGACGGCCTCGGGCGAGGCGGCGAGCCGCCGCAGCTCGGGGAGGAGGGGAGCGGCCGCGGGACCCATCCGGCCGATCACCCGCAGCGCGTCGTGCCGCGGTGACCAGTGGTCCGCCGAGAGGCCCTCGGCCAGGACCGGCAGCACGGTCTCCGGCTCGCCCCCGGCCGACCACACCGCCTCGGCCACGTCGGTCCGGTGGCGCGGCTCGCCCTCGCGGAGCAGGCGCCGCAGCTCCGGCAGTGCCTCCCGGGCCGGTGCGCCCAGCCGGGTCAGGGCCCGCAGCGCGTCCCCCAGCTCCGGGGTGGACTCGTCCCGGGACGCCCGCAGGATGCGGAGGACCGGCGCCACCGCCTCGGCCGACCCGGTGGCGGCCACGGCCTTCAGCAGATGCCCGGTACGGTGCGGACGCTCTCCGGGGACCACCCCGGCCAGCCTTCCGACCAGCACCGGAGCGAGCGCGGCGGCCGCACCCGGGTCCATCCGGCCGATCCGGTCGCCCAACTCCTCCGGTACGTGGCCGAACCGCAGCACCTGGACCAGCCCGGGCACGGCGCGGGCGTCCCCCTGGGCCGCGAGTGCGTTGAGCGCCGCCCCGTAGGAGGTCTCGTGCCACCGCGCCTGGGGAGGGAACTCCGGCCCGGCCGCCACCCGTTCGGCCAGCGCGTCGGCCGCCGGGCCGCCGATCGCGTACAGCCACTCCAACTCCCCGGCAGCCCATCGGACGATGCGGCTGTCGGACTCCCGGACCTGTTCCCCCAGCAGCCGCACGGACTCGCCGTGCGGGCCTCGCCAGCCCGACAGCAGCAGACCGCTCATGTCGATCGCGGCGCGCCGCTGCCCCCAGTCGGGGCTGTGCAGCTGGTCCTCCAGGAGTGCGAAGCGCTCCGCGACCCGGTCGTCCAGGGCGTGGTGCAGGTCCTCCAGGAGATCAGTCGCCCAGGGCGCCGTCACCGACCCGCGTCGCGACTCCCTGAGCCGGCGCAGGT
This sequence comes from Streptomyces sp. NPDC018031, assembly GCF_044327625.1. Classification (NCBI taxonomy): domain Bacteria; kingdom Bacillati; phylum Actinomycetota; class Actinomycetes; order Kitasatosporales; family Streptomycetaceae; genus Streptomyces; species Streptomyces sp. NPDC018031. The sequence continues at coordinate 207,323 of NZ_JBIRFT010000011.1, forward strand.
AGGAGATCATGGTCGGGGTCCGCGGCGCCGGCCGGGCCTCCTCGCGGGCCGCGGCCGCATCCTCCGCGCTCCGCGCCTCCCGCATCGTCTCGGCGGCCAGTTCCACCGTCTCCTCGGGGAGCCGCCCGGGCGCACAGCGGGCCAGTTGCACCAGGGCCGCCAGCCGCGGCTCCGGAGCGGCCGGGGCCGTGCCGGGGAGGGCCAGGGCGGTCAGCGCGTCACCCGACTGCTCCGCCAGGCCGGGGTTGCGGACGCCCAGTTCCCCCAGGGCCGTCGCCACGGCCCGCAGGACCCGCGGCGCCGTCTCCACCGCGAGCCGTCCGCGCAGCGCCGTGAGCACGGCGTCGGGGTCGTCGTGCCACTGCACCAGGGCGCCCGGCAGCGCCCGCCGCAGATCCGGGTCGGGGTCGTCGAGGAGGCCGAGCAGCAGCCCGGCGCGCGCCCGGATGTCCGACTCCGCCCGGGTGAAGTTCGCGGCCCAGGCGGTGTACTCCTCCTCGTCGTCGGTCCAGACGTCCATCTCGGCCATGTCGCGGCCGTCGCCGTCGATGCTGCGCAGCAGGCCGACCACGTCGCCCCGCCCCGGTGCTCCGGCCGTCGCCACCAGTTCGAACAGGAAGGGGATGCAGGCGACCGTGCTGTCGTAGACGTCGCCCTGGTGGTGCACCGCGCCGTACATGCCGTCCAGGGCGATCTCCCGCTCGGCGGCGTCGGCGGACGCGAGCCCCAGCAGCAGGTCCGGTACATCGGAAGCGTCGCCGTACGCGTGGCTCATGGACGCCCAGTCGACGTCCTTCATCCCGGTAAACATGATCATCAGTCTGCCGTACGCGGCCGCGGACACCGGGCGGGTGGTCCCGGGCGGTGCGCGGCGGCGGCCGGCCCCGCGGCGGGCCGGCCCCGGACACCGCCCGGTCACCGCCCGCTCGGTACCCGCGTCGGCCCGGAGCCCGGGCCCGGGTGGCGCGGGCGGCCCGCCGGGCCCGCGCGCCACCCCTCGTCACCCTGTGGGGCGAGCCTGATCGGCGTGGAATCCGGGGACACAGAGAAGGTGCTCCCGGAGGACGGCGGGGGGCCCCAACCGCGCGTGAGGAAGAAGGAACCCATGGCCGAGGCCCGGTCGAGGAGGGACGGAACCATGGCGGCGGAACCGGCGAGCACCGCCGACCCGCCGGCCGACCTCCGGCGCACCGGGATCAACCCGGACCACTGGTATCCGGTCGCGGTGTCCGGGAGCGTACCGGGACGCGGGACGTTCGCCGCGGTGTTCGCCGGCGAGCGCATCGCCCTGTACCGCGGTGAGAGCGGCACCGTCTACGCCGTGGAGGACCGGTGCGCCCACCGGCAGGTGCCGCTGAGCATGGGAACCGTCGAGGGCGAGACGCTCCGCTGCTGCTACCACGCCTGGGCCTACCGCGGAAACGGGCGCATCTCGCAGATCCCGTACCTGCCCAAGGGGGTGGGCCGGCCGCCCCGCGGGGTGCGTTCCTACCCGGTCCGCGAGGCGTACGGCCTGGTCTTCGTCTTCCCCGGCGACCCGGAGAAGGCGGAGCAGGCGCCCTTTCCCCGGCTGCCGGAGTTCCGTTCGGGCCGGTACCGGACCATGACGTTCTCCCGCACGGTGCGCTGCCACTACTCGTTCATGCACGAGAACCTGCTCGACATGAACCACCAGTTCCTGCACCGGGGCGTCCTCGGCAGGGTCCAGCCCAGGCTGCTGGGCTACGAAACCGGCCCCACCTCGGTGGAGGCGCGGTACCTGTTCGTCCCCGCGGGCGGCCGGAAGGACCGCGGCGCGGGCCTGCTGTCCGGTGAGGGCATCGGTGGCGGCCGGAACCCCGACCTGATCACCATCCGCACCGAATACCCGTACCAGACCCTGCGCGCGGTGCCCGAGAAGGCCCGGCGGCCGGCGTTCCTCCTGTGGGCGGCCTACGTCCCGGAGGACGCCGAGCAGCGCACCCACCACGCCTACGGCCTGCTCATGATCGCCAAGCCGCCCGTGCCCGGCGCCCTGACGGTGGCCTGGCCGCTGATCCGCCGCTTCACCGAGCGGGTGTTCGCGGAGGACCGCAGGGCGGTCGAGGCCGAACAGCGGGCCTGGGAGGAGCAGGGCGAGGACTGGAACCACGAGGTCTTCCCGCTGATCCTCGACGTCCGCAAGGTGCTGCGCGACAACGGCGTGCCGCTTGGGCCCGGGCCCGTCCGGCGGGGTGGTCCCGCGTGCGGCGCCCCTTCGCCGGACGGACCGGCGCCGTGCGGCGGGCCCCACCCGTCCGGCTGAGAGCCCCCGTCCGCGGTCGTCGTCCCCGACCGGAAGGAGCACCGCCCATGAGCGACGCCAAGCCCCTCGCCCTCGTCACGGGTGCGTCGAGCGGTATCGGACTGGAACTCGCCAGGCAACTGGCGGAGCGCGGTTACGACCTCGTCATCAACGCCAGGGACGAGGCGCGGTTGCAGCGGGCGGCGCAGCAGATCCGCGCGGCGGGTGCGCGGGTCACGGCGGTCCCGGCGGACCTGCGCGACTACGGGCGGACCGAGGCGCTGTTCGACTCGGCGACGGAGCCGGGCCGGCCGCTCGACGTCGTCGTGCTGAACGCCGGGGTCGGGCGCGGCGGCGCGTTCACGGACACGGACCTGGCGGACGAGCTGGAGATCATCGACCTCAACGTCCGCTCGACCGTGCACCTGGCCAAACGGGCCGTCCGTCACATGACCGCCCACCACGCGGGCCGCATCCTCGTCACCTCCTCCATCGCCTCCACCGTGCCGGGCAGCTTCCAGGCGGTGTACAACGCCTCGAAGTCGTTCCTGCAGTCCTTCACCCAGGCACTGCGGAACGAACTCAAGGACAGCGGTGTCACGCTGACCTCGCTGATGCCCGGCCCCACGGAGACCGACTTCTTCCACCGGGCCGAGATGGACGACACCAAGGTCGGCCGGCAGCAGAAGGACGATCCGGCCGAGGTCGCACGCCAGGGGCTGGACGCCCTCTTCGCCGGCAGGGAGAAGATCGTCGCCGGCTCCGCCCGGACCAAGGCCCAGGCTCTCGTCAACAAGGTGCTTCCCGACAGGATCAAGGCCGAGGCGCACCGGAAGATGGCCGGACCCGGCTCCGGCGTCCGGGAGTGAGGTGGAACCCCGGCACCGCCCGGCGGTGCGCCGTGCCGGGTGTCCACCGCGGTCAGTGGGAGAACAGCGGTGACACGGCGCTCTCCGAGTCACCCTGCCAGTAGGTCACGTGGATCGAGCCGTCCACGACCACGCCGTCCGCCGCGGGCAGTGTGACGGCCGTGCCCTCGCCCGTGTCGCTGCCGACGCTCTCGCCCTGGAAGGCGACGGTGAGGGTCTTCTCGATGGTGGCGTCCGGCTTGCTCCGGTTGGTGAGAACGCCCGCGTAGCCCTGGCTGCCGGGGGCGAGGACCACCGCGGCCCGCGGCTTGGAGCTCTCGATGACCGGCGGCACCGACTGCGCCTCGCCGAACCGGACCGCCGGATAGCCGAACAGGTTGCAGGGCTTGCGGCCGGTGTTGGTGACGGTGAGCAGCAGCTTGGCGTCGTCCTTGTGGGCGGGCAGGGCGAACTCCGCGGCCACGTCGGTGTTGGCGTCGGTGCAGGTGTCTTCCGCGGTGTCCCCGGCGCCGCCCGAGGTGCCGCCGGTGTTACCGGTCGCGCCACCGGTGGCACTGCCGCCGTCGCCACCGGTGGTGTCCGCGTCGCCCCCGCCGCCGCCGGTGCCGGATGAGCCGCCCGGCCGGGTCGACGCGGAGGAGGTGGCGGTGGGCTTCGCCGGCGGGGCGTCGCCGGCCGTGTCGTCCCCCGACTCACAGGCCGTGGCCGCCAGCAGCGCGGCGGTGGCCAGGCCCAGCGTGCCGAGCCTGAAGGTGCGATGAGTGGCCGTGCGGAAGGTGCGCATCATGATCCCCCGTGGTGGTCGACTGACGTACGGTCACGCCGAGCCGAGCATGCGACGGCGGCGGTGCCGAACTCGCGCACCACACACGCTCGTTACCGTCCGCGGACATGGAGTTGACGCTTCCGATGCCGCCGCGCCCCACCCGCGGGGCAGCGGGCGGGGCGCGGCCGCGGCGGCTCCGCCGGGGGAGCCACCGCGCCCGCCGCGGAGCCGTCGCGCGGCCCGCTACCAGGCCGGGCGCGTCGTCGGCACCGCGGCAGCACTCAAGGCCGGGCGCGCCGCCTGACCGGGCGTGGCACGGGCTCCGGCGTGTCCCCCGACCGGTCGGCGACCGCCGCGGGGTCCCAGGTCACGCTCGTGGAGGCACGGCCAACGGTCAGCCCGGTCTGGTGGCCCGACTGGACGGCGCCACCGTCTCGGTGATGGCGTTCGACGTCACCGGGGACCGGACCGGCCACATCCGGGCCGTGCTCAACCCCGACAAGCTCCGCCTCTGGACGACGGGCGAAAGGGGCCGGCCCGGGGCCTGATGCCGGACCGCTGCCGGCGGATGACCCGCCGGCCCGGCCCCCGCCGGCCCGGCCCCCGCCGGCCCGGTGGCCGCTGACGCCGCGGCTCCCCGGGGCGGCGTGTCGGCGGCCGGCCGGGGGCCGGGAGCGTACGGCGTCGCCGAGGAGCGGTGGCGGCCGCCCCGGCGGCAGGCCGGTGGAGGCGCCGCCCCGGCCTCCGGGAGGCGGCCGGTGCCTGCCCGGATACCGGCGCGGTGGCGGGTCAGCCGCCCGCGCTCCTGCGGGCGCGGAACGTCGCGGCCTTGGTGCGGTTCTGGCAGGCGGTGGAGCAGAACTGGCGGGCGGCGTTGCGGGAGGTGTCGACGTAGACCCGGTCGCAGCGGTCGGCCTGGCACACGCCGAGCCGGCTCGCGAGCCCGCCGCCCACGGCGAGGGCGAGCGCGGTGGCGCAGCCGGCGCCGACCCCCGCCGCGAACGAGTCGTCGGCGCCGTGGAAGTGCAGCCGCCAGGGCGTGTCCTCGGCCGGGGCCAGCCGCGGCCGTGCGCCGGTGTCGCGCAGCAGGCCGTTCACGGCCTCGGCGGCGGTGTCGAGGTGTCCGTCCTGCACGGCCTGGAAGACACGGCGCAGGCACCGCGCCGTGCCGGCCAGGCGCTTCGCCTGCGCGGTGTCGACACGGCGCGGCAGGGCGGCCCCCGCGGTGGGCGGGACCGCGGCGTCGATCGCCCCGACGAGGTCGGCGCCGCGCGGCGCGGTGTACCCGCGACCGTGTGCCTCGCCGTCGGTGAGGGTGTTCACGAGCGATACGGCCTGGTCCAGCAGCACCGCCACGTGACTGTCGAACATCACTTGACCAGTCACTCCTTCCGGAATAGCGTCCGTACCTGACGTTACTCGATTCGACAGTTATTCGAGGGGTGGCGAGCATGCCGCGGACCGTATGGCTGCTGGTGGTGGCGCGGGCGATCAACCGGCTCGGCGCCTTCTCCCTGCCGTTCCTGACCGTCCTGATCAGCACCGAGTACGGGGCGAGCGCCACGACGGCCGGTGTGCTCTCGGCGGCCTTCGGGCTCGCGACGATCCCGTCCCGGCTGGCCGGCGGCCGGCTCGCGAACCGGCTCGGGCGCCGCCGGACGATCGTGCTCGGCCTGGCCGGCTGCGGTCTCGCCCAGCTGGGGATCGCCACCGCCGGCTCGCTGGCCGCGGTGGCGGCCTGCGCGATCGCGCTCGGCCTGACGTTCGAGCTGTACGAGCCGCCGAGCCAGGCGCTGATCGCCGACGCCGTCGGCCCCGCCGAGCGGGTGCGCGCGTACAGCCTGCTCAACGCGGCGCTCGCGGTCGGCGGGACCGGCGCCGGACTGATCGCGGCGAGCGTGGGCCGGTGGGATCTGCGCTGGCTGTTCGTCGTCGACGCACTCACCTGCCTGGCCTGTGCGCTCATCGTCCACCTCGCGCTGCCCGCCGACCGTCCCCGGCAGCCGGTCGGGCCGCGTGGCGTACCCGACGACCCGGTCCACCCCTGGCGGGACCGCGCCCTGTGGGCCATGTTCGTCTCCGGGACGGCCTTCGCGCTCGTCGCCATGCAGATCGTGATGGCGCTGCCGCTCTCCCTCGACCGGCGCGGCCTGGAGCCCGCCGACGCCGGACTGCTCTTCACCACCTCGGCCCTGACCATCGTCGCGGCCCAGCCCGCGCTGCGCCTGCGCCGCCTCGCCGCCCTGCGCACCGCGCACGCACTCGCCCTCGGCTACCTCCTGCTCGCAGCCGGCCTGGCCGGTTACGCGATGGCGCCCACCCTGCCCGCCTTCGTGCTCGCCACCGCCGTGTGGAGCCTGGGCGATGTGCTCGTCCTCGGCCGCGTCCTCGGCGTCGTGGCCGACCTGGCGCCGCCCGGCGGCACCGACCGCTATCTGGCCGCCTACGGCACCAGTTGGGGCCTCGCCACCGTCGCCGCCCCGGTCACCGCGACCCAGCTGCTCGAACACGCGGGCGTCGGCTGGATGTGGGCGGTCACCGCCGGCCTGTGCGCCGTCCTCGCCGCCGCCCAGCTCCTCGTCGTCGAACCCCTCATCACCCGGGCCCCGGCGTCCTGCCCGGCCCGCGCCGCCGCCTCCGGCACGGGCAAGGCGGTCAGCAGCGAGCCGGGGCGGTGACGGCGGGGCTCCACGCGGCGGGGAGCCCGCAGCCACCACCGGGCGGCGGCCGTGCCCCGGGCGCGGGCACCGCCCGCACACCGCGGCCGCGGTCGGGGCCCGTGCGGTCGGGGCCGCGGCGGTCACCCCCGACGCGCGGGGGGCGCACCGCCGGCCGGCTCACTCACTCGCCGCCGGTGCCAGGGAGGCGTTCCAGAACTCGGCGTAGCGGCCACCACGGCGCAGCAGCTCGTCATGGGCGCCTTCCTCCACGATCCGGCCCCGGTCCAGGAAGACGACGCGGTCGGCGCGTCGGACGGTCCGCATCCGGTGCGCCACCATCACCACCGTCCGGCCCGCCATCAGGCGTTCGACGCCCTCGTGGACCGCGGCCTCGTTCACCGGGTCCAGCGCGGAGGTCACTTCGTCGAGCAGCACGACGGGCGCGTCCTTCAGCAGCGCCCGCGCGATCGAGACCCGCTGGCGTTCACCTCCCGACAGCAGTGCGCCGCCCTCGCCGACGGGCGCCGCCCAGCCGCCCGGCAGCCGCGCGATCACCTCGTCCAGCCTCGCCGCGGCCGCCGCCGCCCGCACCTCGGCCGCGTCGGCGCCGGGCCGGCCGAGCCGCACGTTCTCCTCGATGGTGCCGTCGAAGAGGTAGACGTCCTGGAAGACGATGGCGAACCGTGCCATCAGCTCCTCGGTGTCGACCGCGCGCACGTCCACCCCGCCCACCCGTACCGCGCCCGCGTCCACGTCGTAGAACCGGGCGAGCAACTGCAACAGGGTGCTCTTGCCCGCGCCCGAGGGGCCGACCACGGCGATCCGCTGCCTCTCCGGCACCGTCAGGGACAGCCCGTCGAGGACCGTGCGCTCGCCGTGCCGGAAGGTGACGGACTCGAACGCGAGGTCATGGCGTACCGGCCGGACGGGTTCGGCGGGTTCCGGCAGCGGCGGGGTGCGCAGCACCGCGTCGAGCCGCAGCAGTTCGGAGCGGGCGCTGCGCAGCCGGCCGCCGATCTCGGCCAGTGACAGCAGCGGATCCGCACAGCGGGCGGCCAGCACCAGGATGGCGATGACCTCCGCCGCACCGATGCTGCCGCGGAGCGCGAGGTAGGCGCCCAGCGCCAGCAACACGGTGAACATCGCCTGCACCGCGAGCGCCAGGCCCAGCACGCCGGGCAGGGCCGCCAGGCTGGAACGGCGGGACGCACGCTCCATCGCCCGCAGGGAGTCGTCGAGTGCCCCGAAGCGTTCCGCGGTCCGGCCGCCGGCCCGCAGCACCGGCTGGGCCTGGAGGTATTCGATGACCCGGTCGGTGGCCTCGCGGTCGCGTTCGGCGCGCTCGGTGTCGCTCGCGGCCGTCGAGCGTCCCGCCCGGAGCTGGATCGCGGCCACGACGGGCACGGCGGCCAGCGCGGCCAGTCCCAGCTTCCAGTTGAAGACGAGCATGACGGCGACGATCGTCAGGGGAGTCACGCCGGCGGCGATGAACGGTGCCAGCAGATGGGCGATCACGCTCATCGCCTGCAGGACGCCGCTGCCGGCCAGCACGGACACCTCCCCGACGCGGCCCGCTCCGTACCAGCCGATGGGCAGGCGGGCCAGGTGGTCGCCGAGCCGGTGGTACACCCCGCCCAGCAGTGTGGTCCCGACGCGGAACCCGGACCGGTCGCTGACGTAGCGCAGCGTCGCGTAGACCGCGACGGCGGCACCGAACGCGACGAGCCAGGGCCAGGCGTCGGAGGGTGTGTTCCCGAGCAGTGCCCGCAGCACCGGGACCAGCAGTGCGTAGGACAGGCCCTCGGCGGTCGCGGTCGCCGTCATCAGGGCCACGGTGCGGCGCACCGGCCGGGCGTACTCGTGTCCCAGGACGCTCAGCAGCGTTCGGATCATCGGGGCTCGTCTCCTTGGGGTGCGCCGCCGTGAGGTGCGACGAAGATGTGGTCACCGAGTGCGCGGGGGAGCGTCGCCGGCACCTCGCCGGTCATCCGCACGCCGCCCTCGGCGGCCAGGACCGTCACCGTGCGGCCGGGCCGTATCCCGGCGTGTGCCAGCCGCAGCAGTACCGCGGGGTCGTTCTGGAGCCGCTCGCCGATCCGGACGACCCGCACCGCGCGCTCGGCGGCGGTGGCCGCGCCGGTCAGGGTGAGGACGGGCTCGGGCGCGGTGCCGGAGTCCGCCAGCGTGGCCAGCGGGCTGCCGTGCGGGCAGGTGGCCGGGTGGCCCAGGAGGTCCATCAACCGGACCTCCACCGCGTCGGAGATGACGTGCTGCCAGCGGGACGCCTCGACGTGCACGTCCTCCCACCGGAGACCGATCACGTCCGCCAGCAGGCGTTCGGCCAGCCGGTGCTTGCGCATCACCCGCACGGCCCGTCGGCGGCCCGTCTCCGTCATCACCAGCCGCCTGTCGCCGGCCACCCGGACCAGGCCGTCGCGCTGCATCCGGGCCACGGTCTGCGAGACGGTCGGGGCGCTCTGCCGGAGCCGCTCGGCGATCCGCGCCCGGAGCGGCACGATCCCCTCCTCCTCCAGTTCGAGAATGGTGCGCAGGTACATCTCCGTCGGTTCGACCAGGCCATGGGTCATCACGGTCGCTCGTCCTTCCCCGTCCACCCGTCCGCCGGTGCCGCCCCGTCGTCCGGACCGGCCCCGTCGGTGTCCGCCGACCGGTGGGACCGCCAGAACGCGGCGAACCTGCCGTTCCGGGCCAGCAGTTCGGCGGGCCTGCCGCGTTCGACGATCGACCCGTTCTCCAGCATCACGACGGTGTCGGCGTCCGCGATCGTCTCCAGCCGGTGGGCGATGACCAGGATCGTCCGCCGGCCCCGCCGCGCCGCCAGGGCCCGGCGCACCGCCTGTTCGGTCTGCGGGTCGGCGAAGGCGGTCGCCTCGTCGAGCACCAGAACCGGGGCGTCGGCCAGCAGGGCACGCGCGAGCGAGATCCGCTGCGCCTCGCCGCCCGACAGTCCGGCATCCTCACCGATCACCGAGTCGTAGCCGCGCGGCAGCTCCGTGATCCGCTCGTGGATGTGCGCCAGTTCGGCGGCGCGCACCACCTCTCCGCGGTCGGCGTTCGGTACCGCCAGCGCGATGTTGTCCGCGACCGAACAGCGCAGCAGGCGAACGTCCTGGAAGACGAAGGAGACCGTCCGGTAGAGGTCCCGGTCGGCGAGGTCCCGCAGATCCACACCGCCCAGCAGGACCGATCCGCCAGTGGGGTCGAAGAACCGCGGCAGCAGCTGCACCAGGGTGGACTTGCCGCTCCCCGACGGTCCGACGATCGCGGTCACCGAACCCGGCTCGAGTGTCAGGTCGATGCCGCGCAGCACCTCGTGACCGGGTTCGTAACCGAACCGCACGTCACGCAATTCCACCCGGTGGCCCTCCGGGGCGACCGGGCGCGCGGGGGCCGGCAGCGACTCCACCCCGAGCACGTCCCGGATCCTGCCGACCGCCCGGCGGGCGGCCTGCAGGTCGTCGAAGCCGTGACCGAGGGCCGCCACCGGAGCGGTCAGGCCGAGTCCGAGCAGCAGGAAGGGCAGCAGGTCGGCCCGGGGCATGCCGCCGTCGGTGATCCGGGCCGCGCCGCCGACCAGCACGACCAGCAGCACGAACGGCGGCGACAGCACCACCTGCATCCCCGCGGCGATGCCGGACAGCCCGTGCACCATGCGGGAGAAGCTGCCGACGAAGCCGTCCACGGCGGTGCGGAACCGGCGGTGCGCGCGGTCGGCTCCGCCGAACGCCTTGACCACCGCGATGCCCTGCACGAACTCGACGACGGAACTCGCGATCCGCCCCATGGCGGCGTCGAACTCCCGTTGCTCGCGCAGCCGGGCCGGGGTCATCATCAGGGGCACCAGCGCCACTGCCAGCACCACCGGTACCAGCGTGATCAGCGTGAGCCGCCAGTCGACGGTGAACAGATACACCAGCGACACCAGCGGCACCACGAACGCGGAGACGAGCTCCCCGGGGGTGTGCGCGATGAACGGGTGCACGGCGCTGACGTCCTCGCCCACCACCTTGGCCAGCTCACCGGTCCGGCGCCGCGAGAACCAGCCGAGCGGGACCCGCCCCAGCCGCGCGGCCAGCTGCCGGCGGAAGGACAGTTGCACCTGGCCGTCGAGGACATGCCCGATGCCGGCCGACGCGGCCGTGAACAGCAGCCGGACCAGCAGGCCGGCCCCGCCCGCGAACACGACGATCCGGACATGGTCGTGATCGACCGGTCCGGGCGACAGCAGGGCACGGCCCAGTTCGGCGACCGCCAGCAGCGGTGCCAGCCCCGCGACGGCGCCGATCACCTGCAACACCACCACGGCGGCGAACTTCCAGGCATAGGGGCGCAGCAGCCCCGTCATGCGCCGTCCCGCGGCGGATTCGGCACCCGGCGGCGGTGCGGACCGCTCGCTCGCCGGGGCCTGGTCGGTGGTGGTCATCGTGCTCCTGTCTTCGTGAGCGTGGTGTGGGCGCCGGGCCAAGGCGGCCGGCAACCGGTGCTCGGGGTGGACCGGTGGTCCACCGAGGTCACCCCCGCACCGGAGCCGGCACGGAGGAACAGCGGGACGGATGCCGGGGTTTGGGGGCGATACCGGCCATCCTCACCGCCGGCCGCCGCCGGATCATCCGCCAGCCGTCGGGCATCGGACCGCGGTTGCGCGCCGATCGGCGGTCTCCGCTCCCGGTGGCGCTTATCCTCCTGGCATGGAGGCACTGTCCGAACGGCTGTCAGACCTGGATTCGCACGTCCACGGCGCGATCCGGGTCGTGGCGTTCTACGACACGTTGATGCGCCGGCGGGTGGACCTCCCGGCGCTCGCCCGGTCCTCGGCCGGCCTGTCCGGCTGCGTGGCCGGGATCCGGGTCCACGGCACGGGGCGGGTGATCCGCATCGCGCCCGACGGCAGGGAAGCCGCCACGCCGCCGCGGCCCGCGTCCACCGCGGCGCCGGTCACCCTCGACGAGGAGGAGATCGGCACGGTGTGGCTGGAGCGCCCCGACGCGCCCGGCCCGCTCGACGACGTGCTGCTGGACCGGCTCGCGATCGCCACCGCGGCGGTCGTCGAACGGTACGGCCCGGCGCGCACCACCATGGCCGACCCGGCCCTGGTCGAACTGGTCGTCAGCGCCGGCGTCGACGAGGCCGCCCGGGCCCGCGCGCTGCGGCTGCTGGGCTTCGCCGCCGGTCTGCCGGTCCATGTCGTCGCCATACGCTCGGAGCTGCCACTCGACCGGGTCGGCACCCGGATCTGCCCGGCCGGTCCGGTGAAGGCGGCCACACTCGCCGACGTGGGGGTCGTCCTGGCCACCGGCGTCGACGCCACCCGGTTCCCGGCGGACGTACGCGCGGGCATCGGCACCGCCGACTGCCCCCACCACTCCTGGCGACGGGCCCGCACCGCGCTCCGCTTCACCACGCCGCGCCGACCGGTCGTCCACCACGCCGACCTGGGGGCGCTGGCGCTGCTCGCGGAGGTACCCCAGGACATCGTGCGGGACAACGCCGACGTGGCGGCCGTGGCCCGGGTCGCCGCCGGCCCGGATGACCTGGAGACGCTGGACGCCTACTGCGCCACCGGTTCGCTGCGCCGGGCCGCCGACGTCCTCCACCTGCACCACAGCAGCGTGGCCCGCCGGCTCGACCAGATCGGCGGCACACTGGGCGTCGAACTCACCGAGCCCGCCGGACTGCTGCGGGCCAGACTCGCCCTCACCGCCTGGCGGTTGCTGGACGGCTGAGGCCGCGGCCCCGGACCGGGCCGCCGTGGTGCGCCCGGTGCCTCGGCGCGCGTACCCGGCGGCGGTCGCCCGCCGTCGGCTTCCGGACGGGCCGCACTCAGGCCCGGTCCGGCAGCGGCAGCGGCCGGTAGATGGGGATCCCCGCTTCCTCGAGCTCGCCCCGGATCGCGAAGAAGGCGTCGCCGAACGGGTCTTCACCCGTCACCGGCATCAGACCGCGGCGGATGGCGAGGTCGTGCGGCGCGAGGTCACCGGCCGCCGCCAGGTGGCGCCGCGCCGCGTCGGGCTTTCCGCCACGGGCGAGCCACACGCCCAGACGGGCATGCGCCCGGGCCTTCTGCTCCGCGGCCGTGGGGACGCGCAGGTGCTCGGCGACCTGGCCGGGGGTGAGGCCCGCGTCCCCCTCGGTCACCCAGCGGCGCAGCGCGTCCAGGGACGCCTGGGAGTCCAGACCGTTCATCGAGCGGAAGAGATCGGTCGCGGTCTGGGTGTCCTGCGGGCGCACGATCCGCCCCTCCTCGTCTATCCACACCACGGTCGGGACGTTGATGACGTTGTAGAGCTCGGCGACCACCCCGTCCACGTCGATCAGCGCGGGGTGGGTGACCTCGGCCTCGTCGATCCAGGGTCGGGCGTCCTCGGCGTTGCGGTCGGCGGCGACGCTGATGACGGTGAAGCCCTGGGACGCCAGCGCGGCGTGCCGCTCCTGCCAGGCCGGCAGGTCGTAGCGGCAGCCGCACCAGGAGGCCCAGAAGACCAGGGCCACCTTGCTGCCCCGGTGGTCGGAGAGGGTCGTGCCGTCGAGGGTGAAGTCCGGGGCGGCCGCCGCCGACAGTCCGGTGGCGGTGTGCCCGAGGGCCAGTACGCGCTCGGCGGCGTCGAGGACCGCGATCCGGCCGGTCAGTTCCGCGAAGGCGACGACGTCGATGCCGCCGTCCCGCTCGGCGCCGGCGGCGCGGGAGGCGGGCAGGCAGGCGTCGTCGCGGCACCAGCCGTACGACCTGGGCTCCCAGCCGAGCAGCGGACGGTCCGCGGCCGCGATGAGCCGGCCGTCGACCAGTTCGGCGTCGATCCGGTAGGTGCGTCCCGCTTCGAGCACGGTGAACATCGCCACTCCTTGGATAGTGTCTCTATCCAACATAATGGATAGTGGCGCTATCCAAGTCAAGTGTGATCGGTGAACGTCCTTCGCGGCCGAGTGCACCCGGCGGCGCGGCCGTGGACCGACCGGGTTCCCGCGCCGGAACACGGCGGGGATCGGAAGCCGGCCGGCGGCCCCCTCCGGTCACCGGCGGAGCGCCCGCCCGGCCGGTGCCCAGTGCCCGGGCCGGCCGGACCCGGCCCGGACCCGGTGGTACCGCGCCGGCGCCGCCCGGGCGCGCCGTCGCCCATGGCCACCGCGATGCGCTGCGTCCGGGAGCCCTTCAGGTCGCCGGCGACACGGACCGCGGGTGCTGGTCCTCCGGCGGGCAGTACCCGTCCGGGCCGGCGACGAGACCCGGCGGGGCGGCCGGCCCGGAGCCCAGGTCGGCGAGCACCGCGTCGGCGGTGAAGGTGCGCGTCGCTCCGTCCGGCCGCGAGGCGGTGACGTGGTGGCCCGGGGCCGGAGGCGACGGTGACGCGGTCGACGAGGACGGGACGGACGGGCCGGGCGGCGCGGGTCCGCCCACCGCCCGCACGTGACCGAGGCGCTCAGTGCGGCGGGCGGGACGGGCGGGGGCGGGGCCCCGCGGCGATCAGGACCAGTCCCAGTCGATGCCCAGAGTGCCGGGCCGCACGTCCTGCTCGGCCAGGTGGACCGTGCGGTGCTGCCCGCTCACGGTGAGCTCCCCCTGGCTGGTACGGGCCCCGCCGACCGGCCCCTGGGCGAACCGCCGGCAGCGCACCGGCAGGGCGCCGGGGTCGAACCGCACCTGCAGCGTGTAGTGGCCGCCGGCGCACGGGAAGCACTTGAACCATTCGGTGCTCTCCCCGCCGGTGCCGTCCTGGACCGCGAACCCGAAGACGTGCGTGTCCCCGGTGCGCAGCCGGGTGTCGAAGAGCAACTCGGCGACCAGGACACCGGCGCCGGTGTCCCATCGCGACCGCCCGAGGCGGCAGTCGTCCGTCGCGCGTATCCGCATCCGCCGCGGTTCACATCCGAGCTCCCCCTGGTGGATCACGAGGAAGCGGTCCACGCCGTCCCGCTGCGCGCGCACCACGTGCTGCGACTCACGCACGGACAACTCCCGTCGCGAACCGATCCGGATGCGCTCCAGGTGGCACAGGGTCCGCAGCCCGGTCGAGGACGGCGAATCCAGCTCCGCGATCAGCCGGGCGACCGATTCCGACTTCTCCAGCAGGGTCCGGTAGGAGCGTACGGGGGGCCGGCCGTCCGCGGCGGGGGCCGGGGCGAGGAGCCGGGTCAACGCCTGCGGGGGGAGTTGCAGGATGTCCTCCAGCGCCCGTACCGCGCGCAGTGATTCGGCCCGGCGGGGCACACGCGCCCCTTGCTGCCAGTAACTCAGGCTGGCGACCGCCACATGGACCCCCCGTTGCGCGAGACGGTGCTGCACGCGGTGCAGGGCCAGCCCGCGGACGGTGAGGGCGGTGCGCAGGGCGCGGTGGAACGGGCCGGTGCGCAGGGCGAGTGCCAGTTCTTCCTCGGCCGCTTCCGAGCGTCCGGTAGTCCGTCGCATCCGCGAGCCTTTCCGCAGCAGACCTGGTTCTTCAGGTGGAGGCCGGCGCCGGTGAGCGCGCACGGCCGGACGCACCGTGCCGGGTCTCGACCGCACCGGTGTCCCAGGGGCGTCGTCAGGCCGACCGGGGCCGAGGCACACCTTCCGCACCACTGTTCACACCGAGCACCAGGGATTGAAGCACGCGGGCCATGGCCGGACAACGCCCGGAACGAAGAAAGGCCACTGGTCTCAGGACGTGGGACTTCGGGGTCCGCCGGGGCGGCGAGGGGCGGCGGACGGGGCGGAGGCCCGGGCGCGCGCCCGGCGGTGCGTCAGCCGGTGCGGTCGCGGACGACGGCGGGCCGCAGCCGCTCGGGCACGCGGCCGCTCCCCTCGTGCCCGTTGCGGGGGTACACCTCGACCGCTTCGCCGGCGGCGTACCGGTGGCAGGTGGCGGCCGGGCGGACGGGGTCCATCGGCTGAGCGCGGTCCCGGCGGGGGCCGGCCGCCGGAAGCGGGCGGCGGTCCCCCTTCCGGGCGGCGTGCCACCGCGGCCCGCGCGACGTCAGCCGCGGGGCCCGCGGTCGCGGGCGGTGTCCAGGGTCCAGGCGCGGGTGCAGTTCGGGCACTGCAGATGGACCCGAGGGCCCTTGTTGGAGATCAGGTAGCGCCAGTGCTCCGGACAGCTGCGGCCCTGGGCGCAGCCGGCGCAGTCCCGCGCGTCGTCGCACCCCGGGCAGCGGGCCCAGGCCCGGCGCGCGCGGTCGGCGTGCGGATCAATGGGAAGCCGCACGGCCCGGCTCTCCCTCGGGCAGCACACCGGCCGCCACCAGCATGGCGTGGATCCGCTGCTGCTCGGCGTCCAGGCCCGAGTAGAGCAGGGTGTACGCGGCCTCCTCCTCGCGAAGGACGGCCACCGGGTCCCAGTCGGGACCGAGTGCCGCCACGACCTCGGCCCGGCGGCGGGCCTCCTCGGCGGTGAGGTCAATGGTGAAGGTCAGGTAGTCGGAATCGGCGCTCTGGTTCATGGCGGTGCTTTCGAGGGAAATCGAACGAGTTATGCCACGTCTACCAGAGTGCGCGGGGGTGGGGAAGAGGCGGAGGAATCCGTTGTTCCCCTGGGGATGCATGGGGATGAAAGGTGGAAACCATGACATAGCAACTCGGGCATTTCATGGCGAAAGCCGCATGGATTCCATCGGCTACCAAGTGGTGGATCACCGTACGGCCGGCGGCTGTGGCGCACCTCATGCGGAACCGGTCCGGCCACGCCGATGCGGCCGCCGGCCGGCCCGGGCCGCCGGCACCCGGCCGTGACCCCCGACCCCCGTCCTGCGGTCGGTCCGCCGAGCGGCGGACCGACCGGTGCCGGCCGGCGGCCGACCGCCCCGAGCCGACCGGCGGCAGCGGTTCAACGGTCCCGGTCCGGCCTCCGCCCGGCCCTCACCCGTCGACGGCCAGGCGCGCACGCCACCAGTCCACCGTCGCCCCGACCTGCTCGTCGACCGGGGTGGCCCGCACCGCGAACTCCGCCTCGTAGGCCCGCGCGTCGACGACGAACGGACGGTCGAACTGATAGCGGACCTCCCGCAACTCGCGCACCAGCGGGGAGAACACCGAGGCGACGCCCAGCAGGGCCGGTGGCACCCTGCGCACCGCGACCGGCCCCACCTCGGCCCGGGCGGCGAGGCGGTCGACCATCTCCCGGGTGGACACGGCGGGCTCCGTCGGAACGTGCCAGGCGCGCCCCCACGCCCGCTCCTCGCCCGCCACCTCCACCAGGGCCCTGGCCACATCGGGGAGGTACGTCCAGCTGTGCGGCACCTCCGGGTCCCCCAGCGTGGAGACCGGCTTGCCCCGCAGCAGGCGCGGTACCACCCGCGCGGCCAGGTGCCCGCCGTCGGTGACGCCGGGGCCGAAGAAGTCCGAGGCCCGCACCTCGACCGCCCGGATGCGTCCCTGCCGGTGCAGGTCCAGTGCCCGCTCCCACACGGCGGCGCGCACCCGCCCCTTGGGGCCGGTCGCCGCGAGCGGCAGGTCCTCCGTCATGCTGCCCGCGACCGGACCGTAGCCGTAGAGGTTGCCCAGCATGACCAGCACCGCCCCGGTGGCCTCGGCCGCCGCGCAGACCGACGCGGCCAGCGGCGGCCAGGCGCTCGCCCAGCGCGGGTAGGGCGGCGCCGCGCAACCGTAGATCACGGCCGCGCCCCGCGTGGCGTCGATCAGCCGCTTGCTGTCCGCCGCGTCCACCGCCACGTGTTCGATGCCGGGCTCCGGGCTCCGCCCCGACGTGGTGATGACGCGTACCGGATGTCCCTTGCCGGCCAGCAGCCGGGCGGTGGCCGCACCGGCCGGTCCGAAACCTATGACGACATGAAGATTCACGGCCGCACACTAACGTGACGGAGTGTCGGCTCAGCGGGCACACCGTACCGGGACCCGGAACGGCCGCGCCGCCCCCGCGGCGGCCCGCGGGGCGAGGGCCTGCCCGGGGGCGGGGTGCCGTGCCGCCTCCGCCCGGGCCGCGATGGTCCCTGGCCAGGGGTGTGGCGGCGGCCCCGGCGGGGATGTCCGGCTCGGTCGCGGGCGGACGCGGGCCGGGGCCGGGCCCGCCCGCGCCGCCGGACGCCGGGTCCCCGGTGCCGGCGCGCCGGCCGGCCGGGGCGCCACGATTCGCCCGCGAACCGGGGCGCGGCCGCTGCTAGCATGGCGGTCATGGCACGAGGTATCTGGTCGCAGAAGGTCCGATCCGCCCGCTGACGGCGGCGCCTTCCCTCTGCTGAATCCGCGCTCGCCGTCCCGGTTCCCGCCGGGCGGCCGCTGACCGCTGCCCGGCTCCACTGCGAGCTGCGGAGCACCCGTGAACCCCACCCCGAACCCCGAAGCCCTGCCCCTGCCCCTGCCCGTCGAGGCGGGCGCCGGCGCACACGTCCGCGCCGAGGGCGTCACCGTCACCCGCGGGTCCCGGCGCGTCCTGAACGACGTCTCGGTCACCGTGTCCGCCCGGTCACCGGTCGCCGTCGTCGGCGAGAACGGCCGTGGCAAGACGACGCTGCTGCACGTCCTCGCCGGTCTGATCACCCCCGACGAAGGCACCGTGCGCCGGGCCGGCACGATCGGCCTGGCCCGCCAGGAGCTGTCCGCCCGTGCCGGGGAGACCGTCGGCACCCTGACCGCGGCGGCGCTGGCCGCCTCGCGCGCGGCCCTCGGCGCCCTGGACGAGGCGGCACGCGCCATGACCCAGGGCGACCCCGCCGCCGGCGACCGCTACGCCGCCGCGCTCGACGCCGCCACCCGGCTCGACGCGTGGGACGCCGAACGCCGCGTCGACGTCGCTCTCGAGGCCCTCGGTGCCTGCACCGACCGCGACCGGCCGCTGCCCACGCTCTCGGTGGGGCAGCGCTACCGGGTCCGGCTGGCGTGCCTGCTCGGCGCGCGGCACGACATCCTGCTGCTCGACGAGCCGACCAACCACCTCGACGCCGACGGGCTGCACTTCCTGACCCGCAGGCTGCGTGAGCACGACGGCGGCCTCGCCGTCGTCAGCCACGACCGGGCGCTGCTGCGCGACGTCGCGGACCGGTTCCTCGACCTCGACCCGACCCGGGACACCAGGCCGCGCCTGTACGCCGGCGGCTACGACGCCTGGCAGGACGCCCGGCAGGGCGAACGGGAGCGCTGGGAGCAGGACCACGAGGAGCAGCAGGCCGAGCACCGGCGGCTGCAGGACGCGGTGTCCAGGGCCCGCGACCGGCTCGCCACCGGCTGGCGGCCGGAGAAGGGGACCGGCAAGCACCAGCGCCAGTCCCGCGCGCCGGGCGTGGTGCAGGCGCTGAACCGTCAGCGGGAGGCCCTGGAGGCACACCGGATCGACGTGCCGGAGCCGCCGCCGGCGCTGCGCTGGCCGGAGCCGGGGGTCCGGCCCGGGGCGCCGCAGCTGCGGGCGCACGGCGTCGCCGTCGACGGGCGGCTGGCCGGCCCGGTCGACCTCACCCTCGACGGCGGCGACCGGCTGCTGGTCACCGGGCCGAACGGCGCCGGGAAGTCCACGCTGCTCGCGGTACTGGCCGGTGCGCTGGACCCCACCGCCGGGCACGTCCGGACGGCGAACGGGACGCGGGTGGTGCGGGTCGGCCAGGAGACCGCCGAGCTCGACCCGGAACTCACCGCCCGCGAGGCGCACGCCCGCCGGGTGGGGCGGCTGGTGGCCCGCGGGGCGCTCCGCGACGCCGACGCCGTCCCGCTCGGTGCGCTCGGACTGCTGGACTCCGACGCGATGCGCATCCCGGTCGGGCGGATGTCCCAGGGGCAGCGGCGGCGCCTGGACCTGGCGCTGGCACTGGCCGGGCGGCCCGGGCTGATCCTGCTCGACGAGCCGACCAACCACCTGTCGTCGGCACTGGTCGACGAGGTCACCGCGGCCATCCGCGCCACGAGCGCGGCCGTCGTCGTGGCCACCCACGACCGGCAGTTGCTGCGCGACCTCGCGGACTGGCCGCGGCTGGAGGTGGCCGGAGGCCCGGTGCCGCACGTCCGGTCCGGCGCGACCCGTCCGCCCGCCGGGTGACGCTCCGGCCGGGACGACGGGCGCGCGCCGACCGGACGCCGACGAGCCCGGAGGAGCAGCCGGCCCCGCGGAGTCCCGCGGGCCGGTGCCCGCCCGGCCGGTGCCTCCCGTCGGCGGGAGGCGCCGGCCGGAAGGGCCGGGGGAGCCGCCCGCGAACCGGCGCGGGCACCGGTGCCGCGGCTTGGCCGGCGCCGCCGGACAGCTGCCCGTCAGCGGAGCGCCGGGGGTGCCGGGGGAGGGGTGAGGGACTCCGCGTCCCTCACCGACCTCGGACAGAGAGCCGAGGGCGGAGAGGGAGCCGGCCGTCCGGCGGGGCGGCCACCGGCCCTGCCCCCGCCCCGCCGGACGGGCACCCCTACTCCGGCTCCGACAGCCGGTCCAGGCGGTCGCGGTGGGCCGGGTCCAGACGGAGCGCCGCCGCGGCGAGGTTCTCCGCCAGGTGGTCGAGCCGCGCCGTGCCCGGGATCGGAAGGAGGACCGGCGAGTGGCCGAGCAGCCAGGCGAGCGCGACCTGCGTGGGGGTGGCGCCGGCCTCGGCCGCCACGGCGGCGATCTCGGCCCTCGCCCCGGCCTCCCCCCAGGCGACCGGGCGCCACGGCAGGAACGCGATCCCGGCCGCTTCGCACGCCGCCAGCACCGGCTCATGCTCCCGGTCGAGCACGCTGTAGCGGTTCTGCACACTCGCGATGTCGACGATCGCCCGTGCCCGGGCGAGTTCGTCGACGGTGACCTCGGACAGCCCGATCCGGCCGATCCTGCCCTCGTCCCGCAGCTCCCGCAAGGTGCCGACCTGGTCGGCGAGCGGTACCTCCGGGTCGACACGGTGCAGTTGCAGCAGTTCGAGCCGCTCGACGCGCAGCCGGCGCAGGGCGCGCTCGACCTGATCGCGCAGCACCCGGGGACGCCCGTCGAGCTTCCACTCACCCGCCGGGCCGGACCGGGCGACGCCGACCTTGGTCGTCACCAGCAGGTCGTCCGGATAGGGGTGAAGGGCCTCGGCCAGCAGTTCCTCGTTGGCTCCTCCGCCGTACAGATACGCGGTGTCGATCAGGGTGACGCCCGACTCGACGGCCCGCCGGGCGACCGCGATCGAGGACTCCCGCTCCGGCCCAGGCTCCGTCGGCAGGCGCATCGCCCCGAAGCCGAGCCGCCGGACCTCCAGATCCCCGCCGATACGAAACACAGCCGATGTCACGTGCCGTCTCTCCCCTCGTCCGGGGGCCACGCTAACAGCACGGCCGGAGAGGGCCGTTCGCGTCGCGGTGGCCGTTCGCCACGGCCACGCGGCGCCCGGACCGCCGCCGACCCCGGGCCGGCCGCGTACATGAAATCCCGCGCCGCGGACATACGCATCACGAGGCTCTGGCCCCACCTCCCCCGGGGCCAGAGCCTCCACCCCGGCGCGACCGCGGTGAGCTGCCCGAAGGCACGGCAGGGCGCCGTTAGCGGGCGTTAGTGGTACGTCAGCGGAGCGGCAGCGCGGGGACCCAAGCTGTGAGTCGTCCGGATGCCGCACCTGGCGCCGGCCACACCGACCGCACCACAGGGGGAGTCTCTCCATGCGTACCGCCACCATCAGCCGCCCCGCCGTACTCGCCGCGACCGCTGCCGCCGTCCTGGGGCTCTCGTTCACCGCCTTCGCCGGGGAGGACGGCGGGAAGCACCAGGGGGCCGCATCCGCCAGGGCGGCCGGCGCCGGCGAGGTGGGAAGCGTCACGACCGCCGGTGGTGCGGCCGCGCCGGGCAAGGCGGGCGAGGTCACCGCCGGCTCGGAGAACCCCGACTCCGGCTCCTCCGCTGTCGCCACGCAGGCCGGTGCCAGAAAGCGGACCGGCGGCAAGACCCCGGTCTGCGCCGCGGACGACGTGAGGATCTCGGCGGCGAAGCAGGCCGGTGTGCCGACCACGCACATCACGCTGACCGCGACCAACGTCTCGGGCCGGGCCTGCACCCTGCTGCGGTACCCGCTGATCGCCTTCGGCGACCTGCAGACCGCCAAGGACGTGCCGTCGGTGGCCAAGAGCAAGCCGGGCGCCCCGCTCGTGCTGAACCCCGGTGCCCCGGCGTACGCGGCCGTCCGCGTCAACGACGGCGGCGTCGACGAGAAGACCCGCACCGTCACCTCCTTCTACGTCAACCTCTTCGCCGCCGACGGCCCGGCCGAGGGCAGCAAGGTCGTCACCGCTCCGCGGGGCGGCATCGCGGTGGACGACGCGGTCGCCAAGACCGGCTACTGGACGCACGAACTGCGCAACGGCGCCGACGATTTCTAATGGAGTTGTCAAGCAGCAAGCGTGACGTGTGGTACTGGGCTGTAGCACCGTCCGTCACGAAGCAGGGCCCATAGGACGTTGA
>NZ_JBIRFT010000012.1:0-145198 GCF_044327625.1 Streptomyces sp. NPDC018031
TTCGCCGGCGGCTCCAGCACGGCCGTGCCCATGTGACGGACCTCGCCGATCGCCACCCCGTGGCTCACACCGACGCCCCGCAGCGTTGTCTCCATTGCGTCCTTCTCCGGTTCACGCGGTGCCGTCCCAGCAGCCACCGCAGATGTCAACTCGCCAGGTGGGTTCAGGTCGAGGTCACTGCCAGCCGAACAGCGCGTCGCCGGTCCGCACCTCGCCGTCCTCGCGGACCTCGGCGAGCGCGTCGGCGGTCGCCTCCAGCGCGACGACCGGGCAGACCGGCGACTTGCCGGCGGCCTCGACGTCCGCCGGGTTCCAGCGCACCACGGCCTGGCCGCGGCGGACGGTGTCGCCCTTGGCGACCAGCAGCTCGAAGCCCTCGCCGCCGAGCTGCACGGTGTCGATGCCGAGGTGGGTGAGGACACCGTGGCCCTCGGCGTCGACCACGACGTACGCGTGCGGGTGCAGCGACACGATGACGCCGTCGACGGGTGCCACCGCCTCGGACTCGGCGCGTACCGGGTCGATGGCGGTGCCGGGGCCGACCATCGCCCCGGAGAACACCGGGTCGGGAACGGCGGCGAGTCCGATGGCGCGTCCGGCGAGTGGGGACGTCACGGTGGTCATGAGAAGCCTTTCGGGGGGATGTCACAGGGGGCCGGCCGCCCGGCGTGCCGCCGGTCCGCCGGCCCGGGTGGCCGGCGGGCCCGGCCGGGCCCGCGGGGCGGGGGCGTCAGTTGGTCTCGGTGACCTTGGCCAGGGCGCGGGGTGCGTCCGGGTCCTGGCCGCGGGCGATGGTGACCTCGTAGGCGAGCAGTTGCAGCGGCAGGATCTCCAGGATCGGCTGGAGGTTTTCCGGGACGCCTCCGGTGGGCAGGGCGAACCCCGCGGACGCCTGCTCCACCTGGGCGGCGGGGCCGACGACGACCAGGTCCGCGCCCCGGTCCCGGAGGCGGTCGAGGACCGGCTGCAGCGCCTGTCCGCCCTTGCCCTCGGTGACCACCGCGATGACCGGGGAGACGTTGTCGACCATGGCGAGCGGGCCGTGCAGCAGGTCGGCGCCGGAGTAGGACAGCGCCGGGATGTAGCTGGTCTCCATCAGCTTCAGCGCGGCTTCCTTGGCGGTGGGGTAGCCGTACCCGCGCGAGGTGATGACCATCCGCTCGGCGAAGCGGTAGCGGGCGGCCAGCTGCCGCACCTCGTCGCCGCGGTCCAGGATCCGCTCGGCGAGGTCGGGGATCGCGCGGGCCGCCGCTCCGTCGCCGCCGCGCAGCCCCTCGCCCAGCAGGTAGAGGGCGAGCAGGGAGGCGGTGTAGGTCTTGGTGGCGGGCAGCGCCCGTTCGGGGCCGGCGAGCAGGTCGACGGTGAACTCGGAGACCGCCGCCAGCGGGGAGTCGGGGTTGTTGGTGACCGCGAGGGTGATCGCGCCGGCCTTCCGGGCCGCCTCGGTGGAGGCGACCAGGTCGGGCGAGCCGCCCGACTGGCTCACCGTGACCACCAGCACGTCGCTGAGGTCGGGCCGGGCGCCGTACACGGTGGTGGTGGACATGGAGGTCAGGCCGCACGGCAGGCCGAGCTCGATCTCGAGCAGGTACTTGGTGTACAGCGCGGCGTTGTCGGACGTGCCGCGCGCGGTGAGCAGCACGAAGCGCGGGTTGCGCGCCGCGATGGCCCGCGCCACCTCGCGGATCCGCGGGGCGCCGTCCCGCAGGATCCGTCGCAGCACCGCGGGCTGCTCCGCCATCTCGCCGGACATGACGCGGCCGGGGCGCTCGCTCTGCTCGGGCTGTCCCGAGGACGGGGCGGACATGCGGGGTGCCTCCAGTGGGAGAGGGGGGCGCGCAAGGCGGGGACGGAAGTAACTATTAGCCCATGAACCCACCAGAGGTCTAGTCCACCGGTCCAGACCACCTGCCGGCGCGGTCGCGGCCCGCCGTCCGGGGCCCGGCGAGGCCCCCGACGGCGGCCGGGTTCAGCCCGGCGCGGGGCCGGTCACCGGCAGCTCCAGCACGCCGGCGGCGTCCGGGGCGCTGCTGATCGCGACCGGTTTGACGCCCCGGTTGCCGTAGTGCGCGGTGTCGCTCGCGGCGATGACGAGGGACAGCCGGTGGCCCGCCCCGAACCGGTGCGCGATGCCGGGGAGGGCGACGGTGAACGGCCGGGTGACGTCCGGCACCCGCACCGGGGCGACCAGCCGGTGGATCAGGCTCCGGGTTCCGTCCGGGGCGACGTCGTAGAGCTTGGCGAAGAGGACCAGCCGGTCGGCCGCGTCGCCGGAACCACCGGCCCGCTCGGCCCGCGGGGAGGCCACCTCCAGGCTGAGCTTCGGCATGCCCACGACGTCCAGCGCGCCGGGCAGCGGGTCGGTGGTCCAGCCGAGGTGGGTCCCCGGCGCGTCGTACGGGGCCCGGTCGGGCAGGCCGGCCGTCGCGGCGAACGGCCGCTCGGAGTGGCTGGTGGGCAGGGGCCGGTTGCGGTAGCCGCGGGTGCCGGTCCGCACCTCGTCCCGGCGCTCCACGAGCCGGCCGTCGCCGGAGAGGTGGAGCCGGCGCGCGGTGCCGACCGGGAAGCCGGCCGCGCCGGCGTACCTGGGGCCGGAGCGCACCCAGTCCCGGTAGTAGGCGAACGCGGGGCCGGTGTCCGCCCCCGCCCGGTGCCGCAGATGGTGGTCGAACCAGGCCAGCACCCGGCGCCCGACGTACGAGGTCTCCCAGTTGCCCCGGGCGAGGTCCAGCTCGCCGGGGGCGGGATCGCGGCTGCCGCCGCTGTGGCCCCAGGACTGCCAGATCATCTTCGTCTCGGTGCCCCGGGCGCGCAGCGCCCGGTAGGTGGCGGCGGCCTCGTCGAGCGGGAACAGGGTGTCCGCCTGGCCCTGCACGAGCAGCGTGGGAGCGGTGACCCGGTGCAGGTACGACACCGGGGAGACGCCGCGGGCGTACGCGAGCGCCGGGGCGGCGCGCGCCGCCGGGTAGCGTCCGGAGGCCAGCAGCCGCAGGGTCCGGCAGGCCTCGGCGACGAAGTGCAGGCAGCCGCCCGCCCCGGCCCGGGAGGCGCCCGGACCGGGGCGGACCAGTCCCCGCAGCTCGCCGGCGCGGAAGAAGCCCCGCGCCCACCGGTACTTGTACACCCCCGGGGCGGTGGCGGACCCGCCCGGCGGCGGCTCCGCCGCGTTGGGCGCCAGGGAGTGGGCCAGGTCGTGCCAGGTGACGAACGGCACGAGGGCGTCGACCCGGTGGTCCACGGCCGCCGTGGCCAGTTGCACCGCGCCGCCGTAGGAGGCACCGATCATGCCGACCCGCGGGTCGCCCGGCCGGTCGCGCAGCACGATGTCGGTGGTGGTGCCGTCGTCGGCGGCGACGGTACCGCCGAGGAAGCCGACCAGCCGGGCGGCGGCGCGGCCGTCGATCTCCGGGTCGTCCAGCGAGATCGGGCAGCCGGACCGGCCGAATCCCAGCCCGGACCAGGCCAGCGTCACATAGCCCCGGGAGGCGAGCGCCCTGGCGAAGGCGCCCGTCGTGCGGTCCGTCTTGCTGCCGCCGAAGCCGTTGGTGGTGAGGACGGCGGGCGCGCGGTGGGATGCGTCCACCCCGGCCGGGCGGTGGAGGTCCGCGTCGATCGTGCACCGCCTGCCGCCCACCTCGACGGTGAAGGCCAGGGTGGTCACGGAAACGGAAGGGGACGCGGCCGCCCGGCCGGGCGGCGCCAGGGGTGCGGCGAGCAGCGCCGCCAGGGCGAGGGCGAGGGGCGTGCGGAGCCGGCTCACGTGCGCACCTCCTGCGACGGCGGTCCGGTACCCGCCGGTCGGTCCGGGCAGGGGCATCGTCCGGCCACCGTGGGGGCCCGTCAACATCCGCCGCACTGCCGGTCGGCGGCGTGAGTGTGCAAGGGGTGGCGTACGCTCCCGGGCGTGCGCCCTCGTGCCGGAGCGCGCGCCGTGTGCGCGCTGCGAGCCGGGCCGCCTCGGGCCCGCGGGGGACCCGCGCCGGCGGCGGTCGCGACGGTCGCGCGGATTTCCGTTATCCGCGTGCGCCCACGCGGTCTCCCAGGTGTAACGCCACAACGGGCCGACGAGGAAAGTGAGTGGGACAGGCCGTGATCGGTGAACACGACCCCTTGGTGAGCGCGGCGCAGGCCGGGGACGAGCGAGCGCAGGACGAGCTGGTGGCCGCGTATCTGCCGCTGCTGTACAACATCGTCGGCCGGGCGCTGCACGGGCACCCGGACGTCGACGACGTGGTGCAGGAGACCATGCTGCGGGCCCTGGCCGGCCTGGGATCGCTGCGGGACCCGGCGAGCTTCCGCTCCTGGCTGGTGGCCATCGCGATGAACGAGATCCGGCGGCACTGGCAGCAGCAGCCGGCCGGGCAGGAGCCGCGTCCGCTCCAGGAGGCGCACGACGTCGCCGACCCGGGAGCCGACTTCGTCGACCTGACGATCATCCGGCTGGGTCTGGTGGGCCAGCGGCGGGAGGTCGCCGAGGCGACCCGCTGGCTGGACGGCGACGACCGGGCGCTGCTGTCGCTGTGGTGGCTGGAGGTGTCGGGGCAGCTGACCCGCGCCGACGTCGCCGCCGCCATGGAGCTGTCGCCGCAGCACACCGCGGTCCGGGTGCAGCGGATGAAGGCCCAGCTGGAAACGGCCCGGGTGGTGGTCCGCGCGCTGGCCGCCGCCCCCCGCTGCGTGCTGCTGGCCGAGGCCGTCCAGCCCTGGGACGGCGCCCCGTCCGCGCTGTGGCGCAAGCGCCTGGCCCGGCACGTCCGGGACTGCACGGTGTGCTCGGGGCACGGCACGGGTCTGGTGCTGGCCGAGCGGCTGCTGGTCGGCCTGGCCCTGGTGCCGCTGTCCGCGGCACTGGCGGTCCCCGGGGCGATACGGGCGACGCCGGCGGCGGCCTCGTACGACATATCCACCGGTCCGTCCGGCGGATCGGCCGGCGCCCCCTCCGGCGCACCGGGCGGCGGGGCGCGGGCCGCCGCGGGCCGGCACCGCCAGCCGCGGAGCCGCCGCACGGTGACCGTCTCGGTGGCCGCGGGGATCGCCGTGCTGGTCGCGGCGGGCGTCATCCACTCCGCCTCGCGGTCCTCGGACGACGGCCGGGACGAGGCGCGCGCGGACCCGGCGGCGGAGACCACCGCCGCGGCGGCCCCGGCCACCACCCGCCCGTCGCCCAAGGCGACGGCCACCGCGAAGCCGAGCGCCTCGCCGTCCGCCTCCCGCTCCCACCGGCCGTCCCGCAAGCCGTCCCCGCGGCCCACCCCCTCCCGGACGCCCGCCACCACCCCGGCGCCCACCACGCCCGCCCCCACCACCGCGGCGCCCCAGGGCGGCGGCACCCACAGCGGTGAGGTCACCCGGCTCGTCAACGCCGAGCGGGCCAGGAACGGCTGCGGCCCGATGACCCTCAACAGCCGGCTGGACACGGCCGCCCAGCGCCACTCCGACGACATGGCGGACCGGGGCTTCTTCGACCACACCAACCCGGACGGCGCGGGTCCCGGCGAGCGGATCACCGCGGCCGGCTACCGGTGGAGCACCTATGGGGAGAACATCGCCGCGGGCCAGCGGACCCCCGAGGACGTGATACGCTCCTGGATGAACAGCCCCGGTCACCGCGCGAACATCCTCAACTGCTCGTTCAAGGAGATCGGCATCGGCTACCGGGAGGGCGCGGGCGGCCCCTGGTGGACCCAGAACTTCGGCGCCCGGTGAGGCCGCCGCGCCCGCCGGTCAGTCCAGGTCGCGCGGCTCCAGCGGCGTGTTGGCCGGGCCTTGCAGCACCCTGCCGTCGATGCCGAAGCGGGAGCCGTGGCAGGGGCACTCCCAGGTGGTCTCGGCCTCGTTGAAGGCGACCAGGCATCCCAGGTGGGTGCAGCGCGCGGTCAGCGCGTGGACCGTGCCGTCCTGGGCGCGGTACACCGCGCGGTGACCGGCCCCGACCCGCACCACCGCGCCCGTGCCGGGGGCGATGTCCGCCACGGTCCCGGCGCCGGGGGCGGTCACCCGGTCGCCGACGAAGTGCTGCGCCACCTTCGCCTGGTGCTGCCAGAACGGTGGGAGTTCACGCAGTGCGGACCGCAGCCGCCGCGGGTCGTACAGCGCGGCCCACGGCGGGAGCTCCTGTCCGGTGATCCGCGCGGTCAGCAGCCGGGCGGCCATCACGCCGCCGGTCATCCCCCAGCCGCCGAACCCGGTCGCCACATGGGTGTTGCGCGCCCCCGGGTGCAGCGGGCCGACCATCGGCACGGTGTCGGTCGGGTCGGCGTCCTGCGCGGCCCAGCGGTGGCTGATCCGGGTGCCGGGGAAGTGCTCCAGAGTCCACCGTTCGAGCCGCCGGTACCCCTCGGGCGCGTGCCCGGAGCCGGGGGTGAAGCTCTCCCCGGTGACGATGAGCAGGCGCCCGCCGCCGGGCCGGGGGGCGGTGCGGACCGATCGCTTCCCGTCCTCGGAGGTGATGAACATGCCTCCCGGGTCGGCCGATTCCGGGATGGGGGCGGCGACGACGAGTTCCCGGTGCACGGAGAGCCGGGTGAACAGCAGGGCGCGGTCGAAGACCGGGTAGTGGGTGGCGACCACGACGTGGCCGGCCGTCACCGCGTGGCCGTCGGCGGTGGTGAGCCGGCACGGGTCGCCCTCCTTGAGGCCGGTGACCCGGGTGCCCTCGTGGATCCGGCCGCCGCGCGCCGTCAGGTCCTCGGCGAGGGCGATCAGGTAGCGGCGGGGGTGGAACTGCGCCTGGTCCTCGACCCGGACCGCGCCCGTGACCGGGAACGGCAGACCGGTCTCGGTGACGAAGGAGGCGTCCAGCCCGGCTTCGCGGGCCGCCTCGGCCTCGGCCCGCAGCTCCGCCACCCCCTCGCCGCGGGTCGTGTAGGTGTAGGCCGGGCGGCGTTCGAGGTCGCAGTCGATGCCGAGTTCGGCGGTCACCGCCACCACCCGTTCCACCGCCGCCTGCTGGGAGCTCGCGTAGAGCCGGGCGCCCTCCGGGCCCCGGGTGCGGCGCAGGCCGTCGTAGACGCGGTTGTGGAGGGCGGTGACCTTCGCGGTGGTGTGTCCGGTCGAGCCGCCGGCGATGCGGTCGGCCTCCAGCAGCACGACGCGGCGGCCGGCCCGGGTGAGTTCCCAGGCGGTGGCGAGGCCCGCCACCCCCGCCCCGACGACGGCGACGTCGGCCTCGGTGTCGCCGGTCAGCGGCGGGTGGGGGGCGGCGGGCGCGGATTCCATCCAGTACGACATGTGCCGTCCTTCCATTGCCGGTGCGGCTCTCCCCGCGGTGTGGCGGGCTGTCAGACGGTGGTGTGGAAGCGGTCCCAGACCCGGTGCCGGCGCAGCAGCGGGGTGAGCGCGTCCAGCATCCCGCCGCCGCTGTCCCCGTCGACCACGCCGGGGGCGCCGGCGGGCACGCCGGCCGCCGCCAGCACCCGTGTGGCGCCGTTCCAGCCGCCGACGGCCTTGCCGTGCCGGAACGCCTCCGAGACCAGCAGCAGGACCCGCGGGTCGACTCCGGCCGCCGGGGCCGCGGCGCCGGCCGCGGGCGTGGTGTCGCCGGTGGTGGCGTCGGAGACCCTGGCGTCCCGGGCGCCGAGCGCGTCCTTGCCGGGGGCCGGTGCTCCGGCCAGCACGACGGCGTCGAACTCGGTGGACCGGGCCGCGGCGAAGGTGCGTTGGACGGTGACGGGGTCGCCGTCCGCGTCGAGCACCCCGCCTGCCGGCGCGATCACCAGCGGGACCATGCCGGCGCCGAGCACCGCCTCGCGCAGCGACCGCACGCCCGCCAGGTCGGCGCTCTCGTCGGCGACGATGCCGATGATCCGCCCGTCCACCGGCCACTCCCGGCCGACCTGGGACAGCGCGGGGCTGGGGTCGACCGCGGCGAGGGGCTCCTCGGGCTTGGGGGCGGGCAGGCCGAGGCCGGCCGCGACCTGTTCGCACAGCTCGGAGTCGATCCGGGCCAGCACCTTCAGCGCGCGTTCCCGGATCGCCTGCTCGTAGCACTTGCTCAGTTCGAAGGTGTACGCCGCGATGATGTGTTCGCGTTCCACCGGCGTCATGCTGAGCCAGAACCGCCGCGGCTGGCTGAAGTGGTCGGCGAAGGAGTCGGGCGCCTGCCGGACCTTCCGGGCCGCCGGGACGGGCGCCGGGACCTCGATGTACGCGCCGGTGTCGGCGCCCGCGAGGAACGGGCAGCCGCCGTCGAGGGAGTTGGGCCGGTAGGGCGCCACACCGCGGTGCACCGCCGTCTGGTGCATGCCGTCCCGGAGGGTGTCGTTGACCGGGGCGTGGGTGCGGTTGACCGGGATCTGTGCGAAGTTCGGCCCGCCCAGCCGGCTGATCTGGGTGTCCAGGTACGAGAACAGCCGCCCGGCCAGCAGCGGGTCGTCGGTGATGTCGATGCCGGGCACGAGGTGTCCGGGGTGGAAGGCCACCTGCTCGGTCTCGGCGAAGAAGTTCGACGGGTTGGCGTCGAGGGTGAGCAGCCCGATCGGCCGTACCGGGGCGAGTTCCTCGGGGACGATGTTGGTGGGGTCCAGCAGGTCGATGCCCTCGAACGTCTGCTCCGGCGTGTCGGGGAAGGTCTGGATGCCCAGTTCCCACTGGGGGTAGGCGCCGGCCTCGATCGCGTCGGCGAGGTCCCGGCGGTGGAAGTCCGGGTCCACACCGCCCACGATCTGCGCCTCCTCCCACACCATGGAGTGCACCCCGAGCTTCGGCTTCCAGTGGAACTTCACCAGCGTGGTCTCGCCGTCGGCGTTGACCAGCCGGAAGGTGTGGACGCCGAAGCCCTCCATCATCCGGAACGACCGCGGGATACCGCGGTCGGACATGTTCCACAGGGTGTGGTGGGTGGCCTCGGTGTGCAGGGTGACGAAGTCCCAGAAGGAGTCGTGCGCGCTCTGCGCCTGCGGGATCTCCCGGTCCGGATGCGGCTTGCCGGCGTGGATGATGTCCGGGAACTTGATCGCGTCCTGGATGAAGAAGACCGGGATGTTGTTGCCGACCAGGTCGAAGGTGCCCTCGGTGGTGTAGAACTTGGTCGCGAAGCCCCGGGTGTCGCGCACCGTGTCCGCGGAGCCGCGCGACCCCAGGACGGTGGAGAACCGCACGAAGACCGGGGTCCGCACGTCCTTGCCGAGGAACGCCGCCTTGGTGACCTTCACGGCCGTGCCGTACCCCTGGAACACGCCGTGCGCGGCGGCGCCCCGGGCGTGCACCACCCGCTCCGGGATGCGCTCGTGGTCGAAATGGGTGATCTTCTCGCGCAGATGGTGGTCCTGCAGCAGCACCGGTCCGCGGGGGCCGGCCTTCAGGGAGTGGTCGGTGTCGTACAGCCGGGCGCCCTGCGCCGTGGTCAGGTAGGGACCGGCCTGGGCCACCTTCGCCTGGTCCACGCCGGTGGCCTGCCCGGTGGGGCTGACCGTGTCCGGCCCGTGCTGGTCGGGCTTGGGGGGCAGGGGCTCGCGGGGCTCGGTGGGCTCGTCCACCGCCGGCGCCTCGGGGGCCGGGCGGCCGGGGATGTCGCCGGGCTCGTGGTCGGGGCGGGCCTTGTCCATCGTTCCTCCGTACGGCCTGGGGTTCGGCAACGCCACAGCCTTGACCTGCCGCGCTCCACGCGAAACGGGAACACCGGCGGGGTCCGCCCATCGGACTACCCGTCCGGGCGAACGGCGGGTGGTGGCGCCGTGCATCACCTCCCGCCCCTACCCCCGGGCTCGATGTCCACTCTGTACCTTTTCGGAGACCGCGCACGGCGAGCGCCCGGAGCACCGTTTTTTTCGGTCGGCGGCCCGGCGGCGGACGGCCGGTCCGCGCCGCGGCCGGTCCGCGGCTCTCCGGCGGACCTGCCGCCGGCCGGTTTGACCGGCGGCCCGTCGAGGTACCCGGAGGTGTGTTTCTTCTCAGGCCCCCCGCCGTGTACCGGCCGCAGGGCGACTCCGAGCTGCTGGGCCGGGCGCTGCGCGAGGCCGGGCCCGCACCGGGCGCGCAGGTACTGGACGTGTGCACCGGCACCGGCGTGATCGCCATCGCGGCGGCCCGGCTGGGCGCCGCCCGGGTGCACGCGGTGGACATCTCCGCGCCGGCGGTGTTCGCCGCGCACTGCAACGCGCGGCTGCGCCGGCTCCCGGTGACCGCGGAGCGCGGCGACTTCCTGCTGCGCACCGACGGCCGCCGCTACGACGTGGTGACCGCCAACCCTCCGTATGTGCCGACCCCCCTGGACGACCCCCGCAGCCGCCGGTCGGCCGCCTGGAACGCCGGCGAGGACGGGCGGGTGTGCGTGGACCGGCTCTGCGCGGCCGCCCCCCGGCTGCTCAGGACGGGCGGCATGCTGCTGCTGGTGCACTCCTCGCTGTGCGGGCCGGAGACCACGCTGCGGCGCTTGCGGGACGTGGGGCTGCGGCCGGCCGTCGTGGCGCGCCGGGTGCAGCCGTTCGGGCCGGTGCTGCGGGACCGCGCCGCCTGGCTGGAGGACCGGGGCCTGATCGCCCGGGGCCAACGGAGCGAGGAACTGGTGGTCGTCCGTGCCGACAAACCAGCCCGGGGCCGCTGAGCCCACGCCCGCACCCGGGCCCGGCCGCGCCGGCGGCGGGCCCGCACCGGGCGCGCGCCCGGTGCCGGACCGTGCGGGCGCCCCGGACATGGAGTCCGCAGCGGGTACGCCGGAGGAGGGTACGCCGGACGGCGCGACGGCCTCCGGTGACCGCCGGGCCCGTCGGGTCGTCGTCGACCCGGGCGGGCCGGTGCTGGTCGAGGGCCCGGTGGAGGTGGCGCTGCCGGACGGCCGGGTGGTCCGCTCCGACCGCTTCATGGTGGCCGTCTGCACCTGCCGGCGCAGCGGTACCTACCCGTGGTGCGACACCAGCCACCGGCGGCGCCGCCGGTGACGGGCGGTGCGGTGACCGGCGGTCCGGGTGTCGGTTGTGACCGGCGGTCCGGGGGTGGCTTTCTGGTCCGGGGGTCGGTCCGCCGGGGAAGGTGGGGGAAGGAGAGACGCCGGTGGGGTGGGGCAGGAGGAGCGTCCTCAGGGGCGGCCGGGGGGCGGCAGCGGATGGCGCAGTGACGGCGCGCCGCGGTCCCAGCACGCCCGGAGGTGACCGGCCAGCCGGTCCTCCACCAGTTCGGTGGCCTGGATCCCCAGGACGACATCGGGGGCGAGCGCCGGCTCCCGGCGCAGCAGGTCCGCGATCACCTCGTGCCGCATCAGCTGTTCGTGGACCGCGTCGGCCTCGATGTGCTCGGTGTAGAAGCGGACGCACGCCTCGGGCGCCCCGAGCCGGCGCAGCCCCTGGGCCATCCGGCGGGCGCTCGGGCCGGTGGTGATCTCCGCCGCGGCGAAGTGGCCCACCAGCGCCCCGCGCAGGGCCCGGTGCAGGCCGAACAGCGACATCATGTTGACGACGGCGATCGGTGGCGCCGGCACCGCGTCGAGGTAGTGCAGGTATCCGGGGTCCAGGCCGGCGCCGGCCAGCAGGTCCCGGAAGAGCCGGGAGTGCATGCGGTCGGCCCGGCCGCCGCCGAACTCGTCGAACTCCACGGCGACCAGCGCCGCCTTGGCGCGGCCCTGCAGCCGGGGCACCGCCCAGGCGTGCGGGTCGGCCTCCTTGAGGTGGTAGAGCGAGCGGTGCACCAGGTACTCGCGCATCTGCTCCCAACCGCCCTCGTCCCGCAGGTAGTGGGAGATGCCGGTGCCGTGGACCGGTTCGACGAGCAGGGCGTCCAGCGCCGCGCCGACGTCGGCGCCACCGGCCGTGGCGGCCCGCAGACCGTCCAGGAAGCGCCGCTCCGCGGCGGCGCGCAGCCGCAGCAGCCCGGGATCCCACTCCCAGCCGTCGTCGGCCTCCGGGAAGCCGCGGTAGTGCAGTTCGTAGCAGAGGTGGAGGGCCAGCTGGAGGTCCTCGCCGAACGGGTCGTCGCCGTCCGGGCGCACACCGCGCGGCGGGGCCGTCCCGGGCGGGGACCGCAGAAGGCGGAGGACGGTCGCGGAGAGCGTGCCGCGCGGCTCGGGCAGCCGGGGCGCCCGGGGGCGGGCCGGGCGGCTGGGCGCGGTCGCGGTCACCGGGCTCCTCCCGGGTCGAGCGGGCCGAGTACCGCGGTCGGTGAGGGCTCCGGGCCGCGGGCCACCGCCGGCCCGGTCACCGTTCCGGGCGCCGGGGCCGGGAGCGGGGCCAGCACCTCCCGGGAGAGGTGGCGTACCACCGCGGCCGGACCCTGGGAGGCGGAGCGGCGCTGCCGTTCGGCGCCGTCGCCGTGCGCCGCCAGCCAGGTGATCAGGGAGCGCACGAAGGGCAGGTCGCCGTCGGCCGCGAGGGCCGGGGCGGTGTGCGCCAGCAGGGCGGACACCAGCTCGACGGCGGGCACGGACCGCTCCTGGAACGGGTGCACCCCGGGCCCGTGCAGGCCGTGCCGGGCGGCCGACCAGACGGCGGCGGCGGCGACCTGGTTGCGCACCGCGGGGGCGGGAAGTCCCCGGTCCACGGCGGCCAGCGCGGTGCTCACCAGGGCGCGGGACAGGGCGGCTTGCAGCAGCGCCTCGCCGCAGCTCGCCGCCGCGTCGGCGACCCGGAACTCCACGGTGGGGAACCGGGCCGACGGCCGGGCCAGCCAGAAGCTCATCCGCTCGTCGACCAGGACCCCGCAGTCGACCAGCCGGGCCACCTCCCGGTCGTAGGCCGCGGCCGAGGGGAACGGGGGCGGCACTCCGGAGCCGGGGAAGCGCGACTGCTGCACCATGCGCCAGCTGGCGTAGCCGGAGTCGGTGCCGTGGTGGTGGGGCGAGTTGCCGGACAGCGCGAGGAGGGTGGGGAGCCAGGGCCGCAGGTGGCCGATCACCGCCACCGCCGTCTCCCGGTCGCGGACGCCCACGTGCACGTGGCAGCCGCCGGACTCGTAGTCGGGGACCACCCCGGCGTACAGGTCGGCGATACGGCGGAACCGGGCGCCCGGCGAGAGCCGTGCCCGGCCGTCGCCCGCCGGCGGGGTGCCGCAGGACACCAGGACGGCTCCGCGGCGGCGGGCGGCGGCGGCCAGTCCGGCGCGGGCGCGGCGGAGCCGCCCGGCCAGCTCGGCCAGGTTCCCGCACACCGCGGACGCGGCCTCCACCTGGCAGGCCAGCAGTTCCGCCTTGACGTCGGCGCCCCCGCAGACGGTGGGCGGGGCGCCGGTCCGCAGGTCGCGCAGGACGTCGTCCGCCACCGGGAGCGGCTGTCCGCCGACCGCGTCCACCAGGAAGAACTCCTCCTCCACGCCCATGGTGAGACCGGGTCGCACCGCTTCGGCCGCCGTCATCGCACCCTCCCTCGCGGCGGCCCGCACGCCGGGCCCGCCAGGAGACTGCGGGTTCCCCGCGCCCGCCCGGCCAATCCTGGGCCCGGCGGGACCGGTCCCGCCGGGCCCAGGATTGGCCGGGCGGACATCCGGGCCCCGCCACGGTCGGTGGTCCCGGCTCACTTCGTCCGACATGGTCACGTTTGGCCCGGCCGCGCCCGGAGAACCCGTTGCGGTACGGAACATTCTCCGGCGGCCCGGGAGGCGTGATGAAAGCTGTGACCTGGCACGGCAAGCGGGACATCCGTGTGGACACGGTGCCGGACCCGCAGATCAGCGAACCCACCGATGCCATCGTGCGGGTCACCTCCAGCGGTATCTGCGGTTCCGACCTGCACCTGTACGAAGTGCTCGGTCCGTTCCTGGAGGAGGGCGACATCCTGGGCCACGAGCCGATGGGAGTGGTGGAGGAAGTCGGCTCCCAGGTCACCTCGTTGCGGCCGGGCGACCGGGTGGTGATCCCCTTCAACGTCTCCTGCGGCACCTGTCACATGTGCAGGACGGGGCTGCACTCGCAGTGCGAGACCACCCAGGTGCACCGGCACGGCACCGGCGCCGCGCTGTTCGGCTACACCAGGCTCTACGGGCAGGTGCCGGGAGGTCAGGCGGAGTACATGCGGGTCCCGTTCGCGGACACCCTGCCGGTGAAGGTGCCCCAGGGGCCGCCCGACGCGCGCTTCG
Source organism: Streptomyces sp. NPDC018031 (assembly GCF_044327625.1). Taxonomy (NCBI): domain Bacteria; kingdom Bacillati; phylum Actinomycetota; class Actinomycetes; order Kitasatosporales; family Streptomycetaceae; genus Streptomyces; species Streptomyces sp. NPDC018031. The sequence goes on from NZ_JBIRFT010000012.1 coordinate 13,999, forward strand.
TCTACCTGTCGGACGTCCTGCCCACCGCCTGGCAGGCGGTGGAGTACGCCGCCGTACCCCCGGAGGGCAGCGTCTGTGTCCTGGGCCTGGGGCCGATCGGCGACATGGCCTGCCGGGTCGCGAAGTTCCGCGGTGCGGGCCAGGTCATCGGGGTGGACCTGGTGCCGGAACGGTTGGAGCGGGCCCGCGCCTACGGAGCCACGGTGCTGGACCTGCGGGAACACGGGGACCGGCTCGCCGAGGTGATCCGCGGCATGACCGGCGGCCGGGGCCCGGACTCGGTGATCGACGCGGTCGGCATGGAGGCCCACGGGGCACCGGCCGCCCGGTTCGCGCACAATCTGGTCGGGATGCTGCCCGCCGGGCTCGCCGAGAAACTGATGGAACGCGCCGGGGTGGACCGCCTGGCCGCGCTGCGCATGGCCATCGACGTGGTGCGGCGCGGCGGGACCATCTCCGTCACCGGAGTGTACGGCGGGATGACCGATCCGCTGCCGATGCTCACCCTGTTCGACAAGCAGATCCAGCTGCGCATGGGGCAAGCCAACGTCAGGCGCTGGATCGACGACCTCATGCCCCTGGTGTCGGACGGGGACCCGCTGGGCACCGAGGGGTTCGCCACCCACGAGGTCGCGCTGGACGACGCGCCCTGGGCCTACCGGACCTTCCAGGCCAAGGACGAGGGCATGGTGAAGACCCTGCTCAAGCCGTGACGTCGGCGGGCCGCGCCGCGGCCCGGCCCCCCGCCCGGCCGGGCGAGTGCCCGGCGCTCCGATCCACGCTCCCAGGAGGCGCACCCGATGAACGACCGCCGACCGTCCCACCCCGCCGAGCGGTATCCGCGGCCGGAGTTCCCGCAGCAGGACCAGCCGCACCCCGGTGACACCGAACGCATGGAGCCCCGCCCGGACCACGGCGAGTCCTCCTACCGCGGCAGCGGGCGGCTGGAGGGCCGGCACACCGTCATCACCGGTGGCGACTCCGGCATCGGCCGCGCCGTGGCCCTGGCGTTCGCGCGGGAGGGTGCCGACGTGCTCTTCGCCCATCTGCCGGAGGAGGAGAAGGAGGCGGCGGAGACCACCCGGCTGGTCACCGAGGCCGGGCGGCGGGCGGTGGCGGTGGCCTGCGACATCCGGGAGGAGTCGGCCTGCCGCGAACTCGTCGACCGGGCCGTGGCGGAGTTCGGCCGCATCGACGTACTGGTCAACAACGCGGCGTACCAGATGTCGCAGCCGGAGGGCATCGAGCAGATCAGTACCGAGCAGTTCGACCGTGTGCTGCGCACCAACCTGTACGGCATGTTCTGGCTGTCGAAGATGGCGGTGCCGCACATCCCGCCCGGCGGCAGCATCATCAACACCACCTCGGTGCAGGCGTACAAGCCCAGCCCGCACCTGCTGGACTACGCCACCACCAAGGGCGGCATCGTCACCTTCACCCAGGGGCTGGCGGCGAACCTGGTGGAGCGCGGCATCCGGGTGAACGCGGTGGCGCCCGGCCCGGTGTGGACCCCGCTGATCCCGGCGACCATGCCGGACACCGCGGAGTTCGGGGCGCAGGCGCCGGTGGGGCGGGCCGCGCAGCCCGCCGAACTCGCCCCCGCCTACGTCTTCCTCGCCTCGCCGGAGTCGGGCTACATCACCGCCGAGATCGTCAACGCCACCGGTGGCACGCCGCTCCCCTAGCGCGTCGCTCACCCCCGGGCCCGTCCCGGAAGCCGGGCGAGTGTCGGAGTGGGGAGGCATCCTGGGTGCGAGCGGCCGCAGGAGGCCGACGCCCGAGGGAGCCCGATATGACGCGGTACCTGATCTCGTTCGACGACGGCGCGATGAACATCCCCGAGGAGGAGTTGCCCGAGGTGGCCGAGGCCTCGTTCGAGGTGGTGCGCAGGGCCCGGGACGCCGGTGTGTGGGTCTTCGGTGGTGGACTGGAACGGCAGCGGGCAAGCGTCGTGGCCACCGACGGGACGGTCACCGACGGCCCGTACCCGGAGACCAAGGCGGTGCTCGGCGGGTTCGCGGTCATCGATGTGCCCTCACGTGCGGACGCGCTGGAGTGGGCTGCCGAGATCGCTGCCACGTGCCGCTGTGCGCAGGAGGTCCGGGAGATCCTGCCCGACCCGACGGCCTGACCCGGGACGACCCGCCGGTGGCGTGGCCCCGATTCGCCGGAGGTGGCTGGTGACCTGCGGGATCGTCACGCCCAGGGCCTGTGGGACCGGCCGGGACCGGTGCCGCACGTGAGCGGCGCGGCCGCGGGCCCGGCGCCCGTTGCCCCACCGCCACCGGGCAGGGCGATCGCGGCCGGACCCCGCGCGGGGCCCGGCCGGGGCCGGGGCCCGTGACGACGGGCCCGGGCCCCGGCTGGAACCGCCGGACCCCGGCGCCGGGTCCGGCTCGGCTCAGGGGCGCCGCCAGGCGTCCTCGGTCAGGTGCGAGCCCGCCATCGGACCCATCCGCAGCATGCCGCCGTCCACCGCCCACGAGGCACCGGTGACGTAACCGGCCCGCTCCCCCGCGAGGAAGGCGATGACGGCGGCCACCTCCCGGGCGTCGCCGGGCCGGCCGAGCGGCACCCCGGGACGGTGGCGGCCGCGCACGTCGACGTCCTCCTGCCCCGTCATCGGGGTGGCGATCTCCCCCGGCGCGACCGCGTTGACCAGGATGCCGTGCTCCGCGAGTTCCAGGGCCATCACCTGGGTGAGCAGCCCCAGCCCGCCCTTGGCGGCGCAGTACGGGGCGGCCCCGACCCGCGGCTGGTGCTCGTGCACGCTGGTGACGTTGATGATCCGGCCACCACCACCGGCGGCGATCATGCGGCGGGCGGCGCGCTGCCCGCACAGGAACGGCCCGTGCAGATCGACGTCGACGACCTCGCGGAAGGTGGTGAAGTCCAGGTCGACGAACGGGGTGGCGGTGCCGGTGCCGGCGTTGTTCACCAGCACCCGGAGTCCGCCCAGCCGGTCCGCCAGCCGGTCGACCGCCCCGGCCGCTTCGGGCAGCCCGGTCAGGTCCATCCGTTCCAGCTCCGCGCGGCGGCCCAGCGCACGCACCTCCGCCGCGGTCGCCTCCGCGCCGTCGCGGTCGCGGTGCCAGGTGATGCCGACGTCCATGCCGTCCCGGGCCAGGGCCACCGCGGTGGCCCGGCCGATGCCGGAGTCGGCGCCGGTCACCACGGCCACCGAGGGTCCGTTGCCGCGTACGGTCATCCGCTGCCTCCTGTCGTCGGATGCGTGACCTTCCGCCTACCCGGTCCCGGCCGGTGTGCGGCCTCCTCTTCGGCGGCCGGCCCGGTGACGGCCGCGACGGCGCCGAGCACCTCCGGCACGCCGATCCGGAGCAGCCGGGCGTCCGGCCGCCCGCCGTGGGCGTCCCCCGGCCTGGCCGCGGCGCTGTCCGGGTGCCACAGGACCCGGTGCCGGGCGAGCGGCGGCGGCCCCCACAGCCGGGGTGCCACCGGCCCGAACAGCACCACCGACGGGGTGCCCAGCGCGGTGGCGAGGTGGGCCGGCCCGGTGTCCCCCGCGATCACCACCCGGGCCCGGGCGACCAGGGCGGCCAGTTCGGCGAACGGCAGGTCGGAGGCGCCGCCGAGCACCGCGCCGGACGGCAGGCCGGCCGCGCCGGCCACCGCGTGGGCGAGCGGCGCCTCCCCCGCGCCGGCGGTGATGACGACCCGGTGCCCGCCGGCCGCCAGGGCCCGGGCCACCGCGGCGAACCGCCCGGCGGGCCAGCGCCGGGCGGCCGCGTCCGCCCCGGGGTGCAGCACCGCCGCGCCCGGGGCCGGTGACGGCCGGTCGGGCGGCGCGATGCGCAGGTCACCGGGGTCGGCGGGGATGCCGTACCAGCGCAGCAGACGGCACCAGCGGGCGCGTTCGTGCTCGTCCTCCCGCCAGCGGGGGCCGGGACCCGGCCGGCCGGGCCGGGCGTACGCCAGCAGCCGGGCGGGGTCCAGCGCGGCGAGCACCCGGTGGCTGGGCGGGCCGTTGCCGTGCAGGTCGACGGCGATGTCGGGGGGTGTGCCGGTCCAGCGCAGCCGGTCCGGGACGGCGCGCCCGTCGGCCGTGGTGGGCAGCAGGGTGTCGACGGTCCGGGTGGCCGCCACCGCGTCGGCGAGCCGGGCGGGGGCCGCCAGCACCAGTTCGTGGTCGCGGTGCGCGCGGCGCAGCGCCCGCAGGGCGGGTACCGCGGTGAGCAGGTCGCCGAGCCCGAGGGCACGCAGCACCAGCAGCCGCCCGCCGGGGCCGTCGGCGGGGCGGCGGCCAGTGGCGATCCGCCCGGGGGCGGGCGGTCCGGCCGGGGGCGGCGTCATCGGCTCGCCTGGCGGGCGGTGGGCGACAGGGCGGCGCGGCGGGCGAGTTCGGTGGTGGACCGGCCGTCGAGATAGGGCAGGACCAGCGCCTGGCCGTTCCACTCGCGCAGCACGACGGCCTCGGGGAGTTCGTCGAGGGTGTAGTCGCCGCCCTTGACCCACACATCGGGGCGCAGGCCGCGGAGCAGTCGCTCGGGGGTGTCCTCGTCGAACACGGCGACGGCGTCCACACAGCCGAGTCCGGCCAGGACGGACACCCGGTCGGCCACCGGGGTGAGCGGTCGGCCGGGTCCCTTGAGGCGGCGGACGGAGGCATCGGAGTTGACGCAGACGATGAGGCAGTCACCGACCCGGCGGGCGTTCTGCAGCAGGCCGACGTGTCCGGCGTGCAGCAGGTCGAAGCAGCCGCCGGTGGCCACGACGGTGCCGCCGCGGGCGCGGACCCGTTCGGCGAGGGTGCGGGCGTCCGGGGTCTCCCGCGGGCCGCTGCCGGCCGTCGCGTCCGGGGCCGGGGTCTCCCACAGGCCGGGCGCGGCGGCTCCGCCGTCGGCGACGAACCGGGCCGCGTCGCCGACGGCCCGCTGGACGGCTTCCTCCGGGAGGGCGCCGTCGGCGAGTGCGCCGGCGGCGGTGGCGGCGAAGCGGTCGCCCGCGCCGCACGGATCGCCGGGCGCGATCTGCGGCGCGGGGACGTACATGGGGTTGTCCTCCCCGGGCCGGGCGAGGATCGCGCCGCGTTCGCCGAGGGTGACGGTGACGGCGGCGCAGCCCCAGTGCTCGGCCAGCCGGGCACCGCGCCGGCCGTGGTCGCGCAGGGCGTCGCCGCCGGTGCCGCCCGGCGGGTGGCCGGCCGCGGCCAGGGTGCGGGCCTCGCCGGCGTTGGGGGTGGCGAGCCGGGCCCCGGCCACCGGGGGGCCGCCGCGCGGGTGCGGGTCCCACACCAGCGGCACCCGCCGGGCCACGTCGCCGAGCAGCTCGCGTACGGCGGTGGCGGTGCCGCGCCCGTAGTCCGCGACGAGCACCGCGCGGGCCTCCCGGAGGACCGCGCGCACCTGGCCGCCGGGCGGGCCGGGGCTGCCGTGGCCGCGGTCCACCCGGACCAGCGGCCGGCCGTCGGCCATCACCCGGGTCTTGACCGGGAGGGTTCCGGTGTACGGGAGTTCGACCAGGTGGACCGCGGGGCTCAGGGCCGCGCGTACCCGGTCGGCGGCCTCGCCCTCGCCGATGCCGGTGATGAGGACCACCTCGTTCCCGGAGCGGGCGGCGAGCCAGGCGGCCAGGCCCGCCCCGCCCGGCCGGCTGTGGTCGGAGCGCACCTCGACCACGGGGGCCGGGGCGTCCGGGGCGAGCCGGGTCGCCGTTCCGTCGATGTCCTGGTCCAGCAGGGTGTCGCCGATCACGACCAGGGGCCGCTGCCGGGTCATGAGGTGCCTCCGGGTCGGGTGGCGCGCACCGGCCGGGGGCCGCCGGGGCCGCCGTTCGCGCGGGTGCGGCCGGCGGTGCGCGCGGCGCGCGGCCGGGCCCGGTCCAGGCCGGTGTGCCCGGCCGCGGCGTCGAACGCCTCGCACAGGATGTGCAGGGCGACCAGGTGGGTCTCCTGCACGGCGGCCGTGCTGGGCGAGTCGATCGCCAGGGTCTCGTCGCTCCGGGCGGCCAGCGGATTGGGCAGCGGCCCGGTCATCGCCCACACCCGCAGCCCGGCCGACCTGCCCTGTTCGGCGGCGCCCAGCAGGTTGGGGCTGCGTCCGGAGGTGGACATCAGCAGCAGCACGTCACCGGGCCTGCCGTGGGCGGCGACCTGACGGGCGAACAGTTCCTGGAAGCCGTAGTCGTTGCCGATGGCGGTGACGCTGGAGGTCTCGGCGTGCAGGGCGAGGGCCGAGTAGGCCGGGCGCTCCTCGCGGTAGCGGCCGACCAGCTCGGCGGTCAGGTGCTGGGCCTGGGCGGCGCTGCCGCCGTTGCCGGCGGCCAGCAGCCGTCCGCCGAACGGCAGGACGGCGGCCAGGTGGTGTCCCCATGCGGCGATCCGGTCCAGGCCGTGGGCGCGGAGGCCGCCCAGGGCGTCCTGGAGGACTCGGCAGTGCTCGTGTGCTGCGCGCATCGAATCGGTCATGGCTCGCCGGGGCCGTCCGGCCCGCCGGGGTACCGGCGGGCGGCACGGGCCCGCACCTCCTTCACACGGGTCGCTTCACACGGGTCGGTGCGTCAGGCGCGGCGGGAGGCCGCGGGGGTCAGGGGTCCGCCGGGGTCGCGGCGCCGGACCCGGACGTCGCGGTAGACGTGCTCGGTGGCGGCCGCGATCCGGTCCCATCCGTAGCGGCCGAGCACCCGGCGGCGGCCGGCCGCCCCGCAGGCGGCCCGCAGCGCGGGGTCGGCGAGCAGGCCCGCGGTGGCCTCGGCGAGCGCGACCGGGTCGCCGGGCGGGACGAGCCGGCCGGTGACCCGGTCCTCTACGGTGTCCCGCTGCCCGCCGACGGCGCTGGCCACCACCGGTGTGCCGCAGGCCATGGCTTCCAGCGGGACGATGCCGAACGGCTCGTAGTCCGCGGGGCACAGCACCACGTCGGCGGTCCGCAGCAGTGCGGGCACGGCGACCCGGGGCACCCCGCCGGTGAAGCGGACCCGGTCGGCCACGCCCAGATCGCGGGCGAGGTCCCGCAGCCGGCACGCCTCGGGGTCGGTGCCGAGGCGGTCGGGGGGCGGCCCGCCGGCGATGACCAGTTCCGCCCCGGGGAGCAGCACCAGTGCGGCGATGGACAGGCCGGCGCCCTTGCGCGGCACCAGCCGCCCGATCTGGACCAGCAGGTGGCGGTCGGTGCGCCGGGGCACACCGGGACCGCGCGGGGAGAAGCGGTACGGGTCGACACCGCACGGCACCACGTCGATCCACCGTTCGTCCAGGCCCATGGCGAGCAGTTCGCCCACCTCGTCCCGGCAGGTGGCGATGGTGCGGTCGCAGGCCGCGCCGACCCTGGTCTCCCAGTCGACGCGGTCGGCGGGGCTGGTGTCCGCTTCCTTCTGGTGCCGCCGCTTCACCGTGCCCAGGGCGTGGTAGGTGTGGGCGAAGGGCAGGTCCAGGCGGCGGACGGCGTGCAGGGCGGCGACGCCTGACATCCAGAAGTGCGCGTGCACCACATCGGGGGGATCGGCCCGCCAGTCCGCTTCGAGCCGGCTGCCGAACCGGGCCATGTGGGGCAGCAGTTCGTCCTTGGGTACCGGCTCGGCGGGGCCGGCCGGTACGTGCCGCACCTCGACGCCGGGCCGCAGCGGGACCCGGTCGGGAAGGTCCGGGGCGTCGCGCCGGGTGTGGACCACGACGCGGTGGCCGCGGTCGGCGAGCGCGGCGGCGAGGGCGGCCACATGGACGTTCTGGCCGCCGGCGTCCGCGCCGCCGAGTGCGGCGAGCGGGCTGGCGTGCTCCGAGACGAGTGCGATGTGCAGGGCGGCGGGGGGCGGCTGCGGGCCCTGGCCGGCCGGGGCGCGCAGGGCCGCGGCCCGGGGCGCCCGGGTACGCCGGCCGCCGGTGCGGTGGATGCGCGGCATCAGCGGGTCACCTCCTCGATCAGTCGCTCCCAGTCGGCCAGGAAGCGCTTGAGTCCGTACCGGTCGAGGGCGGCGCGGCGGGCGCGCGCACCGTCCTCGGCCGCCGCCCGGGGTTCCCTCAGGTAGTGGCGGGCGGCTTCGGCGAGGACCTCCGGCCGGGTGGAGAGCACTCCGGTGCCCGGCGGTACCGCTTCGGTTGCCTCGGTGGTGGCGAGCGCGACGACGGGCATCCCCAGGTGCATGGCCTCGATGAGGGACAGGCCCAGCGAGGTCCAGCGCACCGGGTGCAGGTACAGGCGCCGCCGGGCCATGGCGGTGTGCAGTTCGGCCTGCGGGAGGTCGGCGGTGCGGCAGCGGTCGGCGGGCAGTCCCAGGTGTGCGGCGAGCCCTTCGGTGCGCATGCCGAACACGTCCAGCGGGGCGGCCGCGGCGAGGGCGGGCAGCAGGTCGGTTCCGGTGTGGCGGGCGCGCCGCACCGGCTCGTTGACGACCACGGCGGCGCGCGGCAGTTCCCCGGTCCAGCGGTGCCCCGGATCGACGACGCCGTGTTCGACGACGGTGGTGGGCGCGCGCCCGTTGTCCCAGAAGAGGCGGTTGAAGTGGGTGACGTGGACCAGCGGGATGTCGTCCCGGTCGGCCATCGGGTGCCGGGTGCCGGGCACCTCCCCGTCGGGGGCGTTGTGTTCGAGGTAGACGGCGGGCACGTCGCGGCCCGGGCGGCGGCCGCCGAGCCAGCGGGTGGCCAGCGGCAGTTCCTCGGGGCGCTGCAGGACGACGAGGTCGACGCCGGCGGTGGGCAGCCGGTCCGGAGGGAGTTCGACGACCGAGTCGGGCCAGGTGAAGGTGCGGGCCCGGCCGCGCCCGTCCGGGCCGCGGTCGGGCAGGACCGGCACCAGGTAGGTGTGCGGGCCCTGTACGAACGCCGTGGTCCAGGAACCGTGGACATGCCAGAGCAGGATGTTCACGCGGTCACCTCCGGGGGTCGGGGGCGGGCGGCGGGGCGCCCGCCGCGCCGGTCAGCAGCGAGTCGACGGCGCCCAGCACCTCCTCGTCGGTGACGGAGTCCAGACAGGGGTGGCCGGGCACCGGGCAGGCGCGCGCCCGGGTGCCGGCGCAGGGCGCCTGCTGCCGGCCCAGCAGGACGTGCGGCACGCCGTAGGGTGCCCAGCGTCCGGCGGGGACGACCGGGGCGAACAGCGAGACCACCGGGGTGCCGACGGCCGCCGCGAGGTGGGCGGGGCCGGTGTTGCCGACCACCACGGCGCCCGCCCGGGCCAGGACGCCGGCGAGTTCGCCCAGTCCGGTGCGCCCGCCCAGGTCGAGTGCCCGGTCACCGGCGACGGCGGCGGTCAGCTCCTTCTCGTTGGCGCCCCCGGTGACGATGACCCGGTGGCCGGCGCGGTCGAGTGCGGCGACCGCGCGCCCGGCCCGTTCCGGGGTCCAGCTGCGGGCCGGGACGGCGGCGCCGGGGTGCACCACGACATAGGGGTCGGCTCCGGTGAGCGGGGTGGTGTCGGGCGGCGGGAGGGTGCGCAGGCCGCCGGGGTCGCCGGGCGGCAGGGTGAAGCCCGCGGCCTCGGCCAAATCGAGCGCGGCGCGCGCCTCGTGGGCGTGCGGGGCGCGGGCGTGCCGCAGGTCCAGCAGGGACCCCGGGTAGTGCTCGCTGTCGGCGGCGACCCACGGCACCCCCGCCCACTTCAGCAGGAGGGCGGCGGGCAGCGGGCTCTGGTGGTAGGAGGTGAGGACGAGGGCCCGGTCGAACCGCCGTTCGCCGACGGCGCGCAGCAGCGCGGTGAGGTTCTCCGGTGCCACCCGCGGCGGGTCCAGGCCGACCCACGGCGCGTCGTGGACCAGTACCTCGTCCACTCCCGGCAGCATCCGGCCGGCCTCCTCGCCGAGCGGTCCGCACAGCAGCGCCAGCCGGCCGGATCCGGCGGCGGCGGCGCGGACGGCGGGTCCGGCGAGCAGCACGTCCCCGGCGCTGTCCAGCCGCACCACCAGGGTGCGCGGCGCGCGGCCCGTCATGCGCGGTCCTGCGGCGCCGGGCCGGCGGGGTGCCGCGCGGTGAGGATGTCCCGTACCGCGGTGGGCAGGTCGTGGGCGGTGCGGTCGGCGGTGGCGACCTCCGCCGGGAGCGTGGCCGGGGTGGGGACGAGGATGCCGGCGGCGCCGGCCGCGTGCGCGGCGGCGAGGTCGGATCCGATGTCGCCGATGACGACGGTCCGGTGGGGTGGCACGCCCAGCCGGCGGCAGGCGGCGCGGATCAGACCCGGTGCCGGCTTCCGGCACCCGCAGGCGTCGCCGGGGCCGTGCGGGCAGACCGCCCACACGTCGAACGGGCCGAGCAGGTCCTCCACGCGGTGCCGGACGGCCTCCACCTGACGGTAGGACAGCAGGCCGCGGGCGACGCCGGACTGGTTGCTGACCACGCCGAGCGGGACGTCGTGGCGGCGCAGCCGGGCGAGCGCCGCGCGGGCGCCGGGCATGGGCCGCACCCGCCGCGGGTCCCCGTTGTAGGGCACGTCCTGGACGAGGGTTCCGTCCCGGTCGAACAGCACCGCCGCGGGGAGGCGGCCCCGGTCGTCCGCGGCGGGGTGCCGGACGCGGTGCGGGCGGGTGGCGGCGGAGCCGAAGAGCCAGGGCTCCGCGGTGTCCGCGGGGGGTGCCGTGAGGGCTGCGGTGGTCTTCACCTGGCACCGAGTATCCGTACAAATGAGGACGAAACGCTGCTCAGCGTGACACCGGCCGACAGCAGTCGGCGGCGGTCCCGGCCGGTCGCCGGGCCGGCCCCGCGGAGCGGCCGGCGGTGAGGGCGCATCAGGCCGCGCGCCCAATGGGCCACCGCCACCGGAGGGATGAGGGCGCTGGTGACCGTGAGGGTGGTGATCTCCTCCCGGGTGCGCGGTCCGGGGAGCACGCGAGCCAGCGTGAACTCGCCCGTGCCGGCCAGCCACAGGGCCGCGCAGAGCCCCGCGGCCCGGGGCCGGCCCGCCAGCGCGCAGCCGGCGGCGGCCACCGCCGCGGCGGTGACGGCCAGGTGGCGGGGCAGCCGGCCGCGCGGGGCTTCCGCGCGGCGCCACCAGTCGCGGCCGTGGATCCGGTTCATCAGTACGTCGTCGGCGTTGCCCGCCTGGGTGCGGACCGAGACCCAGCGGTCGGCGGGGCGAACCGGGTGGGTGGTCCGGCGGCGCCCCGTGCCGAGGGTCCAGCCCGCCGCCCGTACCCGCAGCGCGATGTCGGCGTCCTCCCGGAAGGCGCGCCGGAAGCGTTCGTCGAAGCCGCCCACGTCCTCCAGGGCGGCCCGCCGGTAGGCCATGTCGGCGGTGATCCAGCGTGCGGTGGCCAGCCCGGCGGTGTTGCGCTCCCAGTCGGTCGGCCTGCGGTGCTCCGGCAGCGGCACGGCGATGCGGGCCTGCACCCCGCCGGTGCGCGGACCGGCCGCCGTGAGGTCGGCGGCGAGTTCCGCCGCCCAGTCCGGCCCGGGCAGCACGTCGTCGTCGAGGAAGACGATCCACGGCTCGGGGCAGGTGGCCCAGCCGAGGTTCCGGGCGGCGGCGGGGCCCGCGGCGCGGCCGGCCACCACGGTGACCAGGGACCGCAGCGGTTCGGGGACGGCGAGGCCGGGCGGCCGGGTGCCGGCCCCCGGCCGGTCGTCCACCACCACGATCCGCGCCGGGCGCGGGCCGGCCGCCTCGGCCAGCGCCCACAGCACGCGTTGCAGGCTGGGCCGGCCCAGGGTGGGCACGACCACGGCGTACGGGGGGCAGGCCGGGGCCGGGCCCGGGTCCTCGCGGTGTCCCCGGTGCGCGTCCCGGGCGCTCACAGCGGGTCCCCGGCGTCCGGGCGGCCGGCGTCCAGGTGCCCGGCGTCGGGCATCCCGCCGGCGAAGAACGCGCCGCGCCGGACCACGAAGGGGCCGATGGCCAGCAGGTCGACCGGGGCGGAGCCGAAGCACTCCAGGGCGTCGCGCGGATCGTCGACCATCGGCCGGCCGGCCGTGTTGAGACTGGTGTTGATCACCACGGGGAGGCCGGTGAGCTGTTCGAAGCGGGTGAGCATCCGGGCGACCAGCGGTTCGTCGGCGGGGTCCACGGTCTGCACCCGCGCGGTGCCGTCCACGTGCACCACCGCCGGGATGCGGTCCCGCCACCGGGGTGCCACCCGGTGCACGAACAGCATGTACGGGCTGGGCAGCCGGCCGTCGAAGATGTCGGCGGCCCGGTCGGCCAGCACCATGGGTGCGACCGGCCGGAACTGCTCGCGGCCCTTGACGTCGTTGAGCCGCTCCAGGTTGCCCGACCGGCCGGGGTGGGCGAGCAGCGAGCGGTGCCCCAGCGCCCTGGGGCCGTACTCGGAGCGGCCCTGGAACCAGGCGACCACGGCGTCGCCGGCGAGCGCCGCGGCGACCTCCTCGGCGACGTCCGGGGGCCGTTCGAAGGGGACGGCCGCGGTCTTCAGCCAGGCTTCCAGTTCGGCGTCGGACCAGCCGCGCCCCAGATCCGCCCCGGTCATCGGCTGCGGCCGCTCGCCGCCCTGGGCGGCGACCAGCAGCGCGCTGCCGAGCGCGGTGCCGGCGTCGCCCGCGGCGGGCTGCACCCACACCCGTTCGAACGGCCCCTCGCGCGCGATCCGGGCGTTGGCCACGCAGTTGAGCGCCACTCCCCCGGCCATGGTGAGCAGCCGGTCGTGGGTCCGTCCGTGCAGCCACCGCACCAGGTCCAGCAGCGTCTCCTCCAGCACCCGCTGGGCGCTGGCCGCGAGGTCGGCGTGGACCGCGCTCCAGGCCTCGCCCGGCCGCAGCGCGGGGGCCAGTTCGGCCCACGGGACCCCGGTGGCGCGGAAGCCGCCGTCGCCGGTGGGGTGGATGTGGCGGCGCAGTTCCGCGGCCATCCGGGGCCGGCCGTAGGAGGCGAGGGCCATCACCTTGTACTCGTCGGAGGAGCGCAGGAAGCCCAGGTGCTCGGTGAGTTCCTCGTAGACCAGGCCGAGGGAGTGCGGCAGCCGCTGGCCGTGCAGCGCCTCCAGCCGGTCGCCGACGCGGCGGGCGGCCAGGTGCGAGGTGGCCTCGCCGCGGCCGTCGAGCACCAGGACCGAGGAGTGGGCCGCGTCGGGCGCGGCCAGCGCACCGGACGCGGCGTGGGCCATGTGGTGCGGCACGAAGCGGACGATGTCCGGGTCGAGTCCGGGCAGCGCGGCCCGCAGGAATCCGGCCGCCTCGCGGGCGTAGGTCTGCCGCAGGTGGTCCCAGGGATCGTCCAGGCCCAGGCTGTCGGCGGGTTCGGCCAGTGACGGGTCGTAGGAGTAGGCGACGGCGTCGAGGTCCTGCGGGCGCAGCCCGGCCTGGGCCAGGCACCAGGCCGCGGCCCGCTCCGGCATCTCCCAGGCCGAGAACGGCAGCGGCCGCTTGCCGTGCTTGCGCCGCGAGAACCGTTCCTCCTCGGCGGCGCCGACCGTACGGCCGTCGATGACCAGGGCCGCGGCCGGGTCGTGGAAGAGGGCGTTGACGCCGAGTACGCGCATGGCCGTGCTGCCTTTCGTCGGCTTCGGGGCGGGCCGCGCCGGGTGGCGGCCGGGCGCGGGTGCGCGCCGGCGGCGGGGGGTGCGGCCGGCGGCGGGTCCGGCCGGGCCGGCCGCGCCGGGGGCGGCCGGCCGGGCGGGGCGCCGCGGGCGGGGTGGCTCAACCGGTGGCGGACCGCGCCCGGTACCAGTCGATGGTGCGGGTCAGCCCCTCGTCCGGCGGCACGGTCGGCTCCCACAGCAGCTTGCCGCGCGCCAGGGTGATGTCCGGGCAGCGCACCGCGGGATCGTCGGTGGGCCGCTCGATGAACCGGACCGTGGACCGCGAGCCCGCCAGTTCGATGACCTTCCGGGCGAGTTCGAGCATGGTGATCTCGGTCGGGTTGCCGATGTTCACCGGCCCGGTCAGGTCGGAGGCCGCCATCGCCAGGATGCCGCGGACGGTGTCGTCGACGTAGGCGATGGACCGGGTCTGCTGCCCGTCGCCGGTCACCGTGAGCGGGTCGCCGGCGAGGGCCTGGCGGATGAAGGTGGGGACGGCGCGTCCGTCGTGGCCGCGCATCCGGGGCCCGTAGGTGTTGAACAGCCGGACGATGCCGGTGTCGGTGCCGTGCACCTGGCCCTCGGCGGTGGTGAGCGCCTCGGCGAAGCGTTTCGCCTCGTCGTAGACGCTGCGCGGGCCGACCGGGTTGACGTTCCCCCAGTACCGCTCGCTCTGCGGATGCTGCTGCGGGTCGCCGTACGCCTCGGAGGTGGAGGCGAGGATGCAGCGGGCGCCGTGCCGGCGGGCCAGGGCGAGCACGTTGCGGGTGCCGAGGCTCCCCGTCTCCAGGGTGTGCAGGGGGAGCCGGAGGTAGTCGGCCGGGGACGCCGGCGACGCGAGGTGCAGTACGAGGTCGGCCCGCCGACCGACCTCGCACTCCTGCGTGACGTCGGCGCGGACCAGCCTGAAGTCGGGATGCCCGGCCAGGTGGGCGACGTTCTCCGGAGTACTGGTGCAGAAGTCGTCCACACAGGTGACCGCGGTGCCCTGGTCCAGCAGTGCGGTGCACAGGTGCGAGCCGACGAAGCCGGCTCCACCGGTGACCACGGCGTGCCGGAAGCGGCGGGTGGCATCACTCATGTGCGATCTCCCTCGGTGTGCTTCGGCCGGGGCCGGGGCCGGATCCACGCGGCGGGCGCTACTTGCCGAACATCTCCCGCTGGACGTCGTCCGGTCCCTCGAACCGGTTGCGCTTGGCGTTGTGGATCCTCTGCACGACGCTGTCGCTGGCGCCGTTGTCCCGGGCCCGCTGTTCCAGGGTCTGCTTGTCGCAGGGGTACTCGGCGTCCTTGAGGGCCTTCTGGACCTCGATGGGGTTGAGCTTCTCGGCCATGGCGTTCTCCTTCGTCTCATCGGTTGCCGGTCACCGGCGGTGGCCGGGCGGGCAGGGTTGAGGGAGCTGAGTGCGGTGTGCGGGGCGGCGCGGAGGGGCGCGCGGCCGGCCGTGCGGCGGTTCCGTCACGGCCAGGAGGACTCACTGCGCGGTACGACCACGAGTTCGGCCACCGCGCTGCCGGTCGGCACGGAGAGGGCGTACAGGACGGTGTCGGCGACGATGTCGGGGCTCTGCAGCAGCGACCGGTCGGCGTCCGGGAAGCGCTCCAGGACGAACGGGGTCGCCATGCCGCCGGCGATGATGCCGGTCACGCCGACCCCGAGGCAGTCCCGCTGGGCCTCCTTGAACAGGGTGTGGGTGAAGGCCCGCAGCCCCGCCTTGCCGGCCGAGTAGGGCCCGGCCTCGGTCCAGGTGCGGTGGGAGGCGGTGGAGAGGATGTTCACGACGTGTCCCCGGTGGCGGGCCACCATGCGGCGGTACGCCTCCAGGCACAGGTACATCGGGCCGAGGAGGTTGGTGCCGACGACCCGGGTCACCTCGTCGGGACTGAGGTGCTCGATGGGTTTGGAGACGTCCACGGCCGCGTTGTTGACCAGCACGTCCACCGGCCGGTCGGTCGCGTCCAGTTCCGTGAACAGGTCGGCCACCGCCGCCGGGTCCCGTACGTCGAGCTGCGCGAAGGTGGCCCGGTGGCCCTGTTCGCCGAGCTCGCCGCAGAGTTTCTCGGCCAGGTCGCGCCGGAGGTCGGCCACCGTGACGAGCGCGCCCGCGCCGGCCAGCCGCCGCACGATGGCGGCCCCGAGGCCGCGGGCGCCCCCGGTGACCAGGGCGTGTCGTCCGCGCAGTCCGTCCGGTGCCGAGTCATCCGTCACGTCGGCCATGTCCCGCTCCTCCGCTGTCCCGGGGGGCCGGTGGTCCGGTGGCCCCGTGGGGTCGAGCGGGCGGCCGGAGGTCCGGCCGCCCGTATGCCCAGCACGGAGTACCCATGGCCAAAATGGCGAAACGGCACATATCGCCAGTCACCCGGCTGGACGGGCCCGACTCGCCGGGTGACGCGGGTTCTGCTGTGCCGACGCGCGCGGAGCGCCGCGGGGATGTGCCGGGGCCGGCGCTCCGGGGCCCGGCCCCGGAGCGCCGGCTGCCCGCACCGCGCGGCACCGGCGCGGCGCGCGCAGCCCGACGCCCGGTCAGGCCACCGTGGTGAGCTGCGGAACCGGGGCGGCCACCGGGGCGGGGACCGCCACCGGGGCACCGGGCAGCGCCGGGACCAGGCCACCGGCAGACGCACCGGCGGAACGGCGGGAGTGGTACGCGGCGCCCGCGCCGATCACCGCGGTGATCAGCAGCCCGCCCGCGATCAGCGCGCCACGCGGCCCGGCCCACTCCATCAGCAGACCCAGCAGCGGCGGACCGGCCAGTCCCCAGCCGGTGCCGGCGCTGCGCCAGACCCCGAGCACCCGGCCGCGCATATGGGCCGGCGGGTCGGTCTGCAGGACCGTGTTGCCCGCGGTGTCGGAGATCGACTCCACCACGGCCATCGGCGCGACCAGCAGGATCAGCAGCCACAGCTCGGGCGCGAAACCGGCCGCGACCTGGAGCAGGGCACCCACCGCGGCCAGCGTGGCGACCAGCCGCACCGAGGGGCGGCGCAGCCGCCCGGCGAGGACCGCGCCCGCGATGCCGCCGGCGGCCAGCACCGTGGAGACGGTGCCGAACTCCTCCGCCCCACCCGCCAGCGGGCCGGTGACCAGCACCGCGAGCGTCAGCCCGTAGTTGCGACCGAAGATCGCACTCACCGCGGTGACCACGGTCAGCGCCACCAGCCGGGGCCGGCCGAGGAAGAACGCGAGGCCCTCGCGGCTGCCGCCCTTGCGCGCCACGCGGCCCCGCCCGGCCGGTGCGGCCTGTTCGGCCTGTTCGGCCGGTGGCTGTGGCTGCGGACGCAACCGGAGGAACGGGATGACCAGGGCGACCAGCAGGAACGACACGCCGTTGGCGGCGTACGCGGCGGCCGCGCCGAACGCGGCCACGGCCACACCCGCGAGAGCGACACCCATCAGACGGCCCACGCTGTGCACCACGGAGCCCAGGGCGATGGACGACGGGACGTCCTCCACCGGCACCAGGTCGTTGCCGAGCAGCGCGCACGCCGGCCCGTCCACGGTGGCCACCATTCCGGTGACCGCGGCCAGGACCATGAGCAGCGGCATGTTCAGCTGGTCGAAGGCGACCAGCGCGGCGGTGGCGAACGCGACCAGACCCAGGACCGCCTGGCTCACGGTGGCGGTGACCTTGCGCGGCCAGGAGTCGACCACGGCGCCGCCGGCCAGGCCGAGCAGCAGACCGGGCGCGGCCTGCACCGACAGGGAGAGTCCGGTGGCCGCGGCGGAGCCGGTGATCTGCAGCACCAGCAGGTTCTGCACGGTCAACTGCATCCAGGTACCGGTGTTGGACACCAGGTTGGCCATCGACCACCAGCGCATGCTGGGGTGGCGCAGGCACCGCCACGGCGCCCGGTCGGGAGCCGTGGCGGTCGGGGCCGCGGAGCCGGCGGACACCGCGCCGGACCGGTCGGCGGCGGCGCGGGTGCCCAGGCGGGGGCGAGGAATCAGAGGCATGGTCCGGGAGCTTCGTCGCGGGCGCGGGGCAAGCCGCGCGGGGATCGGGCGAGCGGGGCGGTGGGAGCAGCGAGAAGGCCCCGTCCCCGGGGCCTGCCGAGGGCTTGGGCTCGGCGCCGTCCCATCGTCACAGGCGGTTCGGCCGGATGCCGTGACCTGCGCCCCACCGGCGGCGCCCGGATCGCCCCGGCCCGCGGAACACCCCCGCGCACCGGGCGACTTGGACTTCTGGTGGGCTTGCTCACACGGCGCGCGGGGCGGCCCCCGGGCCGGTGCCCCGGCACGCCTCGTACCCGGGCCGTCACCCGGCGCCCGCCGGACCGTCCGGCCGGCCGGGCCGTTCGGCCCCCGGCCGGGGGCCGTCCGGCCCGGCGGGGCGGGACCACCGGCTCCCGCCGGCCGGCCTTCCGGCCCGGCCCGCACGCCCTCCCCGCCCCGGCGGCCACCCCGCACGGGTTGCCGGCCGTCCGCGTGGGTGCCCGTCGTCCGCGTGGTGGCCCGCCCCGCCCAGGTGACGCCGACCCGACCGGCCGCCTCCGGCCGGAAGCCCGTCCGTGTCCGGTGGCCCGCCCCGACGGGTGCCCCACCTCCGGCTGGAGGCACGTCCCCGCCAGGTGGCCCGCCCGGCCGGTCGCGTGCCCCTGGCAGCCCACCCCCCTCGATCCGCCACCTCCGGCCGGATCCCCGTCCGTGTCCGGTGGACCGCCCCGACGAGTGCCCGTCGGCCGCACGGTGGACCGACCCTCCTGGTGCCCGGGCCCCCGGGTCTCCGCTGCCGCCCGGGCCCCGGCCGCCGGGTCGTTTGACCGCGGGCCGGCCGGAAACCCGGCTGTCCTGACCGGGGCGCCCGCGACCGGTGAGGCCCGGGAGGTGAGGAACGGTGATCGTCGACCCACGGCAGGCCGGGGGCCACGCCCCGCGGACGGTGGCCCCGGGGCCGGCCGGCCACCGCCCGGACGCCGGGGCGGCGCGTCCCGGCGGGGACGGGCGCGCCCGGGGTGCCGCAGCGGCCGGCCACCGGCCCGCGGAGCCGCCCGGCACGGGCGGCGGCCGGCACCCGGTGCCGCGCACACCCCGCGGCGCCGGCGGCGATCGCCGCGTCGGCCGGGCGCCGGTTCCGCCGCGCGCCGGCCGTCCGCGCCGGGCCGCGGCCGGTACGGGTGGCGGCCGGTGAACGGCCGGACCGTCGACGCGGTGGTCGTCGGGGCGGGCCCGAACGGCCTGGTGGCGGCGAACATCCTGGCGGACGCCGGCTGGCAGGTGGTGGTCCTGGAGGCCGCGCCCGACCCCGGCGGAGCCGTACGCAGCGACCGCGGCGTCCATCCGGATCATGTGCACGACCTGTTCAGCTCGTTCCATCCGCTGGCCGCGGCGTCCCCCGCGATGCGCGGGCTGGAGCTGGAGCGCTGGGGGCTGCGCTGGAGCCACGCACCCGCCGTGCTGGCGCATCCGATGCCGGACGGGCGGTGCCCGGTCCTGTACCGGGACCGGGAGCGGACCGCGCAGGTCCTGGAGTCGTGCGGGCCGGGCGACGGCTCGGCCTACCTGCGGCTGGTGGAGCTGTGGGACGCGCTGGGCGAGGACCTCGTCGAGGCGCTGTTCACCCCGTTCCCGCCGGTCCGGTCGGGGGTGGCGCTGGCGGCCCGGCTGCGCTCGGCGGGCGGGCTGCGTGCGCTGCGGACCCTGGCGCTGCCGGTCCGGCGGCTGGGCGAGGAGGAGTTCATCGGGGCCGGGGCGCCGCTGCTGCTGGCCGGCTGCGCCCTGCACGCGGACCTGTTCCCCGAATCGCCGGGCAGCGCGGCGTTCGGCTGGCTGCTGGCCATGCTGGGGCAGCAGGTGGGCTGGCCGGTGCCCGCCGGCGGGGCGCAGCAGCTCACGGCGGCGCTGGTGCGCCGGCTGGAGGCGCGCGGAGGAGCGGTGCGCTGCGCGTCGCCCGTGGCGCGGGTGCTGATCGCCGACGGCCGCTGCACCGGGGTGCGGACCGCCGCCGGCGAGCCGGTGCGGGCCCGGCGCGCGGTGCTCGCCGATGTGCCCGCTCCCGCGCTCTACGGCGAGCTGGTCGGCTGGGAGCGGCTGCCGGCCCGGCTCCGCGCCGACCTGGCGCGGTTCCAGTGGGACCACGCCACGTTCAAGGTCGACTGGGCGCTGTCCCGGCCCATTCCGTGGCGGGCTCCCGCCGCGGGCGGGGCGGGCACCGTGCACCTCGCCGCCGGCCTGGACCATCTGACGCGCTACGCGGCCCAGCTGGCCACCGGGCAGGTGCCGGACCGGCCGTTCGCCCTGCTGGGACAGATGACCACGGCGGACCCCCGGCGCTCCCCGGCCGGCACCGAGTCGGCGTGGGCGTACACGCATCTGCCGCAGCGGGCCCGCGGTGACGCCGGTGGTGCGGGCCTGGGGGACCGCTGGGACCATGGCGCCAAGGAGGCGATGGCCGCCCGGGTGGAGGCGGAGGTGGAGCGGCTGGCCCCGGGCTTCCGGGACACCGTGCTCGCCCGCCGGGTGCTGGCCCCGACGGATCTGCAGCGGCTCGACCGCAGTCTGGAACGGGGCGCGGTGAACGGCGGTACCGCCGCCTTCCAGCAACAGCTGATGTTCCGGCCGACGGTCGGGACGGGCCGGCCGGAGACGCCGGTCCGCGGGCTGTACCTGGCCTCGGCCTCCGCTCACCCCGGCGGTGGGGTGCACGGCGCGTGCGGGGCCAACGCGGCCCGTGCCGCGCTGTGGGCCGGCCGCCCCTCGGCCCGGCGCGTACTGCACCCGGTGTGGTCGGCGCTGCGCGGCGCGCTCGGAGGGAGAGGTGACTGACCACCGGACCGGGCCCGGGGCGGGCGCTCCGGAGCCCGGGTGAGAGCCGAGAGGAGACCCCGTGGCCGTACGTCATGTGCTCGTCCGAAGGTCGCCGGAGGCGGTGTGGGCCGTGCTCAGCGACGGTGAGAGATACGCGGAGTGGGTGGTGGGCACGGAGCGCAGCCACCAGCTCGACGGCTGGCCGGCGGTGGGCGCCGCGCTCCGCTGGTCGGTGCGGATCGGGCCGTGGCGCCTGCGCGGGGACACCGTGGTACGCCGCTGCGAGCCACCCACGGAGTTGCAGCTGGAGGCCCGGAGCGGCTCGCTGGGCTCCGCCCGGATCGCCATCGAGGTGCTGCCGTGGGGCGAGGACGCGCTGCTCATCGTCGACGAGCACCCGCTGAGCGGGCCCGGCTCGCGGTGGCACAACGGCGTCGTCGACGCGTTGCTGCAACTGCGGCACCGCGCCATGCTGCGCCGCCTCGCCGGGCTGATCGAGCGTTCCGCTCCGCCCGGCGCGCGGGCGACGTCCGGCGGCGGGCCCGGCCGCGTCGCCGAGGGGGATACCGGTCCGTGGTGAGCGGGCGCCCCGCCCGGCGCCCGGTGCCCCGGGCGGGCACGAGGCGCCGGACGGGCAGAGGGCCGGACGGACAGGGACCCGGCGCCCGGCCCGGGCCGGGCGCCGGGCCTCAGCCGGCCGGCGGCGTGCCGCCCGGTACCGGGCGGCCGGCGCGCACCTCGGCCAGGAAGTCGCCGAGGGTCCGGCGCGGGGACCAGCCCCGGGCCCGCGCCTTGCCGATGTCCAGCACCACCGTGTGCGCGAGCTGGTCGACCGCGTAGCGGGTGAGTGCGGGCTCGGCGTGCGGACGGTGCCGCGCCACGCCCTGGAGCGCGCCGGCCACCGCCAGGGCGGCGCCGCGCGGCAGGTGCCGGATCCGGGCCGGTGTGCCGTGGGCCCGGAGCACCTCGCGCACCGTCCGGTCCCGGGGGTAGGCCGCCGCGTCGGCGATGTTGTACGCGCCGGGCGGCCAGCCGGCGGCGGACAGGCAGGCGTCGGTGAGGTTCTCCACCGCGGTGAGGCTCAGCCGGACGTCCCGCCCGGGCAGCAGCAGCGTTCCGGCGCGCACCCGGGCCGTCAGCCGGGGCACCAGGTGCGGGTCGCCGGGCCCGTAGACGGCCCGGGGCCGCAGCACCACGGCCCCGGCCGCCAGCGCCAGCCGCTCCCCCGCGGCCTTGGTGCGGCCGTAGGCGTTGAGGTGGCCGGAGACCGGATGGTCCTCCCGTACCCGCCCGCGGTCCGGGCGCGGGTCGTAGACGCTGGCGCTGCTCACCCAGACCACCGGTCGCCCGCCGGCGGCGCGCAGCAGCCGGGCGGTGCCGTCGACGTTGACGGCGTGCATCAGCGCCTCGGCCGGTGAGCCGGGCACCGGATCGCCGACGGCCGCCGCGCAGTGCACCACCAGATCGGCGCCCGCGAGATCGGGCACCGCACGGGCGGCGTCCCACGGAACGTGTTCGCCGACCGGCCCGGGGCGGCGTCCCACGCACACCACCTGGGCCCCGGCGGCAGCGGCGGCCCGGGCCAGGTGGCCGCCGCAGAAGCCGCTCGCGCCGGTGACGGCGAGCCGGAGACCGGCGAGGCCGGGCCGGCCGGGCGCCGCCGGGCGGAACCGGCCGTCGCCGGCGCCGGCACCCGGCGGGCCGGGGCGGCGGGCGGTCACCGGGCCTGCCCGGCGCGCAGCACCAGGGTGCGCCAGCCCGGCAGCGCCGCGTGCCGGTCGGCCCGGGCCCGCACCACGCCGGGCCGGTGCGGGGCGAGCGCGGCGAGCAGGTCGGCGAGTTGCGCCCGGGCCAGCCGGGCGCCGGGGCAGGCGTGCGGGCCTGCCCCGAAGACCAGCTGGGAGTCGGCGGGGCAGGCCGGGCGCCGGCAGTCCGGGTCCATGGCGTGGGCGCGCACCGCGTGCCGGGCCACCAGGACGAGCCGGTCGCCGGGGCGCACCGGGCAGCCGGCCACCGTGCTGCCGGCCGCGGCGACCCGGGGCAGCAGCGGGGACGGGGCGACGACCCGCAGCAACTCGCCCACCAGCAGGGGACGCAGGCCCGGGTCGGCCGCGTCCGCCCACAGCCCGGCGTCGGCGCACCAGGCGGCGGCGCGCGGCAGCGCGGCGACCGTGGTGGTGACGGCGGCGGTGGCCAGCATGGCGCGCAGCGCGTGGTCCTCGGCCGCGGCGGAGCCCAGCAGGGCCTCCAGACGGGCCGCGGCGGCGGCCACCCGGGGGCCGGGCCGTCGCGGGCCGGGGAGGTGCTCGCGCACCGCGGCCGCCGCGGCCTCGGCGGCGGCCGCGGTGACGGCCCATGGGTCGGCGTCGAGGCGCAGCAGCGCGCACACCGTGGTGCCGGCCACCTCACGGGCCACGTCGGCCAGGTCGACGGTGCCGCCCGGGTGGGCGAGCGGTGCCAGTCGCCGGTCGAGCACCTGGCGCCACAGCGGGCGGAGGGCTGCCACCCCGGCGGCCCCGAGGTCGTGGCCGACGGCGCGGCGGGCGGTGCGGTGGCCGCTGCCGTCCTGGTCGAACAGCACCCCCGCCGGGGCGTCCCCGCCGGGGGTGCCCGGAGTGCCCCGGGAGAGTGCCGTCTTGGCGGCGGCCCCGGTGGTGCCCGGTGCGGTGCGGTCCAGCGGGACGCGGGTGAGGGCCTGGCGGAAGGCGTCGGTGCCGTGGACCACGACGGTGCGGCCGAGGCGGACCACGGGGCGGTGGCGGGTGGCGGCCAGCAGCGCGAAGAGCACCGGGTGACCGGCGAGGTAGACCCGGCGGTCCCGTCGCCGGGCGCGCCGGCGGCGCCGCCGGGAGCTTTCCGGGGCGGCCCCCGGGCGCTCCGGCCCGGCGGCCCGCGCCGGGTCCTCGGCGGTGCGTGCCGACGCCGCCCGGAGCGTGGCACCGGCCCGCGGGGCCGGCCGGGGAACCGGCGGGGCGCCTCGCCGGTCCGCGGACCGGCCGGCGGAGGGACGGAACGGCCTCATCGGACGTGTACCTCCGCCTCGGTGGCCGGGTGGTAGCGCCGGTCCCAGTACCAGAGCAGGGTGCGGCGCGGGCCCCAGGCCCGCAGCCTGCGCAGGCTGTTGTGGACCACCAGGTGCTCGGCGCGGACGATCCGGTCGCTGTGCCGGCGTGCCCGGTTGAGCAGGGCGACGTCCTCGGAGTCCTCGCTGAGGGTCACCCGCGGGGTGCCTCCGCACCGCACGTAGAGGTCGGCGGTGAGCGCGAGGTTGTGGCCGTGGCACAGCACGTAGGGCGCCCGGTAGCGGGGGTGCCGGTGGGCCTTGCGGTAGCGGCCGTAGAGGGCGGTGAGCCGGATGACCGCGGGCAGCAGCCGGGCCTCGGCGAAGCCGGGTGACTCGTCGGGGCGGGGCACACTGCGGCCGCACACCATCTCTGCGCCGCGGCCCAGTTCGGACTTGACGGTGGCGACCCAGTCCCGGGCGGGCAGGCAGTCGGCGTCGGTACGGGCCAGCCAGCCGGCGCCGCGGCCGATGGCGTGGCGGAAGCCGGAGTCGACGGCGGCGCCCGTCCCGTGCTGGGGTTCGTGGACGAGCCGGACGGGGAACGGCGCGTCGGCGGCGAAGGCGCGCACCACGGCCGCGGTGGCGTCGGTGGAACCGTTGTCCACCACGGCGAGGGTGAAGTCCCGGTCGGACTGGGCCGCGAGCGCGGCGAGGGTGCCGCCGATCGCCCGGGCCTCGTTGTAGGCGGGGACGACGACCCACAGGGCGGGCCGGTGTCGATTCGGTGCGGTCATGGTCCTCATCTGGAGTGCTCGGTCGGATGGGGCGGGGCGGCCGGTGGCGCGGGAGGCGCCCCGCCGGCGGGTCCGGGGCCGGGGCCGGCCGGACGGACGGGTGGCGGCGGCTCGCCGCGCCGGGGCCGGCGGCGCGGTGGCGGGAACCGGCGCGGGCGGTCCCGGTCCCGCTCCGCCAGCGCGGCCGCCGCCCGGCGGGCCGCGGCGGCCCGGTCGGGCTTGCGGGAGCGGCCGGCCAGCGGGACGTCGGTGAGGAGCACGGCGTCGGGGCGGGCGGCGCCCATCCGCCGCAGCGGTCCGGCGAGCGCGGCGCGGACCCGGCGGGGGTCGGCGCCGCGCCGCGGCTGGACGAGGGCGACCAGCAGTTCGTCGCCGTCCCCGGCCGGTACGCCGACCAGTACGGCGAGTTCCACCTCGGCGGTGTGCAGCGCCGGTTCGTGGAGGCCGGGGTAGATGTTCTCCGCGCCGCGCAGCACCATGTCCTTCAGTCGGCCCTCCAGGACGATCCGGCCGCCGTCCAGCCGGGCCCGGTCCCCGGTGCGCACCCAGGCGGCGGGCTGCTCCCCGAGGTAGCGGTCGCGGGCGGCGGGCCCGGCGAGCAGCAGTTCGCCGCTGGCGTCCGGCCGCGCCCGGACACCCGGCAGCGGGGCGCCCACCAGGTCGCCGGCGCCGTGGAACGCCGCCTTCTCGGCGTGCTCCACGGCGGCCGCGGGGAAGAGTTCGGTGAGCGCGTACACACCCCATGCCTCGGCGGCGCCCGCCTGCCTGACCCGGCCCAGCAGCCGGGCGCCGGCCGGGGCCGAGCCGGTCCAGACCCGGCCGGTGAAGCGGGCCCGCTCGGCGAGCGCGGCGCGCAGCTGCGGCGGGGTGAGGTAGGTGGCCTGCGGTGCCAGGCGCCGCAGTTGCCGGGCGAGGACCCGCGGCGACCGGGCGGGCAGGGCGACCGGGGCGCCGTGGGCCAGGGCGGGCACCAGGACAAAAAAGGTGCCGCCCAGGACCGGTGCCCCGGCGCGCGGGCCGACGAGCGCGGCCACCGCGTCCATGCCGGCGGCCAGTCCGGCGCGGCTGTGCACCACGGCCCGCGGGCGGGCGGTGGTGCCGGAGGTGAAGACGATCACGGCGTCGGCGTCCGGGTCCGCGGCGGGCGCGGGCAGCGGGCGGCGGGAGACGTCCAGGTCCAGTCGGGGGGCGCAGCCCGGCAGCCGCCGGCCCAGGGTCGCGACGGGGCCCAGCGAGGCCAGGTCGGGCAGGGCGAGTCCGGCCCGGCGGGCCGGCCGTCCGGCCCATCCGGCGACCGCCTGGGCGGTGGCGTCGGCGAGGACGAGCGCCGGGCGGGCCAGCGCGAGCCGGGCGCTCAGCACCTCCGGCCCCGCGCCGGGGTCCAGCACCGCGGCGCGCAGCCCCAGCCGGTGCGCCGCCAGTATCAGGGCGAGGGCCCGGGGGCCGGGCCGGACCGCGACGCCGATGGTGTCGCCCCGGGCGAGGCCGCGGGCGTGCAGGGCGGCCGCGTACGCCTCGCTGAGATCGGCGAGGTCACCGCAGGTGGCACGCACCCGCACCGCCCCGGAGCGGGTGTGGCCGAGGACGGCGGGGCGGTGCGCCCCGGCGCGCAGCGTGTGGGCGAGTCGGTCGAGCATCAGCGCGGGTCCGCGGTGTGCCGGCCGCTGCCCAGGTCCAGGTACCAGCGGGCGGTGCCGACCAGGCCGTAGGCGCGCAGCCGGCGGGTGGAGTTCTCCACCACCATCCGGCGGCAGCGGGCGATGTCGGCGGTGTGGCGGCGCACCCGGTTGAGGAAGGCCCGGTCGGTGGGTGACGGGCGGCGCGGCATGCCGCCGACGGCCAGGTACAGGGATGCGGTGATGGCCATGTTGTTGCCGGCGTGCATCCGGTACGGCGCCCGGAACCCGTGCCGTGGCCGGTGGGCGGGGCGCAGCCGGCCGAAGGCGGCGGCGATGGCGACGAGCGTGCGGAACGCGGCCCGGCCCAGCGGCCCGTGTTCGTCCCGGCGGGCGTCGAGCCGGCCGCACACCATGCCCTCGCCCAGCCTGGTCAGTGTGGCCCGGGCGGCGGCCGTCCAGCCCGGCCGGGGCAGGCAGTCGGCGTCGGTGCGGGCGAGGTGGGTGGCGCCGTGCCCGATCGCGTACCGGAATCCGGTGTCGACGGCGCAGCCCACGCCCTTCTCCGGCTCGGTCAGCACGCGCACCGGGAACGGGGCGCGGGCGGCGAAGCGGCGGACGATGTCCGCGGTGCCGTCGGTGGAGGCGTTGTCCACGACGAGGAGGGTGAAGTCCCGGTCGTGCTGGCGGGCCAGTGCGTCGAGGGTCGCGCCGATCCGCGCGGCCTCCTGGTAGGCGGGCACCACCACCCACAGACGGGGCCCGGTGCGCTCCGCCGCACCGCCGCCGGCGGGGTGCGGCGCGAGTTGTTCCGGGAGGCGGTGGTTCACGACGCCTCCCACACCATGGTCATGATGCTGACGCCGCCGCCGAGGCCGATGAACAGGACCGGGTCGCCGGGGGCCAGTTCGTGCCGTATCCGGTCCAGTTGCACCCCGAGGGAGGCGCTGGCCACATTGCCCAGCTCCTCCACGGTGATCACGAGTTTCTCCCGGGGCACCCCGGTGATCTCGATGAACCGCTCCAGGTACGGCAGGGTCACCTGGTGGACCAGGACGCGGGCGTAGTCCGGCCACTGGAGGCCGGTGCGGTGCCGGACCCGGTCGAGTACCGCCGTGCCCACCTTCTCGAACACGCCGCGCAGTTCGCGGCCGTCACCCACGAAGTAGGTGTGCTCGGTGTCGCGCGGATGGCGGGAGCCGCCGCCGAAGATGCCGCCGACGGCCCAGTGTTCGGAGTAGGTCTCGGTGTCGACGTCGAGGATGCCGCCGCGTTCGACCGCCTCCACCACCACCGCGGCGCCGGCGTCCCCGAAGGTGTATCCGGCGAAGCCGGCGCGGAATTCGGCCGGTCCGGCCGGCGCGGTCCGCATGGCGCGGGTCGGGGTCTCGCCGGTGACCACCAGGGCGCGGCCGGCCCGGCCGGCGAGGATCATGGAGCGGGCGGTGTCGATGCCGTTGACGAAGCTGTTGCAGGCGTTGGTGACGTCCAGGGCGTGCGCGCGGGTGCCGAGTTCGGCCTGGACCAGGTGGGCGGTGGCGGGCTCGGCGATGTCCCGGGTGGCGGAGGCGTAGAGCAGCAGGTCGATGTCGAGCGGGTCGAGTCCCCCGTCGGCGAGGGCCTGCCGGGCCGCGCCGGTGGCCAGGGTGGAGGCGTACTCGCCGTCGCCGGCGATCCGCCGGGTCCTTATCCCCGTGGCCCGTTCGAAGAACCCCCGGGGCAGGGTGAGTCCACCGCTGTCGGTGACCTTGCGCCGCAGTTCCTCGGACGTGAGGTGCTGCCGGGGCAGGCAGGAGCCGGCAGCGGTGATCCCGACGCGCGTGGGCCGCGGCCCGGAAGCGGTTCTGGTACTGGGCATGGGGCCAGCATTCGGGACGCCGGACACCATCTGCCTGAGTATCCGTACTCAGCTGGTGATGAGCTGTTCCCCTCGGTTTCGTCCGGGGTTGCCCCGGTGTCCTCGGCCTGGCCCGGTCGGTCGTGCGGGGCCGGTCCGGGGCTGCGCGACTGGTGGCGGGCTGCGTCGCCGAGCACTGCCCCTCGGACGTCGTCCGCCAGGAGCACGGCGGGCAGCACGCCGACGCGGGGGCGGGCGAGGCGGCGGCGGGCCTGGGTGCGGGGCGTCGCCGCGGGCTCCGCGGCGGTCGAAGGAGGGGCGGGAGACGGGTCGCGCGGGGCGGCGAAACGTGCTGCCGGCTCCCGCTGCGAGCCGCTACGGCAGGAAGTCGTCGAAGGTGTGCACCGTCGTGCCCGGCGCGGGTGCGGCAAGGGAACGGATCATCGCGGCCGCGAGGCGCTCGGCCGTCACCGGCCGGTACCGGCGCAGCCGCCCGGTCAGCAGGGGGGCGACCACCGGCGCGAGTTTGATGCCGAGGCGCTCGGCCGGCCGGCTTTCGGCGCGCGCGCCCAGCAGGAGGGAGGGCCGGAAGATCTGGGTGCTGTCATAGCCGAGGCTGATCACGTCGTGTTCGGTCGCACCTTTGACACGCAGGTAGAACTGGCGGGCGGTGGGGGCGGCGCCGATGGCGGAGCACAAGGCGATACGGCGGGCCCCCGCCTGACGGGCGAGGCGGGCGACGGCCACGGTCATGTCGTGGTCCACCTCGCGGAACGCCTGCCGGGACCCGGCCTTCTTCATCGTCGTGCCCAGCGTGCAGTACACGTCGTCGACGGCCGGCACGTCGGCGGAGGTGAGCGCGGTGAAGTCGACGACCCGTACGTCGAGTTCCGGACGCGTCGGCTCCAGTGGGCGGCGGGTCAGCACGATCACCCGGTCGTAGCGCGGGTCGGCGAGCAGTCGGGTCAGCACCTGCCCCCCGACGAGGCCGCTCGCCCCGGCCAGCAGGGCGGTTCGCGATTCCATGGATCCTCACAGGGGACGGGCGGGTCGGACGTTTCGGGCCGCCCGCGGGGGGCCGGGCGGAAGCGGGGGGCCGGGCCCTTGGGCTGCTGCCCGGGACCATGCTGCACCATCCCTCCTGCCGGCGCGTCCGGATCCGCAGCGGCAACCCGCGATCAGTGGTCACGTCTGCGCCCGGACCCTCCCGGCGGCGGCCGTGGCACGTGGAGGACTTCGGGGACCACGGGTCGGACGCCGACGCCCGGACGCCGCTTCGGCACCTGCGCCGACGCCCTCGGCCCGGCCCTGGGAGGACACCCCGGCCGCCGCACCGGTGCGGACGGTGCCCGGCACGGGTGCCACGGGGACGGTCCGGCCTCCCGGCACACCGCCGGGCGTGTGGTGGCGTCCCGCACGCGTCCGGCGACCGGGGGTGATGGTGGCTTCCTCCCCAGAACGCGGCCCCGGGCTGTTTTCTCCCCGGGTCAGTGGTAACCCGGGCTGCGAGGGAGGACCCGGGCAAGGACACGCACGCCAGACGGGCGCCATGACAGATGGGCGCACCGCGCCGGGTCATGGAGAGCACGGCTGTGACACACCGGCCACCGGCCGCGCGCGCCCCTCACGACCTCATGACCCAAGGAGTCGAGGAGCAGACCGATGAGCGATGGGACCACGGACGACAGCGGCCGGGCGCGGGAGGTCGGCCGGGCGGCGAAAGCCGAGGCGTCGGCGACGACCGGCCGGGCCGGACAGGCCGCCGGTGAGGTGACGGCCACCGCGGCCGATCAGGCCAAGGAGGTCGCGGGGCAGGCCCGGCAACAGGCCGGCACGGTGCTGCACGAGATGCGCGGCCGGGTGGCGGATGAGGTGGACGGCCAGACCCGGCGCCTGGCGGGCACGGTGCGCCAGTGGGCGGACGACCTGCACGGTCTCTCCCGCGACGCCGCCGATTCCCCGGCCCGGGGGATGGTGACACAGACGGCGGACGGCGGCCACCGGGCGGCGGACTACCTCGACCGGCACGGCGTCGGCGACATGGTGCGGGACCTCGAGGACTTCGCACGCCGTCGCCCGGGCGTCTTCCTCGGAGGTGCGGCCCTGGCCGGTCTGGTGGTCGGCAGGCTCGCCAAGTCCGGTGGTGCGGACGGTTCGGCCCAGCCGCCGGCGCGGAAACAGCCGTCGGACGGCACCGAAGGCACCTCGCCGGAAGGCGCGGAGCGTTCGGAGCTGCCGGGCTACCCGGGGGTGTGAGATGGCCACGATGTCGACGCGGTCTCCCGGGGCTCCGCCGACCGACCGGCCGGCCCGGGTCGCGCGGCCGTCCCGGTGGACGGAGGAAGCGGCGCGGGCGCGCGAGCGGGAACCCTCGGTGGGTGAGTTGCTGGCCGCGGTGGGCCGGGACGCGCAGACCCTGCTCCGCCAGGAGGCGGAACTCGCCAAGGCGGAGATCCGGCAGGAAGCCGCCAAGGCCGGGAAGGCCGCCGGGATGTTCGGCGGAGCCGGTTTCGCCGGCTACATGGTGGCGCTGTTCCTGTCGCTGGCCGCGGTGTTCGGCCTCGCCAACCTCATGGACACCGGCTGGGCGGCATTGATCGTCACCGGTGTGTGGGCGGCCGTCGGTGCCGTGCTCTTCGTGCTGGGCCGGTCACGGATGCGGACGGTCTCGCCCAAGCCCGAACGGACCGTGGAGACATTGAAGGAGGATGCGCAATGGGCACGTCACCCGACCAGATGAGGAGCGAGATCGAGGCCACCCGCGCCAGGCTGGCCGCGGACGTCGACCGGCTGTCCAACCGGACCGGCCCGCGCAAACGGATGCGCAGGCGAGCTTCACGCATGCGGGGCACCGCCACCGGAATCCGCGAGCGGGTGATGGGCACCGCCTCGGAGTCCGCGGGCCGGACCCAGGCGGGCGCCGAGCAGGTTGCCCGGTCGGCGCGGCAGAGCACGCAGGACGCCGCCGGCACGGTACGCGAGGCGGTCGGCTCGGCACGGGACACCGCCGGCCAGGCGGGCGATGCCGTCCGGGGCGCGCCGGAGCAGGCCATGCGCCAGACCCAGGGCAACCCGCTCGCCGCGGGGCTGATCGCTTTCGGTGCCGGGCTGCTGGCCGCGTCGCTGCTGCCCGCCTCGGAGGCCGAGCAGCAGGCGGCCGCCCGGGTGACCGAGCGGGCGGGCGAGGCGATGGAGCCGGTCAAGCAGGCCGCGATGGACTCGGCCCAGCGCGTCAGGGAGACCGCCACCGAGGGTGTCCAGCAGGCGGCCCAGGAGGTCAAGGGAGCAGCCGCGGAGGGAGCCAGGGCCATGAAGGAAGAAGCCCGGGACCAAGGTGGCCAGGTCGCCGAGCAGGCCCGGCAGTCGGGCTCGGCGGTCACCGGTGAAGCACGCGACCGGGACTCCGGAAGCTAGCGGAGGGGACGAACCATGGCACAGCATGACGCAGACGACGAGCCGGGCGCGTCCCGGGAGGACCGCGGCCGTCCCGGCGGTCAGGCTGACGAGGACACCCGTCGGGGAGCGACGCGCGGCGGCCCGGAGGGTTCCCGCGGCCAGGACGGCAAGCCACCGGAAGGGCCCACGGACCTGCCGAAGGCTTCCTGGCGGGACGCGTGCAAGCGGACCGTGAAGGAGTTCAAGGAGGACAACCTCACCGACTGGGCCGCGGCGCTCACCTACTACGGGGTGCTGTCCATCGTTCCCGCCCTGCTGGCCCTGGTTTCCCTGCTGGGCCTCATGGGCCGGTCGAGCATCAAGCCGCTGATCGACAACCTGGAGGGCCTGGCCCCCGGCGCCGTGCGCGACACGCTCAACACGATGCTGGAGCAGTTGGAGAAGAACCAGGGCAAGGCGGGGATCGCGCTGGCGATCAGCATCGTGATCGCCCTGTGGTCGGCATCGGGCTACATCGCGGCGTTCATGCGGGCGTCGAACGCCGTCTACGACATCGGCGAGGGGCGCCCGGTGTGGAAGACCCTGCCGGTCCGGTTCGGCATCACCGTCGTGGTGGTGATCCTGCTGGCCGCCATCGCCGTGGGCGTGGTGTTCACCGGAACCCTGGCCAGCCGGGCCGGTGACGTGCTGGGCGTGGGCAGCACCGCCGTCACCGTCTGGAACTACGCCAAGTGGCCGGTGATGATCCTGCTGTTCTCCCTGGTCATCGCACTCCTGTACTGGGCCTCGCCGAACGTCAGACGGGGCTTCCGGTGGGTGACCCCGGGAAGCCTGTTCGCGGTCCTCATCTGGATCGTCGCCTCCGCCGCGTTCGCGGTGTACGTGGCGACCTTCGCCAGCTACGACAAGACGTACGGCAGCCTGGCCGGGATCGTCGTCTTCCTGGTCTGGCTGTGGATCTCCAACATCGCCATCCTCTTCGGCCTGGAGTTCAACGCCGAGCTGGAGCGCGGGCGGGCCATCGAGGCCGGACACCCTCCGGAGGAGGAACCGTACGTCGAGCCGCGCGACGACCGGAAACTCTGACCTCGGCGGCCCCCGCCCGGCGGTGGCGTCGCTACTGGGGCCGGCGCCCGGTGATGTCTCCTCCGGGGTCGTCGAGCAGGGCGAGGCGTGCCGTGACACGTTTGCCCACCGGCTCGCGCTGGACCTCGAACCCCTGGGCGACGGCCATGACGATCTCCAGGCCGTGCTGGCCGACCCGCCCCGGGTCGGCGGCCCGGGCAACCGGCAGGACGGGGCCGGTGTCCCACACGACGACCTCCACCAGGTCCCCGACGATGCGCAGCTCCAGCAGCAGGGGGCCGGGGGCGTACTTGCGGGCGTTGGTGACCAGCTCGCTGACCACCAGCTGGGTCAGATCCATGGAGCGCGCGGACACCGGCAGCCCGTGCTCGGCCTGAACGCGGGTGAGAAAGCCGGTCGCGCGGTGCCGGGCCTGCGCGATGCAGCCGTCGTCACCGTCCAAGGCAACCGTGTCGTGCAGCGCATCACCGTCCGGCATCACGCCCTCACCGCGGGCGGATTCCACTGGCTCCACTAGCGTTCCCCCAATCACAGGGGCGCGTATACCCGCAAAGACGCCCCCCATGTTTCCCGGGCACCGGGGTAGGGGTGGTGGTACCGATACCTGCCCCGCCGCCTCGCGGCGGGCAACGTTCACGCCCCTGTTCCGAACCATCGAGCGCACATGGAGGAACGGTGGCAGACGACCACGCCGCGGCCTCGTCCAGCCGGCTTTCCGTCGACCGCTCCGTCGTCGACGGCGTCGGGGTGGTGGCCCTGCACGGTCAGATCGACCACAGCGTCCGCGACCATCTCAACCATGCCCTGCTCCCGCCCGGCGACGCGTGCGCCCCACGCACCGTGGTCGATCTCAGCGGCGTCACCTTCATGGACTCCACCGGCATCAACGTCCTCCTCACCGCCCACCTCGCCGCCACCGGCGCCCGGGGCTGGCTGCGCCTGGCCGGCCCGCGCGAGCCGGTCCTGCGCGTCATACAGCTGGTCGGCATCGACACCGTCATCCCCTGCTACCCCGCCCTCCGCCAGGCCCTGAGCAACTGACCCCGTCCGAAGCGGCGCGCGGGGGAACGGGCTCGTCGACGCGGGGGCGGCCCGGGAGCGGGCGGCCTTCGGTCAGGGGTGCTCCGTGGCGCGTTCGGCGGGCTTCGTCGCGGGGCTCCCGGCGGCGGGGGCCGGCCGGTCCCCGGGGAGTTCACGGCGGGTGCGGACCGGGGAGAGGAAGACCGGCAGGAAGGCGAGCGCCATGACGCAGCCGCCCACCCACAGGGTGAGGTGGACGGTGGTGAGTTCACCGATCAGGCCGGCCGCGGCGGCACCGACGGCCATGGCGCCGGTGAGCAGGAAGCGGAAGGTGGCGTTCATCCGGCCCAGGAGGGCGTCCGGCGTCATCCGCTGCCGCAGGCTCACGCCCAGCACGTTGTCCATGCCGGTCTTGAACATGGCGAGCAGCCAGCCGGCCCCGGCGAGCCACAGCCACGGGCCGCGGTCGATCAGCGGGACGAGCAGCCCGGCGGGCGCCAGGATCAGACCGGCCAGGCCGAGGGTCCGCCCGTAGCCGAGGCGGCCGGCCACCGGGCGGGCGCAGCGGGCCCCGAGCAGCAGGCCGGCGCCGCCCGCGGCCCAGAACAGGCCCAGGGCCCCCGCGGGCAGTCCCAGGTCCCGGACGAACAGCACCGGCAGCATCGTGTTGACGATCTGGAGGCCGAGGTTGGTCAGGGCCGCGGTGAGCGCGAGCGCGCGCAGTTCCCGGTCGCCGAGGACGTGCCGCAGTCCTTCGGCTATCCGCGCCCCCAGCCCCGGGGCCGCCCCGGGGCCGGGCGGCTCGGGCGGCGGGGTGCGGCCGATCGCGGTGAGCCGGAGGGCCGAGGCCAGGTAGCCGAGGCTGGTGCACACCACCGCCACCGGCGCGGTGAGCAGTTGCACCAGACCGCCGCCGGCGCCCCGTCCGGCCACGTTCCCGGCTGCCATCAGGCTGACCACGGCCGCGTTGGCGCGCACCAGCCCGTCCCGGCCGACCAGCCGGGGCAGTGCGCTCTGCGATCCGACGTCGAAGAAGACGGTGGCGCAGCCGTTGAGCAGCACCACGGCGTACAGCTGCCCGAGCGACAGTACGTCCAGCCACCAGGCCAGCGGGACGGAGGCGAACAGCGCGGCCCGGGTGAGGTCCGCGGCGATGAGCACCCGCCGGTGCCGCATCCGGTCCACCCACGCCCCGGCGGGCAGCCCGATGAGGAGGAACGCGACCGTGCTCAGCGTGGCGAGCGCCCCGACCTGGCCGGGGCTCGCGTCGAGGGCGGACACGGCGATGAGCGGGACGGCGACGTAGCCGACGCTGGTGGCCAGGTGGCTGAGGGCGGTGGCGGTGAACAGGGTGCGGAAGTCGGCGGTGCGCCAGGGGGAGTCGGGTCGCATGGTCCGTTCGTCCGGGTGCTCGTGGAGGGGCCGGCCGCGGCGGGGCCCGGGGTGCCGCCTCCCCGCTCCGGTGCGCCCCGGAGAACGCTGCCGGATCCCACCCTGAGGGACAAGTGAATAGTTCTGGCCGCACTGTTGACGGTTGCTTCACGATTCCTGGGGTCCCTGGGGTCCCTGGGACCCGGCTTCCGGCGCGGCCGCGGCCCGCAGCAGCCGCCCGCCCAGGGCGTCCAGATGGGAGGTGAGGGCGGCCGGCGCGTGCACCCGGAACTCGCAGCCCATCATGGCGAACCGGAACGCCAGCCACTCCAGCGAGTCGGACGAGGTGGTGCGCAGCCGGCAACGGCCTTCGCCGAGCGGCTCCGGGGTGCCGAGCGAGCGGGGCAGCCGGGCGGCCACGTGCTCCACCGGCGCGTGGAAGGTGACGTCCAGCAGGTGCTCCGGCTGGAGCCAGGACAGCGCGCGGGCCACGTACTCCGCGGCGCCCCCGGCCGGGAGCTCCCGCGGGGTGAACCGCGCTCCGGTGGCGACCGGATCGCCGACCCGGTCGATCCGGAACGTCCGCCAGTCCTCCCGGTCGAGGTCGTACGCGACCAGGTACCAGCGCCGGCCGGTGGACACCAGCCGGTAGGGCTCCGCCTGCCGCCGGCTGGCGGCGCCGTCGCCGGCGCGGTAGCGGAACCGGACCTTCTCCCGCCCGGTGACCGCCGCGGCCATCACGGTCAGGGTCTGCGGGTCCACGGTGGCGGAGTCGCCGCCCCCGCCCATCGCCAGCGGGACGGTCGCGGCCTGGAGGGTGGAGACCCGGTGCCGCAGCCGGGACGGCAGCACCTGTTCCAGCTTGGCCAGGGCGCGGACCGCGGCTTCCTCGACACCCTCGATGGCGTGGCCGGCGCCCGCCCGCAGGCCGACGGCGATGGCCACCGCCTCATCGTCGTCGAGGACCAGCGGCGGCATCGCCTTGCCCGCCATCAGGCGGTAGCCGCCGTCGGCGCCCATGGTGGCCTGCACCGGATAGCCGAGTTCGCGCAGCCGCTCGATGTCGCGCCGCACGGTGCGCCTGCTCACGCCGAGGCGCTCGGCGAGCTCGCCGCCCGGCCATTCGCGCGGGGTCTGCAGGAGGGAGAGGAGGGTCAGCAGCCGTACCGGGGTGTCCGTCATGACTCCAGCATGCCGTCCATCTAGGACACGATCCGACCTACATCGGGTTTAGTGTCCCGGCATGACTTCAGCACAGCCCTCCCCCGGCGACCGGCGCCGCTGGTTCGCACTGGCGATCGTGATGACCGCGGCCTTCATGGACCTGGTCGACGTCACCATCGTCAACATCGCCATCCCCAGCATCCGGCAGGACACCGGAGCCTCGTTCGGCGAGATCCAGTGGATCACCGCCGGGTACGCCCTGGCCTTCGCGGCCGGGCTGATCACCGGCGGCAGGCTCGGCGACATCTACGGCCGCAAGCGGCTCTTCCTGGTCGGCATCGCCGGATTCACCGCGGCCTCCGCCCTGTGCGGGTTCGCCGCCGGCCCGGAGATGCTGATCGCCTCCCGGTTCCTGCAGGGCGGCACCGCGGCGCTCATGGTGCCGCAGGTCCTGTCGATCGTGCACGCCACCTTCCCGGCCCACGAGCGGGGCAAGGTCTTCGGCCTGTTCGGGGCGGTGGTCGGGCTCGGCGCGGTGTCCGGCCCGATACTCGGTGCGCTGCTCACCGAGTGGGACCTGTTCGGCCTCGGCTGGCGGCCGATCTTCCTGATCAACCTGCCGGTGGGCATCGCCGGACTGCTGCTGGGCGCCGCGTACATCACCGAGTCCAAGGCGCCCCGGGCCCTGCGGCTGGACCTGGTCGGGGTGGTCCTGGTCACCGCCGGGCTGCTGCTGCTGGTCTATCCGCTGACCCGCGGTCACGAGCTGGGCTGGCCGGTGTGGGGGTACCTGGCGATGGGCGTCGGCCTCGCGCTCTTCGCCGTGCTCGTGGCCTACGAACGGCACAAGACCCGCAAGGACGGCTCCCCGCTGATCGAGCTGGCGCTGTTCCGGGTGCGGAGCTTCGCCGCCGGGATCGCGGTCCAGCTGGCCTTCGGGGTCGCCTGCGGGATCTTCTTCCTGGTCTGGACGCTGTACATGCAGATCGGGCTGGGCTGGAGCGCCCTGCGGGCCGGCACGACCGGCATCCCGTTCTCCCTCGCGGTCTCGGTGGCGGCCGGGCTGTCGGTGCAGAAGCTGGTGCCGCGCTTCGGCCGCAAGGTGCTCCAAGCCGGCGCGCTGACGATGATCGCGGGGCTGCTGCTCTACATCTGGGAGGCCGGCCGGTACGGCACCGCGATCACCTCCTGGCAGATGGTCCTCCCGCTGGTCGTGATGGGCGCGGGCATGGGGCTGATCGTCGCGCCGCTGACCGACGCGGTGCTCTCCCAGGTGCCGCGCGAGCACGCCGGATCGGCGTCCGGTCTGATCAACACCACTCAGCAGATGGGCAACGCGCTCGGCCTCGCGCTGGTCTCGGTGGTGTTCCTCGGCGCCGTCGACGAGGGCCGGGCATCCGGCGGGCCGGGTGAGCGCGGCCGGGCGTTCGCCGAGGCGTTCCAGCACTCGCTGTGGTGGGTGGCCGGGATCCTGGCCGCCGTCCTCGTCCTGATGTCCGCTCTGCCGGCCCGCCCGCAGCAGCACCCGGAAGGCGCCGGGGACGCCGACGCCCGTGCGGCGGCGTCCGGGGCGGGGTCCGGGGCGGAGTCCGGTCCGGGCGCCGCGGAGGGCCGGCCCGCGGCCGGCGCCCCGGCCGGGCAGCGGCACCCGGAGGGCGACCGGGAGCCGGCTCTCACCCGCTGACCCGGGTCCCCGGTTCCGGTGCGCGTGCTCGTGGTCGACGGGCACGCGCACCGGCACGCCCGGGGGCCTCCGGGGCGTCCGGGGGTCCGCGACCCCTCTCCCCATCTCGCTCACCTGTTCGATTACCGGGTTATGCTGGCGGTATGGACATCAATCTGCAGCCGTCGCTGTTCGACGCGGAGGCGGAGGTCGGACTGCGCCCGCTGGACGGCCTGCGGCGCACCGAGCTCGGCCGGGGTGCCTGGATCGATGTCCTGCCCGGGTGGCTGACCGGCGCCGACGCCCTGTTCGAACACCTGGCCCGGCATGTGCCCTGGCGGGAGGAGCAGCGCCGGATGTACGACCGCGTGGTGGAGGTCCCCCGGCTGCTGGCCTACTACCGGGCCGACGACCCGCTCCCCCACCCGGTGCTCCACCGGGCGCGGGCCGAACTCAGCCGCCGGTACGCCGACGAACTGGGGGAGCCGTTCCGCACCGCCGGCCTTTGCCTGTACCGGGACGGCCGGGACAGCGTCGCCTGGCACGGCGACCGGATCGGCCGGGGCAGCACCGAGGACACGATGGTGGCGATCGTCTCGGTCGGGGATCCGCGGCAGTTGGCGCTGCGCCCCCGGAACGGCGGCGGGGCGACGGTGCGGCAGGCGCTCGGCCACGGCGACCTGGTGGTGATGGGCGGTTCCACGCAGCGCACCTGGGACCACGCGGTCCCGAAGACCGCCCGGGCGGTGGGGCCGCGGATCAGCATCCAGTTCCGCCCGGCCGGAGTGGCGTAGCGGCGCTCCGGCCGGAGCCATGAAGCCAATCTCGGTTTGCGATCGATTCCATGGACAACATGCATTGGACTCATGGATCTTGGGGCGGAACAATCAAGCCGTACGGCGACGCGGTACGGCCGGTCCACCCCGGCGGCCCGGCCGTACCGGTAAGCCCCTGGGGCCGTGACGGCCGCAGGCGAACCACCTCTGCCCTGGAGTAGCCATGCGCGTCACCGCCTTCGACCACCTCGTCCTCAACGTCACCGACGTGGAGCGCTCCCTGGCCTTCTACTGCGGTCCGCTGGGGCTGGAGCCGGTCCGGGTCGACGAGTGGCGCGCGGGCAAGGTGCCCTTCCCCTCGGTACGGGTGAGCCCGACGACCATCATCGACCTCGTCCGGGCGGCGGACGGCCCGCGCGGAACCAACGTCGACCACATCTGCCTGGTCGTCGAGCCACTGGAGTGGCAGGAGGTCGTCGACTCCGGCACCTTCGACGTCGTCGACGGCCCCGGCCCGCGCTTCGGCGCCCGCGGCACGGCCCAGTCCCTCTATGTGCGCGACCCGGACGGGAACACCGTCGAGCTGCGCTGGTACCCGCAGGACGCCTGATCCACCGCGGCGGACGGCAGCCGCCCCCGGCGCGGGCCGGCCGGCGTCACCCCGGGCCGGGCCACGCGACCGGGCCGCCGGCCGGCCCGGTCGCGGGACGCTCAGCCGGCCTGCCGGACCTCGCCGCCGGGGACCTGGACGCCGGGGACCTGGACGTCAGGGACCCGATCGTCGGGAACCTCGCCGTCGGGCACCCCGGGGTCCGCGGCGCCGTCCTCCGGGAGGCCGTGGTCGACGTAGCGCAGCACCCCGGCCATCAGGTGCCCGGGCACCTCCTCGGACCCGGCCGTGACGCAGCCGGCCAGCTCCGCCCGCAGCACCGCGGGGTCGATCCCCGCGCCGATCAGCACCAGCCGGGTCCGGCGGGCCTCCCCGTCGGACCAGCCCGAGGGGTGGAAGCGGAGGAACCGGCCGACCGCGTGCAGCGAGAACTTCTCCGCCCGCCCGGTAGGGGCGAAGTCGACGAAGCCCTTGATCCGGTAGACGCCGGCGGGGCGGGAGTCGAGGAACTCCATGAACCGCCGTGGATGCAGCGGCCGGTCCGCGGCGAACTCGACGCTCTCGTAGCCGGCGTGCAGGTGTCCGCCGTGGTCGTGCGCGGGGCCGGTCTCCTCGGTGCACAGGTCGGCGAAGGACAGCTGGCGGAACACCTCCTCGCCGGCCGGCCGCACGGGCGCGTCGAACAGCAGGTCGGGGTCGACCCGTCCGTGCTCGGCCGCCACCACCGGGATACCGGGGGCGAGTTCGCCCAGGGTCCGCAGCAGCCGGCCCCGGGTCGAACCGTCGACCCGGTCCGCCTTGTTGAGCACCACCACGTCGGCGGCGCGGACGTGGCGGTCGAGCTGCGGGTGCCGCTCCCGGGTGCCGTCGAACTCCGCGGCGTCCACCACCTCGACCAGGCCGCCGTAGGTGATGCGGTCGTCGTCGCTGGCCAGCAGCATCCGGATCATGCTCTGCGGCTCCGCCAGACCGCTGGCCTCGATCACGATCACGTCGATGCGCGCGGCCGGATCGGCCAGCCGGTCCACCATCGCGTCCAGCTCCGAGGCGTCGGCCACGCAGCACAGGCAGCCGTTCTCGATCGGGATCATGGTGTCGACCTGCCCGGCGACGGCCAGGGCGTCGATGTTGATGCTGCCGAAGTCGTTGACGATGACGCCGATCCTGGTGTCCCCGCTGCGCCGCAGCAGGTGGTTGAGCACCGTCGTCTTGCCGGAGCCCAGGAATCCCGCGATGAGGACGACCGGTATCCGATTCCCTGCCAAGACGCTGCCTTCCGTGACGGACCATGACTCACCGTGACGGATCACGGGGAACCCGGGTTCCGGATCGTAACTCATCGTGGTAATCCGCCGGCCCCACGGGCCGGTCAGCGCGGGCTGATCCCGGCCGCCGCCGAGACCCGGTCGACCTCGGCCAGCTCGGCGTCGGTGAGGGGTGGCGAGCCGAGCACCCCGACGTTCTGCTCCAGCTGCGCGACACCGCTGGCGCCGATGAGCACGGAGGTCACCCGGGGGTCGCGCAGCACCCAGGCGAGGGCGAGCTGGGCGAGGGTCTGTCCGCGGTCGCGGGCCAGTTTGTCGAGCGCGCGCAGAAGGTCGAGCCGCCGCTCGGTGAGCACCTCGCGCTTGAGGAAGTTGTCCAGGGCCATCCGGGAGCAGTCGGGCACCCCGCCCAGGTAGCGGTCGGTCAACTGGCCCTGGGCGAGGGGGGAGAAGGCGATGAACCCGGCGCCCGCCGCCTCGGTGGCGGCGAGCACCCCGGCCTCCACCTCGCGCTGCAGCAGCGAGTAGGGGTGCTGGTTGACCAGGTAGGGGGTGCGCAGCTCGGCGAGGATGGCCGCGGCCCGGCCGATCGCCTCCGGCGGGTAGTTGGACAGGCCCGCGTACCGCGCCTTGCCCTGGCGTACCGCGGTGTCCAGCGCCCCCATGGTCTCCTCCAGCGGGGTCCCGGGGTCGAACCGGTGCGAGTAGAAGACGTCGACGTGGTCGAGTTCCATCCGGGCCAGCGACTGGTCGAGGCTGGACAGCAGGTACTGGCGGGAGCCCCATTCCCCGTACGGCCCGGGCCACATGCCGTACCCGGCCTTGGTGGCGACGAACAGCTCGTCGCGGTACGGGCGGAAGTCCTGGCTGTAGAGCCTGCCGAAGTTCGCCTCGGCGCTGCCGTTCGGCGGGCCGTAGTTGTTGGCCAGGTCGAAGTGGGTGACGCCCAGGTCGAAGGCGCGGCGGAGCACGGCGCGCTGGGTGGCCAGCGGGGTGGTGTCGCCGAAGTTGTGCCACAGGCCGAGGCAGACCCGGGGCAGCAGCACTCCGGTGCGGCCGGACCGCTGGTAGCGCATGGTGGCGTAGCGGTCGTCCGCGGCGAGATGGACCATGGGGGTTCGTCCTCGGGTCGCTGGGGGTCGGGGCGGGCGGGCGATCGCGGCTGCCGCGGCCCGCCGGACCAGTCTGCCGGCGGCCGCGGCCCGCACCGGGCCCGTCCGGCCGCGCGCCGCGCCCGCCCTGCCGCGCGCGGGGGCGTCCGGCGGCGCTCGCCGCTCCGTGCCGCGCCCGGAGCGGCGCGGCACGCACCCGCGCGCCCGGAACCGCCGCGGCCCGGGGAGACTGGTGCGGTCCCGTCCGCAGCACCGCACCGATCGCCTCCCGGGAGTGCCCGTGCCCGAACCCTCCGCCGCGCTGTTCCTGATGGACCCGGTCCACCTCCCGCGCCTGTTCCCCGGCCCGCTGCTGGACCGGCTGGCCGGGTCGGTGCGGGTGCCCCGGCGGGCCGGACCGCTCCCGGCGGCGGCGGACGGGGTGGACCCGGCCGAGGCCGAGCTGGTGATCACCGGCTGGGGCTGCGCGCCGCTGACCGCCGGGGTGCTGGCCGGGCTGCCCAGGGTGCGGACCGTGCTGCATGCCGCGGGCAGCGTCAAGGCGCATGTCACCGAGGCGTGCTGGGACCGCGGGCTGGTGGTGTGCTCGGCGGCCGGCGCCAACGCGCTGCCGGTCGCCGAGTACGCCCTCGCGGCGATCCTGCTGTGCGGCAAGGACGCGCTGCGGATGCGGGGGACGTACGCGGCCGAAAACCGGCTGCCGGACCCCGCGGCGACCGGTCGGCTGGGGAACCTGGGCCGCCGGGTCGGGATCGTGGGCGCCTCCCGGATCGGGCGGCGGGTGATCGAACTGCTGCGGCCGTTCGACGTGGAGGTCTCCGTGTACGACCCGCATCTGCCGCGGCCGGAGGCCCGCGGGCTCGGCGTGCGCCCGCTGCCGCTGGACGAACTGGTCGCCACCAGCGAGGTGCTGAGCCTGCACGCGCCGCTGCTGCCGGAGACCCGGCATCTGCTGGACGCGCGCCGCCTGGCACTGCTGCCGGACGGCGCCGCCGTGGTGAACACCGCCCGCGGCGCGCTGGTGGACACCGCCGCGCTCACCCGGGAACTGGAGTCCGGCCGCCTCTCGGCGGTGCTCGACGTCACCGACCCCGAGCCGCTGCCCGCCGGATCGCCGCTGTACCGGCTGCCCAACGTGCTGCTCACCCCGCACATCGCGGGGGCGCTCGGCAACGAGCTGCGGCGGCTGGGGCTCGCGGTGACCGAGGAGGTGGAGCGGCTGGTGGCCGGGGAACCGCTGCGGCACCGGGTGCTGCCCGGCGATCTGGACCGGATCGCCTGACCGGGCGGGCGGGGCCGGCGGCCCTCTTGACCGGGGGTGGCATGATCGTGCTGAGCGGACCGGCCGCCTCGTATCGCACCATGAGGAGCTCACCGTGTGGTCCTTCCACGGTCATCGGGACGGCGACGTCCACCGGCGAACGGGACCGGTCCGCCCCCGTGGCGGCCGGCCGGGCGTGGAGGCGGCGTGCAACCGCTGACCGGTGTCACGGTGGTCGCCCTGGAGCAGGCCGTCGCCGCCCCCTACGCCACCCGCCAGCTCGCCGACCTCGG
This sequence comes from Streptomyces sp. NPDC018031, assembly GCF_044327625.1. Lineage (NCBI taxonomy): Bacteria > Bacillati > Actinomycetota > Actinomycetes > Kitasatosporales > Streptomycetaceae > Streptomyces > Streptomyces sp. NPDC018031. The sequence continues at coordinate 56,425 of NZ_JBIRFT010000012.1, forward strand.
CGCGCGGGTGATCAAGGTGGAGCGCCCCGGCGGCGGTGACTTCGCCCGGGACTACGACCGTACGGTCAAGGGCATGTCGGCCTACTTCGTGTGGGTCAACCGGGGCAAGGAGAGCGTCGTGCTCGATCTGCGCCGGGACGCGGACCGGGCGCTGCTGGACGCGGTCCTCGCCCGGGCCGACGTGTTCGTGCAGAACCTCCGGCCGGGCGCCTGCGAGCGGCTCGGGCTCGGCGCCGAGGCGCTGCGCGCCCGCCACCCGCGGCTGATCACCTGCGCGATAACCGGCTACGGCGCCACCGGCCCGTACCGCGACAAGAAGGCCTACGACCTGCTGGTGCAGTGCGAGACCGGCCTGGTGTCCATCACCGGGGGGCCCGAGGCGCCGGCCCGCGCCGGCATCTCGATCGCCGACATCGCGGGCGGCATGTACGCCTACAGCGGCATCCTCTCCGCGCTGTACGAACGCACCCGCACCGGACGGGGGTCGGCGCTGTCGGTCTCCCTGCTCGACGCGCTCGGCGAGTGGATGGGCCACCCGTACTACACGCAGGCCTACGGGGGCGCTCCGGTCCGGCGCAGCGGCGCCCGGCACCCGTCGATCTCCCCGTACGGGGCGTACCGCTGCGGGGACGGCGCCCGGGTCTTCCTCAGCGTGCAGAACGACCGCGAGTGGGTGGCCCTGTGCGAGCGGGTGCTGCGCCGCCCGGAGCTGGCCCGGGACCCGCGGTTCGCGGAGAACCCGCTGCGGCACGCGCACGACGAGGAGCTGACCCGGGTCCTGGAGGAGTGTTTCGCCGGGCACACCGCGGACGGGCTGATCGCGCTGCTGGACGGGGTGGGGATCGCCAGTGCGCGGCTGCGGACGGTCGGTGAGTTCGCCGACCACCCGCAGCTCGCGGCGCGCGACCGGTGGCAGGACTTCGGCTCGCCGGTGGGGCCGCTGCGCGGTCTGCTGCCGCCGGTCGAGGTGCGCGGGCGGCAGGCGCCGATGCGGCCGGTGCCGGGCCTGGGCGAGCACACCGAGGCGATCCGCGCGGAGTTCGGCGGGCCGGGGCGCGCGCCGCAGCGCGGTGACGGTCCCAACGGAAGCTGAACAAGCCCGTGGCGCCACGTCAGGTCATGGCGCCACCGGCGCCGGAGGGGCGGCCGGACCGGGCCGGGCGCGTGTGTCACCGCGCGCCCGCGCCGCATTCCCCGGTGATGCGGCGCGGGCGCGGGCGGGTCGCGGGGCTCAGCGGACGAGCCGGCGCAGCAGCGTCACGTACCGGCCGCGAACCGCCGGCCGGGCCACCGCGCCGGTGCAGGCCAGTTCGGCCCGGTCCAGGCTCTCCTCCAGGCACGCGTCGTGCAGCGGGCGCCAGACCAGCGGCCAGCCGAGGCGGGCCGGGCCCCGGGCGCGCATGGCCAGGGTGTGGCGGAGCAGGGTGTGCCCCTCGTCCACGGCGAGGACGGTGAACTCGTGGAACCCGTCGAAGCCGCGCGGGCCGGTGAAGGTGAAACGCACCCGGGTGGCGGGGGTGTAGGCGGTGACGGTGTAGCGGACCGGTCCGTGGCCGCCGACCGCGCCTTCGCCCAGCGGGCGGTCGAAGCGCATGGGCGGCCAGCCGTGGTGCGGCCAGAGCCGGTCGTCGTCGCCCGACAGCGAGTCGAGCAGCGCGCCCACCCGGCCGGCCGTCGCGGCCAGCAGGCGCTCGTGCACGTTGTGGACGGCCATGTCGGTCTCCTCCGCGTTGTTCCGGCATCATTCCAGAGGCTTCTCTCCAATATTCTAGAGGAGTGCCTCCAATACTGTCCCGGGTACCCTCCACTCCATGGCCAGACCCGCCCGGTTCGACATCGACCAGCTGCTCGACGCCGCCGTGCGGCTGGGCGCGGCGGCCGGACCGGCCGGGGTGACGATGTCCGCCGTGGCGACCGAGGTCGGCGCCCCGAGCGGCTCGGTGTACCACCGCTTCCCGGGCCGTCCGGCACTCCTCGCCGAGGTGTGGCTGCGCACCGTCGAGCGGTTCCAGGGAGGCTACTTCCGGGCCCTGGAGGCCGAGCCGGACCCGCTGCGGGCCGGGTGCGCGGCGGCGCGGCACGTCGTCGCCTGGAGCCGGGCCCACCCCGAGGAAGCCGCCCTGCTGCTGCACGGCGCCCGGAACTTCGGCCGCGCCACCTGGTCCGAGGAGCACCGCGAGCGGGCGGACCGGGGCAATCAGCGAGTGCTGGACTCCGTCGCCGCGCTCGGCAGCGCGCTGGGCGCGCACCGGCCCAAGGACGCCGAGCGGGTCGCCCTCGCCGTCATCGAGCTGCCCCTCTCCCTGGTGCGCCGGCACCTGGGACCGGGCACGCCGCTCCCGCCGCACGCCGAGGACCTGGTGGCGGAGTGCGCCGCGGAACTGCTCGCCCCGCACCCCGGCGGCCCGGCCCCGCAGGCGCCGGGCCGGGACTGAGGCCGCGGCCGGACCGGGACCGAGGCGGCGGCCGGACCGCCGCCGGAGGGGTCACCCGACGGGGTCGGGGGCGCGCAGCGGATCGGCCGCCGACACGCCGCGGGCGTCGCGCCGCACCAGGGCGGCGTAGCGCCCGCCCCGGCGCAGCAGCTCGTCGTGGGTGCCCTGTTCGGCGATCCGGCCGCCGTCCAGCACGACGATCCGGTCGGCCTGGCGCACCGTGGAGAGCCGGTGCGCGATGGTGATGGTGGTCCGGCCCGCCGAGAGGGCGTCGATGGCCTGCTGGACGGCGTGTTCGGTACGGGTGTCCAGAGCGCTGGTGGCCTCGTCGAGGATGAGGACCGGCGGGTCGCGCAGGATGGTCCGGGCGATGGCCAGCCGCTGCTTCTCGCCGCCGGAGAAGCGGTGGCCGCGCTCGCCGACGAGGGTGTCGTAGCCGTCGGGCAGCGAGGCGATGTGGTCGTGTATCTGGGCCGCCCGGGCCGCCTCGACGATCTCCTCCTCGGTCGCGTCGGGCTTGGCGAACCGCAGGTTGTCGGCGACCGACGCGTGGAAGAGGTAGGTCTCCTGGGAGACCACTCCGACACCGCGGGCGAGGGAGTCGAAGTCCAGGTCGCGCACGTCGACGCCGTCGAGCAGGACCCGGCCGCCGGTCACGTCGTACAGCCGCGGCACCAGGTGGCCCAGCGTGCTCTTGCCGGACCCGGTGGGGCCGACGACGGCGAGGCTGCCGCCCGCCGGGACGGTCAGGTCGATGCCGCCGAGGGTGGGGCGCACCCCGGTCGCGCCCGGATCGTAGGCGAAGTCGACGTTCTCGAAGCGGACCTCACCGCGGATCTTCGCCAGCCGGACCGGCTCCGCGGGTTCGGTGATGTCCACCGGCATGTCGAGGTACTCGAAGATGCGCTGGAACAGGGCGAGGCTGGTCTGCATCTGCACTCCGGTGGAGAGCAGGCTCACGGTCGGCCGGAACAGCCCCTGCTGGAGCGAGACGAAGGCGACCAGGGTGCCGAGGGAGACGGCGGGGCCACCGGCCTGCAGGGCCAGCCCCGCGGTCCAGTAGATGAGGGCGGGCATCGCCGCCATCACCACGCCGATGGTGGCCATCCGCCAGCGGCCCGCCATGCTGGCGCGCACCTCCAGCCCGACCAGCCGGTCCGACTCCCGGGCGAACGCCTCGGTGAGCGAGTCGGAGCGGCCCATGGTCCGGCCGAGCAGGATGCCGCTCACCGACAGCGACTCGGTGACCATGGCCGACATCGCCGCCATCTGCTTCTGCCGCTGCGAGGTGATCTTCTTCCGCTCCTGTCCGACCCGGCGGCTGATCCACACGAACAGCGGCAGCAGGAGCAGCGAGACGACGGTGAGCCGCCAGTCCAGGGCGAGCATCGCGACGACGGTGGCGACCACACTGGTCAGATTGGAGACCAGCGAGGTGGCGGTGGAGGTGACGGTGGCCTGCATGCCGCCGATGTCGTTGGCGATCCGGGACTGCACCTCGCCGGTGCGGGTCCGGGTGAAGAAGGCCAGCGGCATGCGTTGCAGGCGGTCGTACACCGCGGTACGCAGGTCGTGCATCACCCGCTGTCCGACGGTGGTGGAGATCAGGGTCTGCACCACACCGAACACACCGCCCAGCACGGCGGCCGCGATCATGCCGAGGGCGAGCAGGCTCAGCAGCCCGGTGCGGCCCTGCGGGATGGCGGTGTCCAGGATCTCGCGGAGCAGGAACGGTGAGGCCACCGAGACCAGCGAGGCGGCGGCGACCAGCAGCCCGACCAGGGCCAGCCGGCCGCGGTAGGGACGGAACAGGCGCAGGATCCGGCGCAGCTGGGCCGGTTGTTCGGAGTCGGCGGGCGGCGGGGTCCACTCGGGTCCGTCGTGATGCATGGGCCCCTTCCGGGTCGGCGGGCGGCGGATAGGCGGATGGCGGTCCTGACGAGCCTAGCTCATTGTTACCTATACTCACAATGAACGTGGTCCTGATAGAGTCGGGTCATGTCCTCGCCCGCCCCGGCCGCCGACGCCTCCGGCCACCTCGCCGAACAGCTGCTCCGCCTGACCCGCCGGCTCCACCGCGCCCAGCGCCGGTACCTCGAACCACTGGGTGTCACGCCGGCCCAGGCACGGCTGCTGCGGACCGTCGCCCACCTCGACGGCGACGGCCGGCCGCCGCGGATGGCGGACCTCGCCCAGCGGCTGGAGGTCGTCCCGCGCGCGGTCACCACGCTGGTGGACGCCCTGGAGCAGCACGGCTCGGTGCGCCGGGAGCCGGATCCGGCCAACCGCCGGGTGATCCGCATCGAGCTGACCGACACCGGCCGGGAGACCCTGCGTGCCCTGCGGGACGCCCGCCGGGCCGCCGCCGAGGACGTCCTGGCGCCGCTCACCGGGGAGCAGCGACTGCTGCTGGGCGGACTGCTGGACGCGCTGGCCGGCGACCCGGGCGCCTGCTGACGTCAGACGCACCGGGCACCTGCCGACACCACAGGCACCTGCCGGCGACCCGGGCGCCTGCTGACACCACCGGAACCGCGGGCGGAACCGCGGTTCCGTCCAACCATTCGTGACGAGAGTCCAAACGGCTCTCTTGTGCCCCCTCGGCCCCACCCGTCAGGGTCTGACGTCGAATCACCACCGGCCGGATACGTCAGTCTTCCCGGGAGGATCGATGCACGAGGCAACACCGCAGCAGCCGAGCCGCCGTTCCGTGCTGTGGGGCGCGAGCGCCGCCGGAGCCGGGATCGGCCTGGGCGCGCTCGGCTCGGAGACCGCCGCCGCCGCGCCGGGCCCCCGCACCGCCCCGGCGGCCCCCGCCGCTCCCCCGCGGCAGGGCGCCACCATGATCGGCGTGCCCTTCGAACGGCGCGAGACGGTACGCGTGGGCATCATCGGTCTCGGCCAGCGCGGCGGCAGCATGATCGACCTGTTCCTGGCGCTGCCCGGGGTGCGGGTCACCGCGCTGTGCGACCCGGTCCGGGAGAAGACCGCGGCCGCCGCGGCCAAGGTCACCGCCGCCGGACAGCCCGCCCCGGCCGTCTACACCAAGGGCGAGCACGACTTCGTGAAGCTCTGCGAACGCGGGGACGTGGACTTCGTCTACGTCGCCACGCCCTGGGACTGGCACTTCGAGATGTGCCGGACCGCCATGACGCACGGCAAGCACGTCGGCGTGGAGTGTCCGCTCGCCCTCGAACTGGGCCAGCTGTGGGAGCTGGTCGACGTCTCGGAGCGGACCCGGCGCCACTGCCTGCAACTGGAGAACTGCTGCTACGGCAGGAACGAGATGCGCGTGCTGCGGATGGCGCACGCCGGGCTCTTCGGCGACCTGCTGCACGGCGCCGGCGCGTACATCCACGACCTGCGCGGGCTGATGTTCGACCCGGACTACTACGAGGGCCCCTGGCGCCGCCTGTGGCACACCCGGCTCAAGGGCGACCTGTACCCCAACCACGGGTTCGGCCCGGTGGCCAACTACATGGACGTCAACCGCGGGGACCGCGCGGTGCGGATCTCCACGTTCGGCTCCCCCGCGCTCGGCCTGGCCGCCTACCGCGAGCAGCACATGCCGCCCGGCCACCCGAGCTGGAAGGAGACCTACATCGAGAGCGACATGTCGATCAGTCTGGTGCAGACGGCGAAGGGCCGGGTGATCCGGCTGGAGCACGCCGTGTCCAACCCGCACCCCTACAGCCGTCTCAACGCCCTGGGCGGCACCAAGGGCGTCTTCGAGGACTATCCGGCCCGGATCTATCTGGAGCCGGAGATGAACGACGACACCTGGGGCGACTTCGGGGCCTACGCGCAGTGGGACCACTGGCTGTGGAAGGAGCACAGCAACCCGCCCGGCGGCCACGGCGGCATGGACTACATCATGCTGTTCCGCCTGGTCCAGTGCATGCGGCTGGGGCTGGTGCCCGACTTCGACGTCTACGACGCCGCGACCTGGACCGCCCCGGTGCCGCTGAGCCATCTGTCGATCAAGGCGAAGGGCGCCCCGCAGGAGATCCCGGACTTCACCCGGGGGCTGTGGCGCAAGGAGCGGCCCGGGGTGGACTCCGCAAGGCCCGCCGGCTGACGCGGGGACGGGGCCGGCCGGCTGCCGCGGAAGCGGGGCCGGCCGGCGACCGGCGCGCGGGCCGCACCGGGCCCGGCTCCCGACGTCCGGCCCCGCGCCGCGTCCGGGCTGCCGTCGGTTGATTCGGGCCGTCTGCTTCGCCCCGCCGATCGTTGGATCGGCGGGGCGAATTGCTGCGAATCTCGAAGGCCCGCGACTTGGCGGCAGACCTGGCACGAGCGGTGGCCCGGGCGATCCGCCACCTCTACCTCAGCGCCGGTATCGCCCGCGATCGCGCCCACATCCTCGCCTTGAAGGCCCGCAACGGCTCGGTGGCCCAGTCGATGCGCCGGCTGTGGAGGAGTCGGTTCCAACCGCCCTGGCGGTAGAGCAGCACCCAGGGCCCCGGGCTGGGCGACATGCCGCGGTCCGGCGGTCCCAGGGCGGTCACCGACGGGCGGGTCGACGGGGTGGTGCGAGGGACCCCGAAGGTCATCGAAGCCGCTGTTCAGCGGCCTGGCCCAGCGGCACCGTGCGGTGTTCACGTACCGGATCGCGGTCTTCTCCCACCCAGACCGAAGGCCTGGGTGGGGTGGAAGGCCAGGCGTCCGAGAGCAGCCACCCGGCCGGGCCCTCGTCGCTCTTCCGGTCGGCTGAGGCCGGGTGGCGGAACGGCGGAGACCCGTCGCGGGGCGTCGGCACAGGCGGACGCGGCTTGCCGGGCACGGGGTCGTCACACGATGGTTGCGACATGTACACGTCGTACCGTGCGGATCGTGTCATGCTCCGGGTGTTCGAGTGACCGTCACTTCGCGTGCCCGCCGCTTCGATCGCGATGGCGAGGGGTGCGCGCCGGCTGTGGAGAGAGGACACCCCCCACATATGTCCGTCTTCCGTGCACATCATGGGAAGCCGCTGTCCGTGATCGCCGTGGTGGCGGCGATCGGCGGGCTTACCGCCCCGGCCACCGCGATCGCCACCGGATCTCCCTCCCCGGCCCCTGTGGCTGACCGCACGCCCGCTGGGACGGGTGCGTATGACGACACGTACTACAGGGACGCCATCGGCAAGACCGGGCCGGAGCTGAAGCAGGCCCTGCACACCATCATCAGCGACCAGACCAAGCTCTCCTACGACGACGTGTGGGAGGCCCTGAAGGTCACCGACGAAGACCCGAGCAACCCGGCGAACGTGATCCTGCTGTACACCGGCCGGTCGCAGAGCAAGGAGTCCAACGGGACCGGGGACGACGACTGGAACCGCGAGCACGTGTGGGCCAAGTCCCATGGAGACTTCGGCACCGCCACCGGCCCCGGCACCGACATCCACCACCTACGCCCCACCGATCTGACGGTCAACAGCACCCGCGGCAGTAAGGACTTCGACGCCGGCGGCGACGAGCTCCAGGAGGCGCCGGGCAACTACACCGACGATGACTCCTTCGAACCACGGGACGCGGTCAAGGGCGACGTCGCCCGCATGATCCTCTACATGGCCGTCCGCTACGACGGCGACGACGGCTTCCCGGACCTCGAACCCAACGACCAGGTCGGCAACGGGAGCGCTCCGCACATCGGCCGTCTGTCGGTACTGAAGAAGTGGAACGACGAAGACCCACCGGACGACTTCGAGAGCAAGCGCAACCAGGTCATCTTCGACCAGTACCAGCACAACCGGAACCCGTTCATCGACCACCCCGAATGGGTCAACGAGATCTGGAAGTAGCCCACTCCCCCATCGGGGACTCCTCCCGGGGGCCGGGCCGCGGGGGTCCGTCTCGGACAGGAAGCTCCGCACGGTCAACGCCACCGCCGGCACCCGGCTGCCTGCGTCACGCCGGCCACCCAGACCGAGACCTCGGGACGCCTTGGCCCCTCCGGACAGGGCGTCCCTTACGACAAGGTGGACCGTCAAGACCGCACCCGAGTCCTGACGACCGACGTCACGCGAGGCCCCGAATCAACCAACGGCATCCGTCCGGGCTGCCGGGACCGGCCCCGCTCACGCCGCCAGATGCTTCCGGTCGCCCATCACCACCACCGGGTGGAGGGCCGGGTCGAGCGTGGTGAGCAGGTACTCCATCGCGGACTTGGGCAGGCTCACACAGGCCGACGTGCCGCTGCCGTGGTCCAGGTGCAGCCAGATGCTGCCGCCCTTCCGCCGCCCCTCGGGGCGTGTCGGGTCCAGCGGGCTGTGCCCCTTCACCCGGTTGTAGTCGATGGCGATGACGTAGTCGAAGTCGTGCCAGTGGGTCCTGGGCCAGTAGTGCGGCGCGGCGAAGGCGGGGTCCGCGGTGTACGGCAGCCGGGCGCCGGGGTCGGGCAGCACGCCGCCGGCGTCGCTCAGGGTGAAGACCCCGACCGGGCTGCGCTTGTCGTCCTCCCGGTGCCGGGGAGTCCAGCCGCGCTTGCCGTTGTGGCCGGCCCACTGCCGGGTCCGCTGCCAGGTGTCACCCCGTTTGGTGTAGAGCACCACGGTCGCCTCGGCGGAGTTCACCCCCTTGCCGTAGACGGCCACCACCTGGCGGGATCCGGCCGGGATCCGGGAGTGCAGGGCGTCACCCACACCGGGGATGCGGGTGGTGCCCGCGGTGCGGGAACCACCGGGCGCGGCCTCGGGGGTGGCGGTTCGGCTCCGGCCGCCACCCGGGTCGCCCTGGTCGCCGGAGCCGCCGCAACCGGCGATCAGCAGGGCGGCCACCGTGGACAGGGCGGCCGTTCGCAGGGACGAGGTGCCGGACATACGCATGCCCACCATCGTCGCACTCCCGGCCGGCCGCCGTCCGGGCGGCCGTGGCCTGATCCCGCTTCGGCGCCGTAAAACCAGTTGAGTCGGGCCTCCTGACGAGGTGAACCTTGCACGGCCCGGCCGCGCGGGGCCCCGCTCACGGCTCACGCGCCATGCCGCCCTGCCCGTCCACCGCCGTTCGCCACCGGCCCCGCGCCGGCCGGCCCTCCCGTCCCCCGCCCGTGAACTCCAAGCCCTGGGACGTCATGCAGATTCACCAACTCCCCTACCCCGACCCCGGCCGGCCCGACGTACGGTCCGGCTCCCGTCTGCTGGTCTGGCTGATCAGAGGCCAGCTGCGCGGCCAGCTCACGGCCCTGCTGTGGGGGCTGGTGCACCTGACGGCGGTCGCGTCCTTCCCGGTCGCCGTCGGGCTCGCCGTCCAGGCGGTGGTGGACCGCTCCGGGACACGGCTGGCCCTGGTCGGCGGGCTGATGCTGCTGCTCGGGGTGTTGTCCGCGCTCGGCGACACCATGCTGCACCGCGCGTCGGTGACCAACTGGATCACCTGCGCCGCCCGGGTCCAGCAGCTGCTGGCCCGGAAGACCGCCGAGCTGGGGTCCACGCTGACCCGGCGGGTGGCGGCCGGGGAGGTCGTGGCGGTGTCGACCGCTGACGTGGAGAAGATCGGCTGGTTCGTCGAGGCGCTGTCCCGCTTCACCGCGGCGCTGGTCACCGCGGTGACGGTGTGTGTGGCCCTGGCCCTCTACCAGCCCGCGCTGGGGGGCGTGGTGGCGCTCGCCGTGCCGGCGCTGGCCCTGGCCGTGCTGCCGCTGCTGCCGCGGGCCACCCGGCGCGCCGACGAGCAGCGGGAGAAGGCGGGCCGGGCGACCGAGCTGGCCTCCGACACCGTCGCCGGGCTGCGCGTGCTGCGCGGCATCGGTGGTGAGGAGCTGTTCCTGGACCGGTACCGGCGGGCGTCCCAGGAGGTGCGAACCGCGGCGGTGCGCAGCGCCCGCAGCTGGGCGCTGATCGCCGCGGTGCAGGTGGCGCTGCCGGGTCTGCTGATGATCGGCGTGGTGGGATACGGGGCGGTACTGGCCCGGGACGGCCGGATCGCGGTCGGCGAACTGGTCACCGTGTACGGCGCGGTCACCTTCCTGCTCTTCCCGCTCCGGCACTTCGAGGAGATCGCCCAGGCGTACTCCTTCTCGCGCCCGTCGGCGCGGCGTGCGGCGCGGGTGCTGGCCCTGCGGCGGACGGCGCCGGCGGCCGGGCAGACGGGGGCCGGCGCGGCGGACGGCGTGCCGCCGGACGGCGATCTGCACGACCCGGGCAGCGGGCTGCTCGCGCCCGCCGGGCTGCTCACCGCGGTGGTGTGCGGCGATCCGGACGCGGCGGGGCGGCTGGCGGAACGGCTCGGCGGGCACGCCGCCACCGGCGGCCTGGAGCCGGCCGCCCCGTCCGTGCGGCTCGGCGGGGTGGCGCTGGACGAGCTGCCGCTGGAGACGGCGCGCACCGCGGTGCTGGTGCAGGACAAGGACCCGGTGCTGCTGTCCGGGACGCTCGCCGAACTGCTGGACGTCCCCCGCTCCGGCGCGGTGCCGGTGGCCGCCGCCCTGGCGGCCGCCCAGTGCGGCGACGTGCTGGACGCCCTGGGCCGGACCGCCCCGGCGGCGGACGGGGCGGCGTCCGACCCGATGGCCGCCCGGATCACCGAGCGCGGGCGGTCGCTGTCCGGGGGGCAGCGGCAGCGGCTGGCGCTGGCCCGCTCGCTCGTCACCGACCCGCGGGTGCTGGTGCTGGACGAGCCCACCTCGGCGGTGGACTCGCACACCGAGGCGCGGATCGCGGAAGGGCTGGCCCGGCTCCGCGAGGGGCGCACCACGGTCGTGTTCACCGCCAGCCCGCCGCTGCTGGACCGCGCCGACCGGGTGGTGTTCGTCCGGGACGGGCTGGCGGCGGGCGCGGGGACGCACCGGGAGCTGCTGCGCTCGGCCCCCGGCTACCGGGCGGTCGTCACCCGGGAGACCGACCCGCCGGACGGTACCGGCGGCCCGGACCGGCCGGGCGCCCGGAGCCGGAGCGACCGCGGCGAGAAGATCGGGGAATCGGCATGATCGGTGTGGCACGACCGGAGTACGACCCTGCGGCGCCCGACTCCGCCACCACCCTGCCGGTCGCCGGCCCGGCGACGGTCCGGGCCTACGTGCGGGAGCTGCTGCGCCGCCACCGGGCCGCGTTCGCGGTCCTGGTGGCGGTGAACACCACGGCGGTGGTGGCGTCGATGGTGGGCCCGTACCTGCTGGGCGGGCTGGTGCAGGACATGGCGGACGGCGCCGAGGACCTCCACGTCGGCCGCACCGTCGCGCTGTTCGCGGTGGCGCTCGCCGTCCAGACCGTCTTCGTGCGGGAGGTGCGGCTGCGCGGCGCGATGCTCGGCGAGCGGATCCTCGCCGACCTGCGGGAGGACTTCCTGGTGCGGTCGGTCCGGTTGCCGCCGGGGGTGCTGGAGCGGGCCGGCACCGGGGACCTGCTGTCCCGGATCACCACCGACGTGGACCGGCTCGCGGAGGCGATGCGGGAGGCGGTGCCGCAGCTGGCCATCGGCGTGGTGTGGGCCGGTCTGCTGCTGGGCGCGCTGACCGCGACCGCGCCGGAGCTGGCGCCGGCGGTGCTGGTCGCGGTGCCCGGTCTGGTGCTCGGCTGCCGCTGGTACTTCCGCCGGGCGCCGAGCGCGTACCGCGCCGAGTCGGCGGGCTACGCCGCGGTGGCCGCCGCGATCACCGAGACCGTGGACGCCGGGCACACCGTCGAGACGCACCGGCTGGGGCGGCGCCGGGTCGCGCTGTCCGACCGGCGGGTGCGGGAATGGGTCCAGTGGGAGCGGTACACCCTGTGGCTGCGCTGTGTGCTCTTCCCGGTGGTCAACGGCAGCTACACGGTGATCACCGGCTCGGTGCTGGTGATCGGCGGCGGTTTCGTGCTGCGGGGCTGGATCACGGTGGGCGAGCTGACCACCGGGGCGCTGCTGGCCCAGATGCTGGTGGAGCCGATCGGCCTGATCCTGCGCTGGTACGACGAGCTGCAGATCGCCCAGGTCTCGCTGGCGCGGCTGGTGGGGGTCAGGGAGATCGAGCCCGGCGGCGGCGACGGCACGGTGGTGCCGGACGGCCGGGACGTCCGGGCCGACCGGGTGCGGTTCGGGTACCGGCCGGGCGGCGACGTGCTGCACGGGGTGACCGTGCGGGTGCCGCCCGGCACCCGGATGGCACTGGTCGGGCCGTCCGGGGCGGGCAAGTCCACCCTGGGCAGGCTGCTCGCCGGGATCTACGCGCCGCGCACCGGCGAGGTGACGCTGGGCGGCGCGGAACTCTCCCGGATGCCGGCGGAGCAGGTGCGCCGCCATGTGGCGCTGGTCAACCAGGAGCACCATGTGTTCGTGGGTTCGCTCCGCGACAACCTGCTGCTGGCCCGCACCTCGGCCCGGGACGCCGAGCTGTGGGCGGCGCTGGCGGCGGTGGACGCCGACGGCTGGGCGCGGGCGCTGGCCGGGGGGCTGGACACCGAGGTCGGGTCGGGCGGGACGTCGCTGACGCCCGCGCAGGCGCAGCAGATCGCGCTGGCCCGGCTGGTCCTCGCCGATCCGCACACGCTCGTCCTGGACGAGGCCACCTCGCTGCTCGACCCGCGCGCCGCCCGGCAGCTGGAGCGGTCCCTGGCGCGGGTGCTGGAGGGGCGGACGGTGGTGGCGATCGCGCACCGGCTGCACACCGCGCACGACGCGGACGTGATCGCGGTGGTGGCGGACGGCCGGATCAGCGAACTGGGCAGCCATGCGGAACTGGTCGCGGCGGACGGGGCGTACGCGGCGCTGTGGCGGTCCTGGCAGCAGTGAGGCGGCACCCGCCGGGCCTCGGGCGGCACCCGGCCCCGGCGGGTGCGCCCGACGACCGGCCGGGGGCGCCCGGCCGGGTCACGGCGACCGCCCGGCCGGGTCACAGATAGCCGAGCGCGCCCAGTCCGCCGAGTGCGCCGAGCACCATGAAGACGGGGGTGAGCAGTTTCAGCTCCACCCAGCTGCCCGCGCGGAACCGCAGGCCGCGGGGCGGCCCGACCGGGTACCAGCGCTTGCGGCCGATCGGGATGGGCCACAGGATCGGGCAGCCGGAGACGGTCAGGGCGTCGCCGATGTCGTGCACCAGCGCGCCGAGCACGATGGGCAGGCCGAGCCAGAGGTACTCCTGCCCGGCGCCGCTGAACAGCCAGTCCGATCCGTTGCCCGGCTCGTTCAGGACGTCGGCGAGGATCCAGGCGCTGGTGGCGCCGAGCAGCCACACCAGGACGTCGCTGGAAACCCGTGCCATGCGCCACAGCAGGCCCTCGACGGCGAGCACCATGTGCACGAAGAGGATGCCGAGCACCGCCCAGCGGCCTCCGGTGACGGCCAGCAGCGAGGCTCCGGCGCCGATCATCACCGCCCACACCCAGGTGTGGGTGAGCGTGCGGTGACCACCGGAGCGGCGCGGGTCGCCCTGCTTCCTGGTCGCCTTGTAGACCGCGTGCGACAGTTTGTCGATCACCTCGCACAGGGCGCGCGAGATGGGTCCGAAGGCCCGCGATATCGTCGCCGACCTGTGGTCCAGGTCGGGTGCGAGGGCCGCCCCGGCACAGATCAGCGCGCCGACGACGAGCACCGGCCAGGGCATCCGGTGGCCGGTCGCCCCGGCCGCCGCGCCCACCCCCAGCCACGCGGCCGCCCCGGACAGCGAGTGCGCCGGTCCCATCATGGTGTCTTCCCCGCCCCTGGTCGTCCCGCTGCCGTGCGGGAGTTGCCTGTCTCGGCCCGGCACAGCCTAACGGCGGACGATCTTCGTCCGCGCAGCCAGGTCCCGGGCGAGGCGGAAGACCAGGCAGTATAGGAGCGTGAACACTCTTATCGATCAGCTGCCCAGCGACGCCGACCCCGATGCGCTCTTCGAGGCGTTCTCGACCTGGGTCGAGGAGCGGGGGATCTCCCTGTACCCCGCGCAGGAGGAAGCGCTGATCGAAGTGGTGTCGGGGGCGAACGTCATCCTGTCGACGCCCACCGGCTCCGGCAAGAGCCTGGTGGCGGCCGGCGCGCACTTCACCGCCCTCGCGAACGACCAGGTGACCTTCTACACCGCGCCCATCAAGGCGCTGGTGTCGGAGAAGTTCTTCGAGCTGTGCAAGATGTTCGGCACCGAGAACGTCGGCATGCTCACCGGCGACGCCTCGGTCAACGCGGACGCGCCGGTCATCTGCTGCACCGCCGAGGTGCTGGCGTCCATCGCGCTGCGCGACGGCAGGGACGCCGACATCGGCCAGGTCGTGATGGACGAGTTCCACTTCTACGCCGAGCCGGACCGCGGCTGGGCGTGGCAGATCCCGCTGCTGGAACTGCCGCAGGCGCAGTTCATCCTGATGTCGGCCACTTTGGGCGATGTGTCGCGGTTCAAGGAGGACCTGACCCGGCGGACCGGCCGGCCCACCGCGGTGGTCCGCTCCGCGACCCGTCCGGTCCCGCTCAGCTACGAGTACCGCACCACACCGCTCACCGAGACGCTCACCGAGCTGCTGGAGACGCGCCAGGCGCCGGTGTACATCGTGCACTTCACCCAGGCGGCCGCGGTGGAGCGGGCCCAGGCGCTGATGAGCATCAACATGTGCACCCGCGCCGAGAAGGACGAGATCGCCGAGCTCATCGGCAACTTCCGGTTCACCACCAAGTTCGGCCGCAACCTGTCCCGTTACGTGCGGCACGGCATCGGGGTGCACCACGCCGGCATGCTGCCGAAGTACCGGCGGCTGGTGGAGAAGCTGGCGCAGGCCGGGTTGCTGAAGGTCATCTGCGGCACGGACACCCTGGGCGTGGGGGTCAACGTGCCGATCCGCACGGTGCTGTTCACCGCGCTGACGAAGTACGACGGGCAGCGGGTGCGGACCCTGCGGGCCCGGGAGTTCCACCAGATCGCCGGGCGGGCGGGACGGGCCGGCTTCGACACCGCCGGATTCGTCGTGGCCCAGGCGCCGGAGCACGTCGTCGAGAACGAGAAGGCCCTCGCGAAGGCCGGCGACGACCCGAAGAAGCGCCGCAAGGTGGTGCGCAAGAAGGCCCCCGAGGGGTTCGTCAACTGGGGCCAGAACACCTTCGAGAAGCTCATCGCCTCCGAACCGGAGCCGCTGACCTCGCGGTTCCGGGTGACCCACGCCATGCTGCTGTCGGTCATCGCCCGCCCGGGCAACGCGTTCGAGGCGATGCGGCGGCTGCTGGAGGACAACCACGAGCCGCGCCGGAACCAGCTGCGGCACATCCGGCGCGCCATCGCCATCTACCGCTCGCTGCTGGGCGGCGGCATCGTGGAGCAGCTGGCCTCCCCGGACGCGGAGGGCCGCACGGTACGGCTGACGGTCGACCTCCAGCAGGACTTCGCCCTCAACCAGCCGCTGTCCACCTTCGCCCTGGCCGCCTTCGAGCTGCTGGACCCGGAGTCGCCGTCCTACGCGCTGGACATGGTGTCGGTCGTGGAGTCCACCCTGGACGACCCCCGGCAGATCCTGGCCGCGCAGCAGAACAAGGCGCGCGGCGAGGCGGTGGCCGCGATGAAGTCGGACGGGGTGGAGTACGAGGAGCGGATGGAGCGGCTCCAGGAGGTGTCCTACCCCAAGCCGCTGGAGGAGCTGCTGTTCCACGCGTACGGGCTGTACCGCAGGAGCCACCCGTGGGTGGGCGACCACCCGCTCTCCCCCAAGTCCGTGATCCGGGACATGTACGAGCGGGCGATGACCTTCACGGAGTTCACCTCGTTCTACGACCTGGCGCGCACCGAGGGCATCGTGCTGCGCTATCTGGCCGGCGCCTACAAGGCGCTGGACCACAACGTCCCGGACGACCTGAAGTCGGACGACTTCGAGGACCTGATCGCCTGGCTGGGCGAGATGGTGCGCCAGGTGGACTCCAGCCTGCTGGACGAGTGGGAGCAGCTGGCCAACCCCGAGGAGGAGTCGGCGGAGCAGGCCCAGGAGCGGGCCGACCAGGTCAAGCCGGTCACCGCCAACGCCCGGGCGTTCCGGGTGCTGGTGCGCAACGCGATGTTCCGCCGGGTGGAGCTGGCCGCCCTGGACAAGGTGGCGGAGCTGGGCGAGATGGACCAGGAGGCGGGCTGGGACGAGGCGCGCTGGTCCGAGGCGATGGACGGGTACTGGGAGGAGTACGAGGACCTGGGCACCGGTCCGGAGGCGCGCGGCCCGAAGCTGCTGCGCATCGAGGAGCAGCCGGAGCACGGGCTGTGGCAGGTCCGGCAGACCTTCGCCGATCCCAAGGGCGACCACGACTGGGGGATCTCCGCCGAGGTGGACCTGGCCGCCTCCGACGAGGAGGGCCGCGCGGTCGTGCGGCTCACCGGGGTCGGTCCGCTGTAGCCGTCGCGCCCCGGGCACCGGGGCGACGGGGCGTCCGGGGCGGCGGCGCCTCGACGGCCGCGGTCGTCCCGGCTCCCGGAACGGGTCGGCGGTAGTCTCCCGAACGCCCCCACGGCGAGCACCACCACCGGCAGAAAGGCACCAGCCATGACCACTCCCGCCGAGCGTCTGGTCGATCTGCTCGACCTCGAACGGATCGAGCAGAACATCTTCCGCGGGCACAGTCCCGACGAGTCGTTGCAGCGGGTGTTCGGCGGGCAGGTGGCGGGTCAGGCGCTGGTCGCGGCCGGACGGACCACCGACGGGCAGCGGCCGGTGCACTCGCTGCACGCCTACTTCCTGCGGCCGGGGATCCCCGGGGTGCCGATCGTGTACCAGGTGGAGCGGGTGCGGGACGGGAAGTCGTTCACCACCCGGCGGGTGGTGGCGGTCCAGGAGGGCCGCACCATCTTCAACCTGACGGCCTCCTTCCACCAGGCGGAACCGGGCATCGAGCAGCAGGTGCCGATGCCGGACGTGCCGGCCCCGGAGAGTCTGCCGCGGATCGGGGAGGAGCTGCGCGCGCACCTCGGCGAGCTGCCCGAGGCGTTGCAGCGCATGGAGCGGCGCCAGGCCTTCGACATCCGCTACGTGGAGCGGCTGCGGTGGTCCGCGGCGGAGCTGGCGGGGGCCGAGCCGCGCAGCGGGGTGTGGATGCGGGCGGTCGGCCCGCTCGGTGACGATCCGCTGGTGCACACCTGTGCGCTCACCTACGCCAGCGACATGACCCTGCTGGACGCGGTGCGCATCCCCGTCGAGCCGCTGTGGGGGCCGCGCGGGTTCGACATGGCGTCACTGGACCACGCGATGTGGTTCCACCGCCCGTTCCGCGCCGACGAGTGGTTCCTCTACCAGCAGGAGTCCCCGGTCGCCACCGGCGGCCGCGGGCTGGCCCGCGGGCTGATCTTCGACCGGGACGGGCGGCTGCTGGTGTCCGTGGTGCAGGAGGGCTTGTTCCGCAAGCTCTCCTGACCCGCGGCCCGCCGCCGGCCACCGGCCGGACCGGGCGGTGACCGGCGCCGCGCCCGGCCGTGGACGCGGCGGCCCGGGGCCCGGCGGGGGCCGCCGGGGCGCCCGGCGGCCGTCCCGCCACCGGTGGGCCCCGGCGAGGCCCGGACCGCCGCGGCACCCGGGCGGTGCGGTCACGGCAGGCTGTCGGCGAGCGCCACGGCCCGGTCGGCGTTCACCCGGCCGAAGCCGTAGTCGTCGTGGTGGCCGGCCGCGTCGTAGACCACTCCCGGTCCGCCGACCTTGTCGGCCGAATCATGCAGCACGGCACGGAGTTGGTCGCGGGTCAGCCCGGGGTTCACCGACAGCGCCAGGGCGGCGCACCCGGCGGCGCAGGGCGCCGCGTAGCTGGTGCCGGTGTCGGTGCCGTAGCCGCCGCCGGAGGTGGTGCTGAAGACGTCGACACCGGGGGCGATCAGCTCGACCTCCGGTCCGCGTGCCGCGTTGTCCTCCCGGTCCCGGTTGGTCGACCGCACCACCGCGATCACGTCCGGGTGGGAGACCACCTCGTCCAGGCTGATGTCGACGTTCTCGCCGTTGCTCGCCGCCCAGAAGACCGGCAGTCCCCTGCCCTGCCGGCCGCGGGTGGCTGCGGCCTCCAGGGCACGGTCCAGGACGCTGCTCAGATCCCACTCCGCGCCGTTCGGGCCCAGGCTGCTGACCAGGATGTCCGCGCCGTCCGCCGGGTCGGCGCCGGGCACCAGCGTCGAGGGGTCGGCCGCGTAGCCCACGGCCCGGGCGAGCGTCGTCTGGGTGCCGACCTGGTCGTCCAGGCACGCCACCAGCATCAGCTCGCAGTCGGGGGCGGCGCCCACACCGCCCAGCCCGTTGCCCCGCCGGGCCCCGGCCATCCCGGCACAGAAGGTGCCGTGGTTCCCGCCGGGCATCCCGGCGGTGTTCTGGGTGAACGTCGTGCCGACCACTCCGTCGCTGAAGAAGCCGGACCCCCCGCCCACGCCGTCGGCCAGGTCCTCGTGGTCCGGGTCGAAGCCGTTGTCGATGACGGCGAGCCGGATGCCGTCCCCGAAGGTGCGGTCCCAGGCCGGCTCGATGTGGACGTCGGCCCCCGCGGTACCGCCGGCGGCGCCGGTGTTCTTCCACTGCCACTGCTTCTTGTACCGGGGGTCGGAGGGCTTGAACCGCGCGGGGACGTGCTCGATGAACGACGGTTCGGCGAAGACGAAGCGGTCGTTCCCGTGCAGCCGCACGGACGCCGCCAGGGCGTCCTCCGCCGCGGCGCGCACCTCGTAGAGGTTGTCCGCGAAGCCGAGCTTGTTGACGACGCCCAGCCCGGCCGCCGCGAGCTCGCGCTCGGCCTCCTCCTCGGAGAGCGCCGACTCCAGTTGAACGGTCAACACATCCGTCGCGACACCGATCCTTCCGTTGGGCCGCCGGATGACCTTGCCGGTCGCCTCCGCCCCGGAGATCCCCTCGCCGGTGGCCAGCGCCTCCCGGGTCTGCCGGTCCGGGGTGACGAACACCCATCGCGCACGGGCGAACGCGTCGGTGGTCTCGTCGTCGACCCCGGCCTCGCGTATCGCCCGCCGGGCGCTGGTGCCCAGCCGCTCCGCCTCGGTGGTCCTCCTGTCCTGGTCGTCCGCCCCTAGCCTGACCGCGACGACATCGTCGAGTTCTTCCGCCTCGACGAGACGGCCACGCTGGTAGTACTGCCGTGACATCGCCACTCGCCTCTTCTCGCCGGCACGCCGGCTCCGGCCGGGGACGGCCCGGCCCGAGTCCGCACCGGAGGAGTGTGAAATCCCCTTTATCCCAGTTTCTCCGCACCCCCCACCCCACATCAAGCCCTCTCGCGCCCCGGAACCACCCCCGGCGCCCCCACGGAAGATGCCCGCTGCACGCAACGTGGTGCACCGCGGGGGGGGAGGGCCAAGCAGGCGAACGTTCAACCACACAGGGGCACTTGGCCTGGACCACCAAGGTGTCTACCGTGGATAAGAGGGACAAACCCGGCTACCTGCGATGGGAGTAGTAGCCATGGGTAGGCAATCCACCTATGCCTTCGAGACGTACCGCGCGGTCGCGGACAGCGCCCGCGCCGCGGAGCTCGCGGCGACCACCTCCCCGTTCCAGATCGAGGTGCGGTTCGTCCGCGGACTGACGAACAGCCAGAAGAGCGTCTTCGCCAAGGCGGCGAGGCGCTGGACCCGCGTCATCGTGGGTGACCTGGAGACCGTGGTCATCAACGACTTCAGCGGTGAGGTCGTGATCGACGACCTGCTGATCGATGCCGAGGGCGTGCCGATGGACGGCGTCAACAACATCCCGAACATCCTGGGGGAGGCCGGCCCGACCCGGCTCCGCAGGGACGACGCGGCCAGCGGAGCGGGGCTCCCGGCGAAGGGCCGGATGAGGTTCGACAGCGCCGACCTGGCCCAGATGGAGGAGGAGGGCACGCTGCTCGACGTCATCACCCACGAGATGGGACACGTCCTCGGGATCGGAACCATCTGGCCCATGCTCGGGCTCCTGAAGGACTTCCCCGGCCCCGACCCGACCTTCGTCGGCCCCGGCGCCATGGCGGAGTTCGGCGACCTGCTCGGGGAAGAGCCCGGCCCGGTCCCGGTGGCGAACGTCGGCGGCCCGGGAAGCGCGGGCGGCCACTGGCGCGAGAGCGTCTTCGACAACGAGCTGATGTCGCCGAACATCAACGGCCGGGGCAACCCCCTCAGCCGGCTGACGGCGGCGAGCCTGGGCGATCTCGGGTACATCGTCGACCTGGCGGCCGCCGAGGACTACGAACTGCCCGACCTGCTCGCGATCGCGCGCTCGGGCGAGTCCCGGCCGTCGGTGCCGCAGCACGTGGTGCTCCCGACCATCCCGACCCGCATCCCGGCGGAGCGGCCCTGACCGGTCCGGCCCGGGCCGCCTCCGGGCGCGGACGTCACCGGCGGGCCGGCGAGCCGGCGTCGGGCGCGGCCCGGTGCGCACCCCGGCTCCGGTGAGCCGTGTTCCGCCGTCCCGGGCCCCGCACGCGCGGCGGCCCCTTACGATCACCCCATGAATCCGGCGCTGATCCTGATCGACCTGATGCCCCGCATCGTCGCCCTGCCCCTGGCACCGCACTCGGGTGAGGAGGTCGAGCGGCGCTGCCGCCGGCTGGCCGGCGCGTTCCGGGCGAAGAGCCTGCCGGTGGCCGTGGTCCGGGTGGAGCGCCCGGGCGTCCCGGAACAGCCGCCCGGCAGCGACCTGGTCGACCAACTGCTGCACCCGGACGACATCGCGGTCGTCAAGCGGACCATCGGCGCCTTCCACGGAACCGACCTGGACGCGCGGCTGCGTGCCCGGGGCGTGGACACCGTCGTCGTCGCGGGTCTGGTCACCACGATGGGCGTGGAGTCCACCGCCCGGGCCGCCGTCGACCACGGCTACCAGGTCGAGTTCGTCGCGGACGCCATGTCCGGCTTCGCGGCCGACGAGCACGATTTCACCGTCGAGCGCGTCTTCCCCCGGCTCGGCAGCGTCCGGCACACCGCCAACTACGTCTGAACCCGCGTCCGGAGCGGCCGCGGCGCCCCGGCGGAGCCGGCCCGGCGCCGGCGGCCGTCGCCCCGCCACGCCCGGTGCGGCGCGTCGGTGAGCGGTTGCGGTCGGCACCGGCGACCGGGGCGGCCTCGACGCCATCAGCGGGGTTGCCTAGGATCATGGACACGGCATCGCGTGTCGGTCACCGACCGGGTGAGGCATGGAGGTGCCCGTGAGTTTGCCTTACGGAGGCATTCACACATGTCAGTCGAGTTGAACCACACCATCATCCATGCCCGGGACAACCGGGAGTCGGCCGAGTTCCTGGCGCACATCCTGGGGCTCGAGGTCGGCGCCGAGTGGGGCCCGTTCATTCCGGTGACCACCGCCAACGGGGTCACCCTGGACTTCGCCGCCATCCCGCCGGAGTCGATCACCATGCAGCACTACGCGTTCCTCCTCTCCGACGAGGAGTTCGACGCGTCCTTCGCGCGCATCCGGCAGGCCGGGATCGACTACTACGCCGATCCGCATCTGAAGCAGCCCGGAGAGATCAACCACCACTACGGTGGGCGCGGCCTGTACTTCATGGATCCGGCCGGGCACGGCATGGAGATCATCACGCGGCCCTACGACAGCCACGAGGAGCCGCCGACCGCATCGTGAGGCGGTGGCGGGCCAGGGTGCGCCCTGGCCCGCCACCCCGCGGCGGAGTCCGGCCGCCGTGCTTCCCCGCGGAGTCCGGCCGCCGGGTGGCCGCGGCCGACCCCGGCGGCGCGGCCGCTCCGGCACCCGCGCCGGGGCCGGTGAGCGGTCCCGGTGCGGACGGATCCGGGCGGTCCGGGCTCCGCGCCCGCTCAGCCGGTGTGGCGGACCCGGAAGTGATCGGGTCGCTCCGGATCCCGGTCGACGACCTGTACCGGCGGCCCGGCCCATTGCCAGGCACTGACACCCGGCGTACGGGAGAACCGGACCTCCCCGCGGGTTCCTTCGACCGCGACGCGGGGCCAGGACGCGGCGATGCCCGCCCGGTCCGTGCCGTGGGCCCGCAGCACATCGGCGAGGACGGCGATCGTGTCGTAGCCCTCGAAGGCCACGAAGGAGGGCGCTCCGGCCAGCCGCTCCCGCAGGTCCGTCGCCACTCGTGCCCCCAGGGGGGTGGGGCTCTCGGGCAGGTAGCGCAGGAAGGGGACGCCGGCGCCGTCGCCGCCCAGCAGGTCCGCCCATTCGGCGAACTCCGGTTGACCGGCCGGGGCACCGATCGTGACCTCGGCGAGGCGCCGGTCGCGGCGCACGGACCTGACGATCGGCACGGCCGGCTCCGGGTGGCCGACCAGGAGGAGAAGGGCCGTCGCGCGATGGGCGACGAGTTCGTCGCACACGGCCTCCGGGGTCAGCGCGCCCATGTCGAGTTCGACGACGGTGCCGCCGCGGGGATCGAGATGGTCCCGCAGGATACGGGTCCCGGATTCCCAGTAGACACTCGGCTGGGCGGCGACGGCGATGCGGCGGTGGCCCTCGCCGAGGAGGAAGTCCGCATAGATCCGCCAGCCGCGGGACTGCGGCGGGCAGAGGCGCGCGACCCATTCCGTCGGCTGCTCGGTGAGCGCGTCGAGCACCGCCGAGGAGCAGAGGAACGGCACGCCGAGTGCGTCGGCCCGGGCGGCGGCGGCGCGCGCGACGACGCTGTGGTACTCCCCCGCCACGGCGGCCACGCCCAGGCGGGCCAGTTCGTCCACGGCCGCCGCGGCCTTCCCGGGATCGGCCGCGGTGTCCCGGACCACCAGTTCCAGTGGCCTTCCGCCGATCCCGCCGGCGTCGTTGACGTCGCGGACGGCCAGTTCGAGGCCGGCGAGCAGGTGCCGGCCGGCCTCGGCCCAGCCCGGCCGGGTCAGCGGTGCGAGGGCGCCGATCAGGACGGCCGAACCGTCGGTCCGCTCGGCTGCCGGTGGCGATGGTGGCGTGTTCATGGGTGGGCGTCTCCCGTGTGGCGAATCGGTTGCGGTTCGCCCGGATCGCCAAGTGGCAAGGCCCGGTCGTACGCGTTCGTCTCATCTCGCCGCGGCGGGCGCACCCGGGTGACCATGCCGGACATTGCATCCACCACCGCCGCCGGCGGGCAACCGATTATTCGTCCGCCACGCTACCGGGGCTTCAGGAGACCGCCGTTCGTCCGTTCGTCCGGGATCGCCTGCGGGCGGCCACCGCATCGCCGCCGGTGCCCGCGGCGCCCGGGAGGCCGTCCCGGCGCGTCCGGCGGCGGGGCCCCGGCCTCCCGGGCGTGCCGTGCCCGGTAGGCAGTCTCCGGTCGCTCCGGGTACCGCCTCCCGCACCACCGGAGCCGTGGACCCCCGCGGCCGGGTGGGGCGGCCCGCTCACAGGTGGCTGGTCGTACCGCCCTGCTGCCTGGCCTCGACACCCAGGTGCTCGCCCACCCGGTTCACCATCAGCGCCATCTCGTAGGCGATCTGGCCCACATCGCTCTCCGGGCCGCCGAGCACGCACAGACAGCTGCCGTCGCCCGCGGCGGTCACGAAGAGCACCCCCTCCTCGTACTCCACCATGGTCTGCCGCACCTGGCCGGTGCGGAAGTGCGCTCCCGACCCCTTGGCGAGGCTGTGCAGACCGGACGACACGGCGGCGAGGTGCTCGGCGTCCTGCCGCGCCAGCGAGGCGGACGCCCCGGTCACCAGCCCGTCGTTGGACAGCACCAAGGCGTGCCGTACGTGCTCGATCCGCTCCGTCAGGTCGTCCAGCAGCCAGTCGAGCCCCTTGCTGGGTGTCATACCGTTCGCCTCCCCGTCCCCGGCCGTCTCCCCGCAGCACTGCGGACCAGCCTTTCTCACTGGCGCCCGCCGGGCAACCCGACAGGCCCGTCGCCCTCGACTTGTCGGCGGGTTGACGCAGGATGGAGACATGGCGAAGAAAATGACCAAGGACGAGTGGCAGGCGTTCGTCTCGGAGGGTACGCGTACCGCGAAGCTGTCGACCGTCCGAGCCGACGGAAGTCCGCACATCGCTCCGGTGTGGTTCCTCCTCGACGGGGACGACGTGGTCTTCAATACGGGCCACAACACCGTCAAGGGGAGGAATCTGGCACGGGACGGCCGAGTCGCGCTCTGCGTCGACGACGACCGGCCGCCGTTTGCGTTCGTAACGCTGCGGGGCCGCGCGGAGCTCAGCGACGACCTGGCCGCCGTGCGGTCCTGGGCCACCCGGATCGCCGCCCGCTACATGGGCGAGGACCGCGCACAGGAGTTCGGGGACCGCAACGGCGTGCCCGGCGAACTGCTGGTCAGGGTGCGGATCGAGCAGGCGGTCGCGATGGCGGAGGTCAGCGACTAGGCACGGTTCACCCCCGGAGCCACCGGATCCGGTCCGACGGCGGTTATTCGGCCGAAATGCATCGCCCACCGATCGGGCCGGCCCGGCGGAAACGCCGGCGGCCGGCCGGTGACCGCGGCCGGCGGTGGCGCCGCGCGGCCACCGCGGGCCGGTCGCCGGGCGGACCGGGCCCCCGCGGCGGACCCGGCCGCCGCCCGGCTCGTAGGCTTCCGGTCACCGGCGACGCCGGGCCCGGCGGGCGGGAGCCGCGCACCCGGCGTGGCGGTGGCGCCGCCACCGGCCGTACCACCCCCGAAGGAGTGCAGTGAGCAGCGAGCGTTCCCCCCGGCAGGACGGCGGGCGGGCCGACGACCCGGCCGGGGTCAGGGAGTTCTTCACCGCGCGTGCCGCCGGCTGGGACGCCCGGTTCCCCGACGACGGGCCCGGTTACGCCTCGGCGGTCGCCGACCTCGGGCTTCGGGCCGGCGACGCGGTGCTCGACGCGGGGTGCGGGACGGGCCGGGCGCTGCCGGCGCTGCGCGCCGCGGTGGGCCCGGGCGGCACCGTCCTCGGCGCCGACCTCACGCCCGCCATGCTCGACGCCGCGGTGCGGGCCGGCCGGCGCGCCGACGGGGTGCTGCTGACCGCGGACGTGTCCCGGCTGCCGCTGCGCGACGGGGCGCTGGACGCGGTGTTCGCCGCCGGGCTGGTGTCGCACCTGCCCGATCCCGCGGCCGGGCTGCGGGAGCTGGCCCGCTGCACACGGCCCGGAGGCCGGCTCGCGCTCTTCCATCCGGTCGGCCGGGCGGCTCTGGCGGCCCGGCAGGGGCGTCAGCTCGCCCCCGGGGACCTGCGGGCCGAGCCCAACCTGGGCCCGTTGCTGGCGGACACGGGCTGGGCCCTGGTCTCCTACACCGACCGGGACACGCGGTTCCTGGCCCTGGCGGAGCGTGCGGGCGGGGCGCGGCACCCGGGGCGGGCCGGCGGTCAGGGCTGAGCGGCGATCGCGGCGGCGTACGCCGCCGGGTTGTCGAACATGATGTTGTGTCCCGCCCGGTCCACGGTGACCACCCGCACCCCGGCGGCCTCCAGTTCCTCCCGCCCGTCCGGTTGCGCGCTGTGCGCGCCCACCAGATAGGTGCGCGGCACCGCGAGACCGACCAGCATCCGGCGCATGGTGGGCCGGGTGCCGCGGACCAGCGCGCGGGCGCTGCGGTGGAGGGCGATGGGGTCGGCCAGCCGCATGGTCGCCCGCCACACCGGGCCGACCCGCTCCAGGGTGCGCTCCCGTCCGCCGGCGAGGAACTCCTCCTCGGTGTGGCCGGCGATCCCGCTGCTGCCCGCCGTGACCGGCGGATCCGGGTCGAGGTTCGCCTCGGCGAGGACCAGCCGGGACACCAGGTCGGGGCGGCGATGGGCGAGGACGATGGCGACCGCGCCGCCCATGCTGTGGCCGATGATCTCGCTGCCTCCGGCGCCGGCCGCGTCCAGTACCCGGGCGAGCGCGTCCGCGTGGTCTTCGAGGGTGTAGCCGAAGTCCCGCGGGCGGTCGCTGAGTCCGTGGCCGGGCAGGTCGACGAAGAGTGAGCGGCGGCCCACGAGCCGGGGGTCGGCCGCGATGTGCGCGTGGTACGGGGCGCTGGCGGCGCCCAGGCCGTGCACATAGACCCGGGCCGGCCCCTCCCCCGCCGTCTCGGTCCAGGCGATGAGATCCCCGGCGGGGGTGAACGCGGTCTGCTGCATGGCCTCTCCAGCGCCTCGGTGGGTCGTTCCGGCCACATTACATCGCATACGATGTATTGCCGATACGAGGTACACCGTGAGTGCGGCAGAATGCGGGCATGCTGGAACTCGCCATCCTCGGTTTCCTCTGTGACGCCCCGCTGCACGGCTATGAGCTGCGCAAGCGCATCACCGCGCTGACCGGGCACGTCAAACCGGTGGCGGAGAGCACCCTCTACCCCGCCATCAAACGGCTGGAGCGCGCGGGGCTGCTGGCCCGGGAGACGCAGCCGGGCGCCGGGGCGGCCCCCCGGCACGTGCTGACCCTGACCGCGGCCGGGCGCACCGAGCTGCACCGCCGCCTCGCCGAGCCCGCGCGGACCGACATCACCGACGAGAACCGCTGGTTCACCGTGCTGGCGTTCCTCCGGCACCTGGCGGACCCCGGCGCCCAGGCGGCCGTACTGGAAAGGCGGCTGGCGTTCCTGCGGGAACCCGCGAGCTTCTTCTACGAGGGCGACCGGCCGCTGCGGGCGGAGGAGGTCACCGACCCGTTCCGCCGGGGCGTGCTCTCCATCGCGCGGGCCACCAGCACCGCGGAACTGGCCTGGCTGCGGGACACCCTGGAGTCGCTGCGCGCCGCGGCGGACGGCTGACCCCGCCGCCGCGGCGATCACCCGGTCACCCGGTCCGGTACCGGACGGCCGGCCTGCCGGCGAACCCTGCGGTGGGGCGGCCCGCGCGGGGCGCGGGCGGACGGCCGGCGTCTCCCGGCCGCCGGGGCCGGCGGTGGGCGGCCCTCCCCGCCACCCCGCCGGCCGCGGCGTTCGGCTACGCCTTGCCCCGGAAGACCTCGATCAGGCCGGCGTAACCGGCCCCGGCGTGGCCGGCCTCGATGGCCCGCTCGGTGAGGGCCTGGATCCGGGCCGGCCACTCGGTGTCGATGCCCGCCGCCGCGCTCTCCCGCACCAGGTACTTCATGGTGGCCAGGTGCGTCTCCAGGGAGACGTCGTCGGCCGGGTACTCGCCGCGGTCCAGCTGTTCGGCGTAGGCCCCGATGAACTGGGTGACGCTGCCCACCCACTGGTTGGCGAACGGAGCGAACGCGGTCGCGTCGACCCCGGCCGCGCCCAGCAGCGCGGCGCCGTGCAGGAACGCGTTGAGGGTGCCCCACATCAGGCCGAGCAGGGCCACGTCGTAGAGGGACGCCAGGCCGGGGTCCTCGCCGAAGAAGGTGGCGCTGCCCAGCCGGTCCAGGCTGTCGCGGTGCTGCGCGAACACCTCCGGCGCTCCGCTGAACAGCAAGAACGCCTCCGGTCGGCCGATGACCTCGGGGATCGCCATGATCGCGCCGTCCAGGTAGTCGCCGGTCCAGGTGGACAGCTCGCGCGCCTCCTCGGAGGTGCCCGAGGTCAGGTTGACCAGGGCCCGGCCGGCCAGGTCGGCCCGGTGCGGCCCGAGTGCGGCCCGTACCGCGGCGGCGTCGGTGAGGCAGACCACGACCAGCGGGCTCGCCCGCACCGCGTCGGCCACGGACGGTGCGAGCACGGCCCCCCGGGCCACCAACTCGTCCGCCCTGGCGGCGGTGCGGTTCCACACCGTCGTCGGGTGGCCCGCCTCGAGGAAGGCGGCGGCGAGGGCCTTGCCCATCAGGCCGAGGCCGATGACCGTGACGGGGGCGTTGCGGGGGTCGGTGGTGACTGCGGTGTTCGGTGTGTTCGTCATGGGAGGACTGTGCGCGAGGGGGGTTGTGGCCGGTCTCCGGAAAGGTTGCGGCCGGGTTGTGGGTACCGTGGTCCGGTGCGATTCGGAGTGCTGGGCCCCCTGGAGGTATGGACGTCGGACGGTCGGCCCGTCCGGGTGCCGGAGACCAGGATCCGCACCGTCCTGTCCGTGCTGCTGGTGCACCGGGGCGAGGCCGTCTCGGTGGACCGGCTCATCGACGCGCTGTGGGGCGCCGCGCCGCCGGCGAACGACGTCCGCACGCTGCGGTCCAAGGTCTCGCTGCTGCGGCGCACCCTGGAGGAGGCCGAGCCCGGCGGCCGCGACCTGATCGAGTCCGGGCCGGCCGGCTACCTGCTGCGGGTGGACGACGACGCGGTCGACGCCGGGCGCTTCGCGGAATTGCTGCGCCGCGCGCGGGCGGTGACCGGTGACCCGCGGGCCAGGGCCCGGCTGCTGGACGCGGCAGCGGGTCTGTGGCGGGGCGCCACGGCCTTCGCCGACCACGCCGACGAGGAGTTCGCCCGGGCCGAGGCCCGGCGGCTGGAGGAGCAGCGGCTGGCCGCCCTCGAGGAACTCGCCGAGGCACGACTCGAACTCGGCGAACACGCGCCGCTCGCCGCGGAACTGGGGGAACTCGTCGCCGCGCATCCGCTCCGCGAACGGCTGCGGTCCGCGCACGTGCGGGCGCTGTACCTGGCCGGCCGGCAGGACGAGGCGCTGGCGAGTCTGGGCGAGCTGCGCGACCGGCTCCGGGACGACCTCGGCATCGACCCGGGCCGTGAACTGACCGGACTGCACGAGGCGATCCTGCGGCAGGACGCCGCGCTGGCCCCCGCAGCCGCGCCCGGGCCCCGAGCCGGGCCGTGCGGCAACCTGCCCGCGCCGCTGACGGACCTGGTCGGCCGGGCCGAGGAAGTGCGGCGGGTCCGTGAACTGCTCGCCGCGGCGCGCCTGGTGACGCTGACCGGGCCCGGCGGCGTCGGCAAGACGCGGCTGGCGCTGGAGGCGGCCGCGCGCCACGCCGGGGAACTCCCGGACGGCGCCTGGCTGGTGGAGCTGGCGTCGGCGCGGACCACCGCCGAGGTGTACGAGGCGGTCGCGGCGGTGCTCGGGGTGCGGGACGAGCCGGGCGCCCCCGCCCGCTCCCCGTCCGGGCAGCTGGCCGACGCCCTCGCCGGCCGGGAGATGCTGCTCGTGCTGGACAACTGCGAGCACGTGGTGGAACCGGTGGCCGAGCTGAGCGCGCGGCTGCTGCGCGCCGCGCCCGCGCTGCGGGTCCTGGCCACCAGTCAGGAACCGCTCGCGGTCGCCGGCGAACGGCTGTGGACCGTCGCGCCGCTGTCCCTGCCCGGCCCGGGGGCGGACCGGCCGGAGCAGTCGGACGCGGTGCGGCTGTTCGTCAACCGGGCCACCGCCGCCGCCCCCGGCTTCCGGCTCGGACCGGGCGACGCGGAGGCCGTCGCCACCATCTGCCGTCGACTGGACGGCATCCCGCTGGCGCTGGAGATGGCGGCGGCCCGGGTGCGCGTGATGCCCGTGGCCGACCTCGCCGCCCGCCTCGACGACCGCTTCCGGGTGCTCACCGCGACGCTGCGCGCCGCCCCGACCCGGCAGCGCACGCTGCGGGCCACCATCGACTGGAGCTGGAGCCTGCTCGGCGAGCCGGAGCGGATCGTGCTGCGCCGCCTGTCGGTGGGCGCCGACGGCTGGACCCTGGAGGCCGCCGAGGCGGTCTGCGCCGGCGGGCGGGTGGACCGGGACGACGTCCTCGACCTGCTCGGACGGCTGGTGGACCGGTCCCTGGTGGTGCAGCACGACGGCCGGTACCGGCTGCTGGAGTCGGTCGCCGCCTACGGTGCGGAGCGGCTCGCCGGGGCGGAGGACGAGGACGACCGGCGCACCCGCGACCGTCACCTGGCGTACTACGCCGACCTCGCCGAGCGGGCCGACGCCCGGCTCCGGGGCCGCGAGCAGGGGCCGTGGCTGGCCCGGTTGGAGGCCGAGGCCGCCAATCTGCGGGCCGCCCTCGCCCACGCCGTGCGCCACGGCGCGGCCGACACGGCGCTGCGGCTGGTCTGCGCCCTGGCGTGGTTCTGGTTCCTGCGCGGCCGGTTCGCCGAGGCACGCCGCTCGTTCGACCTCGCGCTGTCGGTCGGCGGCAGCCCGGGGCGGAAGGCCGCGGCCCGCGCCTGGCGGGCCGGCATGTCGCTGCTGCTGCGCGACGGGCACGGGGCGGACGCCCGGCCGGTGGCGAAGGCGTACGACACCATCGGGGACCCGGCCGGGCGGGCCCGGGCCCGCTGGTTCCTGGCGCTGGGCCGGACCGGGTTCGGCGACCCGGCGGCCACCTTCGGGCTGGCCGACCGGGCGTACGCCGATCTCGACGCCCTGGGCGACCGCTGGGGTGCCGCCGCGGCCCTGGTGGTCCGCGCGGAGGTCTTGCTCTACCAGGGCGAACAGGACCGGGCGCGGGCGGACGCCCGGCGGGCGCAGGCGGTGTTCGAGGAACTCGGCGACGGCTGGGGCCGGTTGCAGGCCGCGTACGTGCTGGGGGACCTGGCCGAGATGACCGGGGACTACGGCACCGCGGAGCGGCTGCGCGCGGAGGGCCACCGGCTCGCCCACGACCTGGCGCTGTGGAACGACGCCTCGAAGATGCTGGCCCGGCTGGGCCGCACCGCCCTGCTCACCGGCGACCTCGAACGCGCCGTGGACCTCCACGAGCGGGCCAGGCGGCTGGCCGCGGCGCACGGCTTCCGGCGGGGCGAGGAGTTCGCCGAGGTCGGCCTGGGCCTGGTGGCCCGCCGCCAGGGCAGGCTGGACGACGCCGAGGCGCACCTGCGCGCCTGGCTCGACTGGTGCCGCCGGTGGGAAGGCGACCACGGGGTGGCGTTCATCCTGGCCGAGCTCGGCTTCGTCGCCGAGCAGCGCGGGGACGCCGGTACGGCCCGCGGGCTGCACCTGGAAGGGCTGGACCACGCCCGCCGCACCGGCGATCCGCGCGCGGTCGCCCTCGCCCACGAGGGCCTGGCCGGGGCCGCGGCCCTCGGCGGCGACCACGCGCTGGCCGCCCGGCTGCTGGGCACGGCCGCCGCCGCCCGGGACGCGGTCCGCACGCCGTTGCCCGCCGCCGAGCGCGGGGACGTGGACCGGATCGCCGCGGCGGTCCGCGCCGAACTGCCGCCGCGGGCCTACGACCTCGCCTTCGAGGAGGGCGTCGCGGCCTTCTCCGCGGTGGCCCCGGCGCCCGGCCCCCGCGGCACCGGCGACCCGGCCGTTCCCGCCGGGCCGGCCGGCCGCGCGGTGCCCGCGGGCTGACCCCGGAGCGCCGCGCGGACCCGGGCACGCCGCCCGGCCGGTGCCGCCGGGTCAGTCGACCGCGGCCGTGGCGCGGACCTCGTACGCCTCCAGGCCCGGGGTGGCGAGGAGTTCCGCGACACAGGCCGCCGAACCGCCGACGTAGGTGCTCACCAGGTCCACGTCGCCGCCCACGCACCAGGCGCGGTCCTGCGGCCACCACAGGTCGGGGAGTTCCGGCGGCACCCCGCCGGTGTCCCGCGCGGGCGAGTCCGCGTCCTCGAGCGCACCGGCGAGCAGGATCTCGTCGCGGCCGGGGGTGGCGAAGACCGGGACACCGTCCCAGTCGTAGTGCCCGTAGCCCTCCCACAGCCCGAACCAGCAGCGGTCGGCGGTTCCGGTGTGCCGGGACAGCACCGGGACGAGGGCGCGGGCGACGTCCGGTGGGGTCGGGCCCTCGTCCGGGTGCTCGTCCCAGACGCCGGGGACGGCCGGGGTGTCGTCGTTGCGGTACATGAGGCGGTCGGTGAGTCCGATCAGCTCGTGCCAGCGGGTGGCCGCGGACACCGTCCGGCCGTGCAGCGGGGCGACCCGGTCCCAGCGCACCGGTTCGGTACCGAGCCGGGCGGGGTGGAGGATCCGGGCGTACGCCTCGAAGCCGGGCGCGCAGACCGCCGCCACGGTGCCGAACCGGCCGTCGCGGGACAGCCGCCGTACCAGCCAGCGGGCGGGGGTGAGGTGCCGCTGGACGCGGAGCCGGCCGTAGACGGACGGGGGCGGATCCCGGTGGACGAACATCCGCCCAGTATCGCCCCCGCCGGGTCCGGCCCGCCGCGGGGTGCGCCGGCCGGACCGCCGCCGCCGGCCCCGGCAGCGGATCGGGGCGCCCGGGGCCGTCCGGAACACCGCGCCGCGGCCCTCTCGACGCCGCGGCTACTCGCTGGTTAAGGTGCGCCCGCACGACGGAACGGTTCGGGAAGAGGAGGCCGCCGTGGCCACGACGGAGGGGACGCCCCCGACGGAGCCGGAGGAGTCCGGCGGAGACGCGCTGTATGTGCTGACCGCGGTTCTGCTGACACCGGCCCAGTTCCCCAGTGTGCTGGGCGACGACTTCCCCGAGGCGTGCGCGGCCCTCGGCCTGGCGCCGTACGAGGCGGGTTACGGGCTGGTGCTCGGCCAGGACGGTGCCGGGGCGCGGTGGACGGTGGTGACCGACGACGTCTCGCTGGTCGCCTGTGCGGTCGCCGCCTGGGACTGCGGCATGGAGTACGAACTGGCCGTCGCCCCGCGCTCGGTGCTGGTCTCGCTGCCGGGTTGGCCGCTGGCGGTGGCGGTGGCCGCGCCGGGGGTGCCCGCCCCGCACGACCCGGTCCCGGCGGAGGCCCGGGAGGCGGCCCCGCGGGCGCTCGCCCCGCCGGACTCCGGGGAGTGGGGGCCGGCCCAACGGCGGCTGGGGGCGGACGAGATCGCGCTCCAGTGGGCCGCCTGGCGGTCCCGGATCAGCGACGACGACACCTTCGTCCCCTCCGGGCAGCAGCCGCACGGCGGGGTGCGGCGGGTGCTGTCGGAAGCGCGCGCCTATCTGGACTCCCCTCCCCCGCCGGGCCGGGTGCGGTCCGCGTTCGCCTCCGGCGAGGCCCGTACGCTGCGCGCCGACGGGCCGGGCTGGAGCATGGTGGCCCGGACCGACGACATCGCGTTCGTGCTGCTGGACGAGGCGCCCGGCGAGGTGCTGCCGGTCGGCAGGGGGCCGGAACTGCCCGGTCTGCTGACCGCCCTGGACGACCTGGCGGTCCGTCCGCACTGAGCCGGGGTGGTGCCCCGCTCCCGCCCGGCGGGACCGGCCCGGCGCGTCGCGTCCACCACCCGGCTGTCATGATCACCGGGTAGTGATCGACGCGTGCCGGCAGGGCGGAGCGGGGCTCCCGCCCGGTGAGGAGAGGGCCATGGACACGTCCGAGCGGGCGGAGCCGGACCGGATACGGCCGGTGGAGGTGCTGCCGGTGGGCCGGGTGACCGGTGGCCGGACGACGGTGACGGACGACGACTGGGGCCCGGTCACGGCGGTCATCCGGCTGGACGGCTCCCGGTTCGGGCCCGAGGCGCTGTACGGGCTCGCCGACTTCTCCCATCTGGAGGTCGTCTACCACTTCGACCGGGTCGACGAGCGGAAGGTGGAGACCGGGGCGCGGCATCCGCGCGGCAACCCCGACTGGCCGCTCACCGGGGTGTTCGCGCAGCGCGCCAAGAACCGGCCCAACCGGCTGGGCGTCTCGCGCTGCCGGCTGCTGTCGGTCGACGGTCTGGACATCGAGGTGGCGGGCCTGGACGCGGTCGACGGCACTCCGGTGCTCGACATCAAGCCGTACATGGCGGAGTTCGGGCCGCGCGGCGAGGTGGTGCAGCCGCCGTGGTCGGTGGAGCTGATGCGCTCCTACTACTGAGCCGTCGGACCGTCCGCCGGGCCGTCCGGCCCGTGCCGGGCCCTGGCCGGGCCGGACGGCCCGGCCCCGGCTCCGCGGGCACCGCCCGGTTAGCCTCGGGGACATGACACGCACTGTGGTGATCAGCGGGGGTGGCACCGGCATCGGCCTCGCGGCCGCCCGGACCTTCGCTGCCGACGGGGACCGGGTGCTGCTGCTCGGGCGGCGCGCGGAGGTACTGGAACGGGCGGCGGCCGGGGTACCGGGCGCGCGGTGGTACGCGGCCGACCTCGGCGAGCCCGACGGCGCCCGGGGCGCGGCCGCGTTCGCCGCCGAAGCGCTGGGCCGCGTCGATGTGCTGCTCAACTGCGCGGGCGGCAACGGCGGTCTGGAGCCGGACGCCGGCACGGCCGACCCGCTGGCGGCAGTCGCCCACGACTGGACGGTCAACTTCCGGATCAACGTACTGACCGCCGCCCTGCTCACCGAGGCGCTGCGCGACCGGCTCACCGCTCCCGGCGGGCGGGTGCTGTTCGTCAGTTCCATCGCGGCCTACCGGGGTTCGGGGACGGGCGCCTACGCGGGGGCCAAGGCGGCCCTCCATCCGTACGCCTTCGACCTCGCCCGGCAGCTGGGCCCCGGCGGTGTGACGGTGAACGTGGTCGCCCCGGGATACATCGAGGACACCGAGTTCTTCGGCCCGCACATGGCGGAGGAGGACCACCGGGCGCGGGCGGCGCAGAGCGTGACCGGCCGGGCGGGTACCCCCGACGACGTCGCGCGGACCCTGCACTGGCTCGCCTCGGCCGCCGCCGGGCACCTGACGGCACAGGTGGTACAGGTCAACGGCGGTGCGCTCCCCGGACGCTGACGCGCCCCCACCGGGCCGCACGCGGCCGCCGTGGCGCCCCGGCCCCGCCGCTACCGTGAGTTCATGACGCACATAGAGATCAACGGGGCGCCCGCCACCGCGGACGCGTTGCGCCTGCCCGCGCTCACCGGTTACGGGCACTTCACGGCGATGCAGGTCAGGACCGGCCGGGTGCGGGGACTCGAACTCCACCTCGGCCGGCTCCGGTCGGCGACCCGGGAACTGTTCGGCGGCGACCTGGACCCCGAGCGGGTCCGGACCGACGTCCGGCACGCGCTGGACGCGGCCGGGGTGCACGACGCCTCGGTCCGCGTCCACGTCTACTGGCCCGACGGCGACGAGCGGGCCACCCTGATGGTCACGGTACGACCGCCCCGGACGATGCCCGGCCGGCCCCGGAGCCTGCTGCCGGTGCCGTTCGTCCGGGAGGTCGCGCACATCAAGCACCTCGGGGTCTTCGGCCAGAACCACTTCCTGGCGGCCGCCCGCCGCGCCGGACACGACGAGGCGCTGCTGACGGATCCGCGGGGGGTGGTGGCCGAGGGCGCGGTCACCAACATCGCCTTCTGGGACGGCGCCTCGGTGGTGTGGCCGGACGCCCCCGCGCTGCTGGGCATCACCATGGCGCTGCTGGAACCGCGGCTGCCCTCGGAGCGCCGCCGGGTGACCCTGGCCGGCCTGCCGTCCTACCGGGCGGCCTTCGTCACCAACTCGGAGGGGTTCGCCCCGGTGGAGCGGATCGGCGATGTGGCGTACCCGGTCGACGCCGAGGTGATGAAGCGGGTCGCGGCGGCGTACGACGCGGTGGCGTGGGACCCGGTCTGAGCCCGCCGGAGGGGGCGGGCGTACCGCGGCGCGCCCGGCCGCGCACGCGCGCGGGCGGTGCTCGCGCGGGCGCCCGGACATACCCACCCGGCAGACGAACGCACCCGCGGCCGGTGCTCGCCCACCGGGAGCGCCGCCCGGCGGCGGGGCGGGCCCGTCAGTCCAGCGGCTTGTCGAAGTTGAAGGCGGTGACGGCCATCCGCTCGCGGAAGTAGAAGCGGTGGGCGTCCGTGCGGTGGGTGCCGGAGTCCAGGTTGAGGACGCTGCAGCCGGCCCGGCGGGCGTGTTCCTCCAGATGGGCCAGGAGGGCGTGGCCGACGCCGGTGGAGCGTGCGAGGGCCGCGGTCACCAGGTCGTCGACGTAGAGCTTGCGCAGCGTGGCGGTGGTGTCCATCACCCGCCAGCCGGCCACTCCGAGGCAGTCGCCCTCGTCCGAGTACGCCGCGGTGAAGCGCAGCCCCTGGGCGTGGCCGCGCTCGCGGACCGCGCGGAAGGTCTCCTCGGTGAGGTGCGGGCGGAGTTCCCGCAGCACCGGCAGGACGTCGGTGGTCAGCCGGGGATCGCCCGGCTCCAGGTCTTCGATCTTCATAGCGGGAACTGTACGCGGCGCGCCGGCGGTGACCGCCCTGGGTGCCTGCGACGGGCGCCATGGGGCGTCCGGGGGGCGCCGGACGGCGGGGACGGGGCCCCGGGGTCCGCGAGCCGCCCGGGGAGCGGGGCCGGCCGGGCGGTCGGGGTGCCGGCACCGACCGACTCGCCGTGACGCACATCACTCACCGAACGCGCCCATCGGGCGACTTCACCAGGTACCCTCGGCGATCCCTGCTTCCACTAGTCAAATTTGAGGAATGCGTCATCGCTGTGACACCACCCTCCGCGGCAACGCCCTCCGAGATCTCCGAACTCGTCCGCTGCTCCGCGGTGTTCCTCCCCGCCGACCCGGCACGCACCGGCCAGGTCGCCTTCTGGCACCCGGACGGCCCGCCCGCCACCGCCCACGGCCGGGCCGAGGACCTGACCGTCGTCACCCCCGAGGGCTCCGGCGTCACCACCCGGACCGTGCCCGCCCTGCTGCTGCCGGTCCGCACGGCACTGCCGGTGCTCACCCGCGCCCGTGCCACCCGGGCCCACCCGGCGGCGGCCTACTGGGGCTCCGTGGCGGTCCTCGCCCTGCAACTCGCCGCCCGCGGCCGGCTGCTGCCGGGCCTCACCGCGACCGACCACGACGCCTGGCGGATGGGACCGCTCGCCCCCGAGGACCTGCGGCGGGTACGGGAACTGGCCGCCGCGATGCCGCCCGAGGCACGTGCGGTGCCGCTGCCCGGCCCCGGCGCCACGCTGCTCCCGGACGCCGAGCCACTGGTCCGCGCGTTCCTCGACGCCGTCGCGGACGGCCTGCCCCGCTCCCCCGCCGCCGCGCTGGCCGCCGGCGGCCCCGCCTTCGCCGCCCCCGAGCCCCAGCGGCTGCCGGCCCAGCGCGCCTGGGCCGCCGACATCGCCGCCGGACACGACGCGGGCGTGCGGCTCTCGCTGCGTGTGGAGGTCACCGGCCCGCCGGGGGGCCTCGCCACCGACGACGAAACGGGGCCCGGCCTCCGTGCGGTACTCCAGCTGCACAGCCTCGCCGACCCCGCGCTCGTCGCCGACGCCGCCGACGTCTGGGCCGAGGCCACCCCCCTGCTCTCCGCGCTCGGACCGCGCGCCCGGATGGACGCGCTGCTGACCCTGCGCCGGGCCGCCCGCGCCTGGCCCGCCCTCACCCCGCTGCTGGACGCCGCCGTACCCGACGCCATCGACCTCGCCGACGAGGAGGTCGGCGAGCTGCTGGGGTCCGCCACCGGCGCCCTGGAGGCCGCGGGGGTGCAAGTGCACTGGCCCAGGGAGCTGATGCGCCCGCTCACCGCCCGCGCCGTGGTGGGCCCGGCCGGCGACCCGGATCCGGACGGCGACCCGGACCGGGCCGGCCGGCCGGAACCCGGACTCCCCTCCTTCCTCTCCGCCGACGCGCTGCTCGGCTTCGACTGGCGCTTCGCGCTGGGCGACGAGCAGCTCACCCAGGCCGAACTGGACCGGCTGGCCGAAGCCGCCCGCCCCGTCGTCCGGCTCCGCGACCAGTGGGTGGTGATCGATCCGGAGGCGGTCCGCCGGGCCCGCGACCGCGGCCGGGCCGACCACAAGCTCAGCCCCGTCGAGGCACTGGGCGCCGCCCTCACCGGGCGGGCGGAGACCGCCGACGGCACCGTGGAGGTGGAGGCGTCCGGCTGGCTGGCCGCGCTGCGGGACCGTATCGCCCGCCCCGAGGAGCCGGGCCGCCGCCCGGTGGCCCAGCCCGCCGCGCTCGCCGCGACGCTGCGCGACTACCAGCTGCGCGGCCTGGACTGGCTGGACCGGATGACCTCCCTGGGTCTGGGCGGCTGCCTCGCCGACGACATGGGCCTGGGCAAGACCATCACCCTGATCGCCCTCCATCTGCACCGGCAGACCGCGCCGGAGGCCGCCGGCCCGACCCTGGTCGTCTGCCCGGCCTCGCTGATGGGCAACTGGCAGCGGGAGATCGAGCGGTTCGCGCCCGGCACCCCGGTGCGTCGTCACCACGGCCCGGGGCGCACCCTGGAGGGCCTCGCGGACGGCGAGTTCGTCCTGACCACGTACGGCACCATGCGCCTGGACGCGGCGCGGCTGGCCGGCGCCGGCCCCTGGGGGCTGCTCGTCGCCGACGAGGCACAGCACGTCAAGAACCCGTTCTCGGCGACCGCCAAGCAGCTGCGCACCATCGGCGCCAAGGCCCGGGTGGCGCTCTCCGGCACCCCGGTCGAGAACAACCTCACCGAACTGTGGGCGATCCTCGACTGGACCACGCCCGGGCTGCTGGGCACCCTCGGCGCCTTCCGCCGGCGCTACGCCCAGCACATCGAGGGCGGAGCGGCCGCCGGGGCGGCCGACCCGACCGCCGCCGAGCGGCTGGCCCGCCTGATCCGGCCGTTCCTGCTGCGGCGCCGGAAGTCGGACCCGGGCATCGCCCCGGAGCTGCCGCCTAAGACCGAGACCGACCGCGCGGTGTCCCTCACCGCCGAACAGGCCACCCTGTACGAGGCGGTGGTGCGCGAGATGCTGGCGGAGATCTCCGGCGCCGACGCCCTGGCCCGGCGCGGGCTCATCGTCAAGCTGCTCACCGCGCTCAAGCAGATCTGCAACCACCCGGCGCAGTACCTCAAGGAGGACGAACCGCGGATCGCCGGCCGCTCGGGGAAGCTGGAGCTGCTGGACGAACTGCTGGACACCATCCTCGCCGAGGACGCGGGCGTGCTCGTCTTCACGCAGTACGTGCAGATGGCCCGCCTCCTGGAACGGCACCTGGCGGCGCGCGGCGTGCCGACGCTGTTCCTGCACGGCGGCACGCCGGTGGCCCGGCGCGACGCGATGGTGCGGGAGTTCCAGGACGGGGCGGCGCCGGTCTTCCTGCTGTCCCTCAAGGCGGCCGGCACCGGCCTGAACCTCACCCGCGCCGAGCACGTGGTGCACTTCGACCGCTGGTGGAACCCGGCCGTCGAGGCGCAGGCCACCGACCGCGCCTACCGCATCGGCCAGACCCGGCCGGTGCAGGTCCACCGCATGGTCACCGAGGGCACCGTGGAGGACCGCATCGCGGCCCTGCTGGAACGCAAGAGGGAACTGGCGGACGCGGTGCTCGGCTCCGGAGAGGCCGCGCTGACCGAACTGACCGACGCCGAACTGGCCGAGCTCGTGCAGCTGACGGGGAGCACGCGATGACGGGACACCACGACGACGAGCACGCCTTCGGGGAGGAGCCGCTCCCCGCTGCCGAGGAGCGCACCTTCGCCGCGCTGCCGCCCGCCCGCGGGCGCGGTTTCGCCGACAGCTGGTGGGGGCGGGCCTGGCTCAAGGCGCTGGAGGACACGGCGCTCGACGGGCAGCAGCTCAAGCAGGGGCGCAAGCAGGCCCGGGAGGGCGCGGTGGGCGCGGTGTCGGTGCGCCCGGGCCGGATCACCGCCGTGGTCCGGGACCGCGACGGCACCTCGTACCGCTCCGACGTGCTGCTCCAGGAGCTGGACGCGGACGCCTGGGACCGGCTGCTGGAGGTCGTGGCGGACCGCGCCGGGCACATCGCCGCGCTGCTCGACCGGGACATGCCGCCGGACCTGGTGGAGGACGCGGCGGCGGCCGGTGTCGACCTGCTGCCCGGGATCGGCGACCTGGAACCGGAGTGCGCCTGTGACGCCTGGGACCACTGCCCGCACACCGCGGCGCTCTGCTACCAGGTGGCCCGGCTGCTGGACCAGGACCCCTTCGTGCTGCTGCTGATGCGCGGCCGGGGGGAACGGGACCTGCTGGACGAACTCCAGGTGCGCAGCGCCACCCGGGCCGTGCGCACGGCCGGCGAGCGGCCCGCCGTGGACGCCCCTCCGCCGTCGCCCGGCTCGCGGGGCATACCGGCGGCGGAGGTCTTCGCCCTGGCCGGCTCGGTGGCCCCGCTGCCCGCTCCGCCCCCGGCGGTGACCGCCCCGGCCCGCCCGCCGGCGCTCGACGGAGGCACCGAGCCCGCCCCGGGGCTCGACCCGGCGGCGCTGGAGTTCCTCGTCGCGGACGCCGCGGCGCGCGCCCACCGACTGCTGCTGGCGGCGCTGGCACCGGGCCACGCGGACACCCCGCTGCCGGCCGAGCCGACCGTCTGGCAGGACGCGGTCCGCATGATCGCCTCGGCGGACGGGGACTCACCGGTCGGCCGCGCGGCCGGCGACCGGCTGGCCGCGGGCTGCGGACGCGGCCGGACCGACCTGGAGCGCGCGGTGACCGCCTGGCGGCACGGCGGCCCGGTGTCGCTGGCCGTCCTGGAGGAGGAGTGGGTGCCGGACGCGGAGGCACTCACCCGCGCCCGCGCCCAGCTGGCCGGTGCCTGGCAGGACGACGACCGGGCGCCCCGGCTGCGCGCCACCGCGAACCGGTGGACGGTGGTGGGCACCGGGGCGCAGCTGCGCTACGGGCCGGACGGACGCTGGTGGCCGTACCGGAAGGAGCGGGGCGGCTGGTGGCCCGCCGGGCCGGCCGGCCGCGACCCGGCGGTGGCCCTGGCCGCGCTGCTGGACGGGTGACCCGGCGCCCGGCGGGTGCGCCGCGGGGAGCGGGCACCCGCCGGGACCGGTCCGGTCGCCGCGGGGCGGGGACGGAGGGAGACCGCCGGGCGGGCGGCGGTGGCCGGGGCGCGGCGGGCGCGGAGTTGAGGCCGGCGGGAGCTGCCAGCATGCTGGACGGGCCACCGTACCGGTGCGGCGGCAGGCGGCCCGGCCGCACCCGCCGCACCGCCGTACCCGAGGAGAGCGCGATGGCCGCAGCCCCGCTGCCCGCACCGGACGGGCCTCTGGTGGTCGGCGTGGACAGCTCCACGCAGGGCACCAAGGTGCTGCTGGTCGACGCGCCGACCGGGCGGGTGGTGGCCCGCGGCCTGGCACCGCACACCGTCCACGGCCGGGACGGCGGCCGGGAGAGCGAGCCGGAGGAATGGTGGCAGGCGCTGGTCGAGGCGCTCCACCGGTGCGGCCCCTGGGTCCGGCAGACCGCCGCCGTCTCCGTGGCCGCCCAGCAGCACGGGCTGGTCACCCTGGACGCCCGCGGCCGTCCGGTCCGCCCCGCCCTGCTCTGGAACGACGTGCGTTCCGCCCCGCAGCGGGACCGGCTGGTCCGGGAGCTGGGCGGCGCGCGGGCGTGGGCCGAACGGGTCGGCAGCGTGCCCGCCCCGGCGTTCACCGTGACCAAGTGGGCGTGGCTGCGGGAGCGGGAACCGCACGCCGCGCGCGATACGGCCGCCGTGCGGCTGCCGCACGACTATCTGACCGAGCGCCTGACCGGCCGGGGTACCACGGACCGCGGCGACGTGTCCGGCACCGGCTGGTGGAACGCCGGCACCGAGTCCTACGACGAGGAGATCCTCCGTCACGTGGGACTGCCGACGGAGCTGCTGCCGCACGTGGTGCGGCACGGCGAGGCCGTCGGGACGGTACGCGGACTGCCCGGGCAGCCGCTGCCCGAGGGCGCCCTGGTGGCCGTGGGCACCGGTGACAACATGGCCGCCGCGCTCGGGCTGGGCCTGCGCCCCGGGTCGCCGGTCCTCAGCCTCGGCACCTCCGGAACCGTCTACGCCGTCTCCGCGGACCGGCCGGCCGACGCCACCGGGGTGGTCGCCGGCTTCGCGGACGCCCGGGACGCGTGGCTGCCGCTGGCCTGCACCCTCAACTGCACGCTCGCGGTGGACCGGGTGGCGGCGCTGCTCGGCCGGGACCGGGAGGCGGTGGAGCCGGCCGGCCCGGTGGTGGTGCTGCCCTACCTCGACGGCGAGCGGACCCCGGACCTGCCGTTCGCCTCGGGGCTGCTGCACGGGCTGCGGTCCACCACCACCGCGGGCCAGGTCCTCCAGGCGGCTTACGACGGAGCGGTGTTCAGTCTGCTGACCGCGCTCGGCCGGGTCTGCGGCCCGGACCCGGACCCGGACGCCCCGCTGCTGCTCATCGGTGGTGGCGCGCAGGGCGCCGGGTGGCGGGAGACGGTGCGCCGGCTGTCCGGTCGCGCGGTGCGGGTGCCCCGGGCCCGGGACCTGGTGGCCCTCGGCGCCGCCGCCCAGGCCGCGGGGCTGCTGCTGGGCGAGGACCCGGCGGCGGTGGCCCGGCGCTGGGGCACGGCCGACGGACCGCTCCACGAGCCGGTGGCGCGTGACGACGGGACGCTGGAGCGGATCGCCGCCGTGCTGTCCGGCGCCGACGGCCTGCTGCGGCACGGCTGACGTCCGGTCACCGCCGGCCCGACGGCGCGCCGCGGTCAGTGGAACGGGCAGTACATCACGTGCAGGCCGACGTAGCCCAGACTCGGATGGGCGAACGCCCCGGGTACGGTTCCGACCACCTCGAAACCCAGCGAGCGGTAGAGCGCCACCGCGTGCGTGTTGGTCTCGACGACCGCGTTGAACTGCATCCCCCGGTACCCCTCGGCCCGCGCCCAGGCC
The DNA here is from genome assembly GCF_044327625.1 of Streptomyces sp. NPDC018031. NCBI lineage: Bacteria > Bacillati > Actinomycetota > Actinomycetes > Kitasatosporales > Streptomycetaceae > Streptomyces > Streptomyces sp. NPDC018031. Next base: position 98,816 of record NZ_JBIRFT010000012.1, read on the forward strand.
AGCGCGTGTTCGGCCAGCGCGCGCCCGACGCCGCGTCCCTGGTGGGCGGGGTCGACCATGAAGCTGGCGCTGGAGACGTGCGCGCCCGGGCCCATCTGGTTGGGGTTCATCTTCGCCGAGCCGAGGACCGTTCCGGACGCGTCGACCGCGACCACGGTGCGCCCCGGGGCATCGAGCATCCAGATGTCCCGGGCCAACTCCTCCCCGATGTCCGCCGGATAGGTGAAGGTTTCCCGGTCGCTCACGATGTGGCGGAGGAAAAGCCAGATGGCGGGCCAGTCGCCGGAGGTCGCGTGCCTGATGTGCATGGTGGTCAGCATGGCGGTCGGCGCCCGGCGGCCGCCACCCGATTACGATGCGACCGTGACCGATCAGCGTATTTTACGAAGAAAGTCCTCCAGGCCCGCCAGATCGTCGGTGTTGATGTGATCGACACCCGCGTCGAGCAGCTCGTGCCAGACCGCCGTACGCGCCGGGCCGAGGGCGTCCGGGGTGGCCCAGAACCGGACCCGGCGGCCGCTCCCGTGCGCCGTGGCCACGATCTGCCGCAGCCGCTCCCGCTCCGCCCCCGGCATCGGGCCGAAGCCCTGCCAGTCGAAGCTGTGGTTCCAGTTGCTGCTGACGAGCGGGATGAAGGAGGCCGGGACCCCGGTGTCCAGATCCTCCAGCCGTCCGTCGTAGAAGGCGCGCCGGACCCGCTCCGCCTCCATGGGGCCGCGGGCGGCACGGTCACCGGATATCACGGCCGTCACCGGGCCGCGCCGCACCGCGGTGCCGGACACCGTGCTGAGGACGGGGCCGTACCGGCGCAGCGTCCTGGCCAGGGCGCGGTAGGTGGGGTCACCCGCGGTCTTGAGGTCGATGAGCAGTTGCAGCGAGACGTCGTGCCCGCGGTAGACCCGGCCGTGGTTGGCCTTGATCCGGCGGACCAGCGGGTCGAGGTAGAGGGCCTCCAGGGTACGCGCCGGGTCCAGGTCGGCCGCGTCGTGGGCGACCAGCAGCGCCCCGTCCACGAGCCAGATGTCGGCCTCGACGCTGGTGAAGCCGTGCGAGAGGGCGTCCAGCAGCGGCCTCGGGTGCTCGTAGTCGTTGTGGGCGTGGGCCGCGCGCAGCGGCCGCACCGCGCCCGGGCCGCCGGTTCGGTGCCCGAAGGCCGGGGCGGCCGCGCCGCCCGCCACGGCGGCTCCGAGGGTGACGACGAAGGCACGGCGCGTCTGGCGGGCCATGGGGACCTCCCGGCGGTCGACCCGGCACGCGGCCGGGGTGGGTGCGGATGGCGGCGGTGGACGCCAGAGAGTATCGGGGCCGCCGGGCCCGGTGGGCAGGGAGGTAGCAAGAGTTCCACCGGCCGTCTTCGGCCATTTCCCCCGAGTTCCGGGCGGCCGTGGTGAATTCCCTGGTGCCATGGGACCGTTGCCGGTTGCCGCATCCACCTGGGGGGATCGTGACACGACGTGCACGCAAGGGACACCGCGGCGGGGCCCACCGGCGACGGTGGCGGGCGGTGGTCGCGGGGCTCGGCACCTGGGCGGCGCTGCTCGGCGGCGGGCTCGCCGGCGCGGCTCCGGCCCAGGGCGCCGCGCCCTCGGTCCGGTTCCACGCGGCGGACACCCTCGCCCCGGGCGTGGTCTACCGGGAGTTCTCGCTGTCCTCCTCGCATGGCACCGCCCACGGCCATCTGGTCAGCGTCGACCTGAAGCATCCGCGGGTGGCGATGGACCTGGTCCACCCAGGTGCGGTGGGCGCCCGCGCCCCGCTGTCCCGGCTGGCGGACGCGCGCGGCGCGGTGGCGGCGGTGAACGGCGACTTCTTCAACATCTCCGAGGCCCAGCACCCGGGGGTGGAGGCGACCGGCGCGCCGGTCGGCCCCGCGGTGGCCGGCGGCCGGCGGCTCAAGGCCGCGGTGCCGGCCGGGCAGCGGTTCGGGCCGGCCCTGCCGCCGGGCACCGGCACCGAGGACGTCATCGGGGTGGGTACCGACGGCAGGGGGCGCCTCGACCGGCTCACCCTGCGGGGCGAGGTGGCCGGCCCGCACGGCAAGCTGCCGCTGCGCGGCCTCAACCAGTACGCCGTCGCGGTGGGCGGCGTCGGGGCGTTCACCCCGGACTGGGGCACCGCCTCCCGGGTCCGGGCGACCTGCGGCACCGACACCGACCGCTCGGCCCCGTGCAGCACCGAGACCTACGAGGTGACGGTGCGCAAGGGCCGGGTGGCGGCGGTGGCCGACCGTCCGGGCGCGGGGGCCGTCGCCAAGGGGTCGGTGGTCCTGGTCGGCCGGGAGGCGGGGGCGCGGGAGCTGCGCCGGCTGCGGGTCGGTGATCCGGTGCGGGTCACCCACCGGCTGCTCGGCACCTCCAAGGCCGCGATGCGGTTCGCGATCGGCGGCTTCCCCATCGTCCGGGACAACCGTCCGCTCGCGGGCCTCGACACGGTCACCGCCGCGGTGCGCACCGCGGCCGGGGTGGGCGAGAAGGGCCGCCGGTTCCACCTCCTGGCGCTGGACGGCGCACCGGAGCACCGTTCGGGGCTGACGGTCGGCGAACTGGCCGAGGTGATGCGGGCGGTGGGCGCCGAGGACGCGGTCAACCTGGACGGCGGGGGCTCCTCGACCCTGGTCGCGCGCGGCCCCGGTGAGCAGCGGGTCTCGGTCCGGAACCACCCCTCGGCCGGCGCCGAGCGGGCGGTGCCCAACGGGATCGGCGTATTCACTCGAACATAACCCAAGCGATCATGCCACCCTTTCGAGTGACTGCGCCGCCCAACGGCCGCTGCTAGCTTCGGTGTTGCTCGCGCGGCAATTCCATGTGCAGGTCCGTACAGGGTGGGTGGACATTCTTCATGACGACTTCGGTGGAATCCCTTTCCGGCGACGAGAATCCGTATCCGCAGCTCAGTCTCGGCACGGCCGCCGCCCGGAATCTGGCCACCACGACCAAGTCCGTCCCACAGATGCAGGGCATCACCTCGCGGTGGCTGCTGAAGTTGCTGCCCTGGGTACAGGTGCCCGGCGGGACCTACCGGGTGAACCGCCGGCTCACCCACACCCTCGGCGACGGCCGGGTGGAGTTCGTCTCCACCGGGGCCGAGGTGCGGGTGATCCCGGTCGAACTGCGGGAGCTGCCCCTGCTGCGCGAGGTCGAGGACCCCGAGGTGCTGGGCGCGCTGGCGGACCGTTTCCGCCAGCGCGAGCTGGCGCCCGGCGAGCTGGTGGTCGAGGCGGGCCGGCCGGCCGACGAGCTGGTGCTGATCGCGCACGGCAAGGTGGAGAAGCTGGGGGCGGGGGCCTACGACCAGCCCACGGTGCTGGGCACGCTCGCCGACGGCGACCACCTGGGTGAGCCGGAGCTGGCCCGGGCCGACGGCGGCAGTTGGTCCTACACCGCGCGGGCGGCGACCTCCGTCATCGTGCTGTCGCTGGCCAGGTCCGAGTTCGAGGCGCTGCTGGCCCGGGACCGGGGGCTGCGGGAGCACGTGGCGGCGTTCCGGGCGGCACCGCGGCCGGCGCAGAACGAGCACGGCGAGGCGGCGATCGAGGTCGCCTCCGGGCACGTCGGCGAGCCGGCCCTGCCGGGGGTCTTCGCGGACTACGAGACCGCGCCGCGCGAGTACGGGCTGAGCGTCGCGCAGACCGTGCTGCGGGTCCACACCCGCGTCGCCGACCTGTACAACGAGCCGATGAACCAGGTCGAACAGCAGCTCCGGCTGACCGTGGAAGCGCTGCGCGAACGCCAGGAGCACGAACTGGTCAACAACCGCGAGTTCGGTCTGCTGCACAACGCCGACCTGGGCCGGCGCATCCCCACCCGCAGTGGCCCGCCGACCCCGGACGACCTCGACGAACTGCTGGCGACCGTCTGGAAGGACCCGGGGCTGATCCTGGCGCATCCGCGGGCCATCGCGGCGATCGGCCGGGAGTTCAACCGACGGGGCCTGGTGCCGCAGAGCGCCCAGGTCGGAGGGCATTCCGTGCCCGCCTGGCGCGGCGTGCCGATCTTCCCGTGCAACAAGATCCCGGTCACCGCCAGCGGCACCAGTTCGGTGCTGGTGCTGCGCACCGGCGAGGAGAACCAGGGCGTCATCGGCCTGCACCGGACCGGGCTCCCCGACGAGTACCAGCCGGGAGTCTCGGTCCGCTTCATGGGGATCAGCGAAAAGGCGATCATCTCCTATCTGGTGAGCACCTACTATTCGGCGGCCGTCCTGGTGCCCGACGCGTTGGGAATTCTGGAGAACGTCGAAATCGGACACTGATACGGCGGCTGGAAAACCGGCCCGCGGTTCCGCGGACCGCCCGCGCCCCGGTTTTCCGTGGCCCGCCTCTCCCTTTGTCCGCTCCAGGTGTCCGCGCCGACCTGTCCGTGCAGAGAAATGGGTGAATTTCGTTCATGACGACGTCAGTGGAGTCCGGCGAACCGCAGTCGAGCCTCGGTACGCCGGCGGCCCGGAATCTGGCGACGACGACCAAGTCCGTCCCGCAGATGCAGGGCATCTCCTCGCGGTGGCTGCTGCGGGTGCTCCCGTGGGTGCAGGTGTCGGCCGGCACCTACCGGGTGAACCGGCGGCTCACCCACACCCTCGGCGACGGGCGGGTGGAGTTCGTCTCCACCGGCACGGACGTCCGGGTCATCCCGCTGGAGCTGACCGAGCTTCCGCTGCTGCGCGGCTTCGCCGACTCCGAGGTGCTGGAGGACCTCGCGGACCGCTTCGTCCAGCGGCAGTACGCGCCGGGCGACGTCATCGTGGAGGCCGGGCGGCCGGCCGGCGAGGTGGTCCTCGTGGCGCACGGCAAGGTGGACCGGCTGACCTCCGGCGCGTACGACGAGACCGCCTCGCTGGGGCTGCTCACGGACGGCGACTACTTCGGCGAGGACTGTGTGACCGGCCCCGACCGGGACTGGGGGTTCACCGTGAGGGCGGTCACCCGCACCACGGTGCTGGCCCTGTCCCGGAGCGCCTTCCAGGAGCTGGCCGACCGCTCGGCGACGCTCCGCGCCCACCTCGACGAGGCCGCGCGGCGACCGCTGCCCGCGCGGAACCGGCGGGGGGAGGCCGACATCGCCATCGCCTCCGGCCATGCGGGGGAACCCACCCTGCCCGGCACCTTCGTGGACTACGAGCCGAAACCCCGCGAGTACGAGCTGAGCGTCGCGCAGACCGTGCTGCGGGTCCACACCCGCGTCGCCGACCTGTACAACGAACCGATGAACCAGGTCGAACAGCAGCTCCGGCTGACCGTGGAGGCCCTGCGCGAACGCCAGGAGCACGAGATGGTCAACAACCGCGAGTTCGGTCTGCTGCACAACGCCGACCTGACCCAGCGCATCCCCACCCGCAGCGGCCCGCCCACCCCCGACGACCTCGACGAACTGCTCTCCCGGCGCCGCAAGACGCAGTACCTGCTGGCGCATCCGCGTACGATCGCGGCGTTCGGCCGGGAGTGCAACAGCCGCGGCCTCTACCCGCCGGGTGCGGAGGTGCTGGGAGTGCCGGTGCGTGCCTGGCGGGGTGTGCCGCTGCTGCCGTGCAACAAGATCCCGGTGAGCGAGAGCGGCACCAGCTCGATCCTCGCGCTGCGCACCGGCGAGGAGAGCCAGGGCGTCATCGGCCTCCACCAGACCGGGATCCCGGACGAGTTCGAGCCGAGCCTCAACGTCCGGTTCATGGGGATCAACGAGCAGGCCGTCACGTCCTACCTGGTGAGCGCCTACTTCTCGGCCGCCGTGCTGGTGCCGGACGCGCTCGGTGTCCTGGAGGACGTCGAGATCGGCCGCTGACCGGCGGCCGAGCGTCCGCGGCGGTGTGCGCCCCGGCCTTCCGGGTCAGGGGCGCACGCTGCCGACGACGTCCGCCGTGGCGGCGATGCCCTCGGAGATGGTGGGCGCGATGCTGCTGCCGGCGAGGGTGAACCCCAGCAGACCGCAGACGATGGCGTGACTGAGCTTCAGTCCGCTGTTGCGCAGGAAGAGCACGGCCAGAATCAGGAGCAGTAGGACCACGGAGATCGACATGACCACGGCGGAGCCTCCTCGGGCCGCTTCGGCGGATCGGGGTCGGGCCGCCAGTCTCACCCACCGCACGCCGGTGACCTGGGCAGGCGGGATGCTCCGGACGGGTGGAGATCGCCGGTTCGAAACCCGCACGGATGCCGTACCGCTCCCCCGGCCGGCCGGGCCGGGGCACCGCGGGACCGTGCCGGGTCCGGGCGGCGGCCGGGCACCGCGGGACCGTGCCGCGGCCCTGCCGGGCGCCTCGGCCGTCCGGGCCGGGCTGCTTCACCCGCCGGGCCGGGTGTCTCCGGTGGCGCCCGGAGTGCCCGGCGCGGTCCCGGAGCCCCCGGTCCGGTCGGGCTACCGGCGCGCCGGGGGCTGCCGGGTCATGCCGGTGCCGCGGCCCCGCTCACCGTCCGTCCCCGTCCCCGCCGGGGACGACCACCAGGCGCCCGGTGGTGCGGCCGCCGGCCACCCGTTGCACCGCGTCCGCCGCCCCCGCGAGCGGGACGCGTTCGCTGATCAGGGGGGTGATCGCGCCCTTGGCGGCGAGCGCGGTCAGTTCCCGGTGGCAGGCCCGCACCGCGTCCGGGTCGTGGGTGTTGTACAGCCCCCAGTGCAGGCCGAGCACGGAGTAGTTCTTGACCAGGGCGTGGTTGAGGGCCGCCCGGGGGATGACGCCGCTGGCGAAGCCCACCACCACGATGCGACCCTCGAAGGCGACGCACTTGGTGGACTTGGCGAAGGCGTCCCCGCCGACCGGGTCGTAGACCACGTCCGCGCCGTGCCCCCCGGTGGCGTCCTTGACGGCGGTGGCGATGTCGTCGGTGTGCCGGTCGATCACCACGTCGCAGCCGAGCCGCTCGGCGGTCCGGGCCTTGTCCGCGCCGCCGACCACGCCGATGACGGTGGCACCGGCGGCCTTGCCGAGCTGGACGGCGGCGCTGCCGACGCCGCCCGCCGCGGCGTGCACCAGCAGTACCTCCCCGGAGCGCAGCCGGGCCCGGCGGTGGAGCCCGAACCAGCCGGTCTGGTAGCCGATGTGCAGGACGGCGGCCTCGGCGTCGTCGAGGGCGTCCGGGGCGGGCAGGACGGCGGTGGCGGGCACCACGGTGCGCTCCGCGAAGCCGCCGGCCGGGAGGGCGGCGGTCGCCAGCACCCGGGTGCCGGGTTCGCCCGACGCGCCCTCGCCGGCCGCGAGGATCTCCCCGCACAGCTCCAGCCCGGGGGTGAACGGCAGCGGGGGCCGCACCTGGTACTCGCCGCGGCACAGCAGCGCGTCCGGGAAGTTGACGCCCGCCGCGCGCACCCGGAGCAGGAGCTCGCCGGGCCCGGGTGCCGGATCCGGCACCTCCTCCAGGCGCATCACCCGGTTCGGTTCGCCCGTCTCGTGCACTCGCCATGCCTGCATCCGGTGGCCTCCCACAAGCGTCGTGAGGTGGGGTGAGGGGTCTCACCCCAGCGGCATACTAAGCGGTCGGTCGGCGCCGGGGGAACCTCGTCCGCCCGGCCCGGCCCGCTCCCGGGCCGACCGCCCGCCGCGGCCCGTTCACCCCCGGGGCGGAACGGGCCGCGACCGCCGCCGGCCCGGGAGCGGGCGCGGGCCCGCCGCCGCCGGCCACCCCGCGTGTACCGAGCGTCACCCGGCCGCCCTGCGGGGCGGGTGGCGGTGTGCAAGGCTGTAGGCACCCTTGAGACCGGCGACCGCCGCCCGTGACAGTGGTGGACGACAGCCCGGTCCGCGTCACCGCGGACCGACCACCGGGAACGGGACAGGAGATGACAGCTGTGCCCGAACGCAAGGCGCCCGAGCGGGACGCGGCGGCCGAGGCCGACCACGAGGCCCACCTGCGCGGCATCTGTTTCAAGAACGGACCACCCCGGCTCATCGGAGTCGAGCTGGAATGGTTCGTCCACGACCTGCACGACCCGGCGACCCCCGTCGCCCCCGACCGGCTGGACGCCGCCGTAGGCGCCCTGCGCGAACTGCCCCTGCGGTCCGCGCTCACCCTCGAACCCGGCGGACAGGTGGAGCTCAGTTCGCGGCCCGCGGACTCCCTGACCGCCTGTGTGGAGACCACCTCCGCCGACCTCGCCCTCGTCCGCGAGCTGCTCGCCCGCTCCGGCCTCGGACTCGCCGGGCACGGCCACAACCCCTGGCATCCGCCCCGCCGGTTCCTCGACGACCACCGCTACTCCGCGATGGAGCGTTACTTCGACCGCCTGGGTCCCGCCGGGCGCTCCATGATGTGCTGCACCGCGTCGGTGCAGGTGTGCGTGGACGCCGGGTACGCGGAACCCGGCCCGCTGGGCATCGGCCGCCGCTGGCGGCTGGCCCATCTGCTGGGGGCGGTGCTCAGCGCGGCGTTCGCCAACTCCCCGCTCAGCGAGGGCGCCCCCACCGGCTACCGCTCCACCCGGCAGGCCCTGTGGTCCGCGATGGACCCCGGCCGGACCCTGGCACCGGCCGACGGCCCCGACCCGCGGGCCGCCTGGGCCGGGTACGTACTGGACGCGCCGGTGATGGTGATCCGGTCCGAGGACGGCGGCCCCTGGCGGATACCCGACGGGCTCACCTTCCGGGACTGGATCCGCGGCGGCGGGGACTGCCGCAGACCCACCCGTGCGGACCTCGACTACCACCTGACCACGCTCTTCCCGCCGGTCCGACCGCGAGGCCACCTCGAACTGCGCATGATCGACGCCCAGGCGGGGGAAGAGGGCTGGGTGGTTCCGCTCGCCGTCACCGCGGCGCTCTTCGACGACCAGCAGGCCGCCGAGAGCGTCTACCGCGCCGTCAAGCCGCTGGCCGAGACGGCCGGGTCCGGGCCCGCGCCGCGCAACCCGCTGTGGCACAACGCCGCCCGGTACGGACTGGCGGACCCGGAGCTGCGCGCCGCGGCCGCGCTGTGCTTCGCCGCGGCGCTGGACGCGCTGCCCCGGATCGGCGCCTCTCCCGGCATCGTCTCCGCGGTGGCGGAGTTCACCGACCGGTACGTCGCCCGGGGCCGATGTCCGGCCGACGACCTGCTCAGCCACGCCACCGGGAAGGAGCGCACCCGATGACCACCCACGACGCCTCCCTCGACCCGTGGACCGGCCCGGCCGACCCCGAGATCCTGCGCCGCCGCGCCGAGCGGGTGCTGCGCACCGCGCGGGACCGCACCCATGCGCTGACCGGCTGCGTGGACGACCACGACCTGACCGCGCAGCACTCCCCGCTGATGTCACCGCTCGTCTGGGACCTGGCCCACATCGGCAACCAGGAGGAGCAGTGGCTGCTGCGCGCGGTGGCCGGGCAGCAGGCGCTGCGCCCGGAGATCGACAAGGTCTACGACGCGTTCGAACACCCGCGGGCGGAGCGGCCCTCGCTGCCGCTGCTGCCGCCCGCCGAGGCCCGTCGCTACGTGGCCGAGGTGCGCGGCCGGGTGCTGGACGTACTGGACCGGTCGCCGCTGCACGGCACGCCGCTGGTCGACGCCGGGTTCGCGTTCGGCATGATCGCCCAGCACGAGCAGCAGCACGACGAGACGATGCTCATCACCCACCAGCTGCGCCGCGGCCCGGCCGTGCTGACCGCACCCGCACCGCCGGGGCCGCCGGCCGGGGCGGGCCTGCTGCCCGCGGAGGTGCTGGTCCCCGCCGGCCCGTTCACCATGGGCACCTCCACCGAACCGTGGGCACTGGACAACGAACGACCGGCGCACCGCCGGGACACGCCCGCCTACTTCATCGACACGGTGCCGGTGAGCAACGGCGCCTATCTGCGGTTCATCGAGGACGGCGGCTACCGGGACCGCCGGTGGTGGACCGCCGCCGGCTGGGACCTCGTACGCGAGCACGACCTGCGGGCCCCGCTGTTCTGGCGGCCGGACGGACGGCAGTGGCTGCGCCGGCGCTTCGGGGTGGTCGAGCCGGTACCCGAGGAGGAGCCGGTGCTGCACGTCTCCTGGTACGAGGCCGACGCCTACGCCCGCTGGGCGGGGCGGCGCCTGCCCACCGAGGCGGAGTGGGAAAAGGCGGCCCGGTACGACCCGTCGTCCGGGCGGTCGCTCCGCTACCCCTGGGGTGACGCCGAGCCCGGCCCGGCACACGCCAACCTCGGCCAGCGGCACCTACGGCCGGCGCCGGTGGGCAGCTACCCCGAGGGCGCCTCGCCGCTGGGCGTCCGGCAGCTGATCGGTGATGTGTGGGAGTGGACGGGCGACGACTTCCTGCCGTACCCGGGTTTCGCCGCGTTCCCGTACCGGGAGTACTCGGAGGTGTTCTTCGGCAGCGACCACAAGGTGCTGCGCGGTGGTTCGTTCGCCGTCGACCCGGTGGTCTGCCGGGGCACCTTCCGCAACTGGGACCTGCCGGTGCGGCGGCAGATCTTCGCCGGCTTCCGCACCGCGCGGGACGCCGGCCCGGAGGTGGCCCGATGACGGCCCGCGGCGCGGGGCGGGGCCCGGACACGGTCGCGGCGCGGAGGTGGTCCTGATGTGCCGGCACCTGGCGTACCTCGGCCCGGCGGTGCCGCTGGGGGAGATCCTGGTGCGTCCCGAGCACAGCCTGTACCGGCAGTCGTGGGCACCGCGCCGGCAGCGGCACGGGACGGTCAACGCCGACGGCTTCGGTGTCGGCTGGTACGCGCCGGAGGACCCGGTGCCGGCGCGCTACCGGCGGGCCGGACCCGTGTGGGGGGACGGCTCCTTCGCCGACCTCACACGGGTGGTGCGCAGCGGCGCGCTGCTGGCGGCGGTGCGCTCGGCGACGGTGGCCGACCCGGACGGGGAGGCGGCGGCGGCGCCGTTCGCCATGGGAACGTACCTGTTCAGCCATAACGGGGCGGTCCTGGGCTGGCCGCGGTCGGTCGCGCCGCTGGCCGGCCGGCTGCCACCGGCCGATCTGCTGGACCTGGCGGCGCGTTGCGACTCCGCACTGGTGTGGGCGCTGGTGCAGCGCGGGCTCCGGGACGGCTATCCGGCGCCCGAGGCGCTGTCGGGCGCCGTGGCGGACGTCGCCGCCGCGGCGCCGGGGTCCCGGCTGAACCTGCTGCTGACCGATGGTGCGTCGATCTCCGCGACCGCCTGGGGCGACACCCTGTGGTACCGCCTGGATCCGGCGGCGGGGACGGTCGTGGCCTCCGAGCCGTACGACGACGATCCGCTGTGGACGGAGGTCCCCGACCACACCCTGCTGACCGCCACCCGCACCGATGTCCTCCTCACCCCGCTCAAGGAGCCTGCCCCGTGAGCCCGTTCACCCTCTCCCGCACCCTGCCCGCCGACGCCACGGCCGCGGCGCTGCGCGCCGACGTGGCCCGCGGGCTGGCCCTCCCCGCGGATCCCGGCCCGGCCGGGACCGCGGGCGTCCCCGCCCTCAAGCAGCTGCCGCCCAAGTGGTTCTACGACGCCCGGGGCAGCGAGCTGTTCGAGCGGATCACCGAACTCCCCGAGTACTACCCGACCCGCGCCGAACGCGAGATCCTGGAGCACCGGGCCGCCGAGATCGCGGAGGTCACCGGCGCCCGGACCCTGGTGGAGCTGGGCTCGGGGTCCTCGGAGAAGACCCGCCACCTGCTGCGTGCCCTGCCCGAGCTGGCCGCGTACATCCCGGTGGACGTCAGCGAGAGCGCGCTGACCCAGGCCGGGCAGGCGCTGCTGGCCGAACACCCGGGGCTGACCGTGCACGCGCTGGTGGCCGACTTCCAGTCCGGGCTCACCCTGCCGTCCACTCCGGGGCCGCGGCTGGTGGCGTTCCTCGGCGGCACGATCGGCAACCTGCTGCCGGACGAGCGGGCCGGCTTCCTCTCCTCGGTGGCGCGGATGCTCTCCCCGGGTGACGCGCTGCTGCTCGGCACCGATCTGGTCAAGGACGAAGCGACCCTGGTGGCCGCGTACGACGACGCCCAAGGCGTCACGGCCCAGTTCAACAAAAACGTTCTTGCAGTGATCAACCGGGAACTCGGAGCCGACTTCGACCCGGCGGACTTCGACCATGTCGCGCTCTGGGACCGCGACCGCGAGTGGATCGAGATGCGGCTGCGGGCGCGGACCGAGCTCACCGTGAAGATCCCGATGCTGGACCTGCTGGTCCACTTCACCGCCGGAGAGGAACTGCGCACCGAGGTGTCGGCGAAGTTCCGCTGGGAGCGGGTGCGCGGCGAACTGGCCGCGGCCGGGCTCGACCTGCGGCACTGGTGGACCGACGAGGCGGGCCGGTTCGCCCTCTCCCTGGCGGTGCGGGACTGAACCACCGGGCCGGGGCCGGGTCCGGGAGGGCTCGGCCCCGGCCCCGGTCACCTGACCCGGTCACCGGCCCCAGCCCCGGTCACCGGTCGCGGTCAGGGGCCGGGCCACCGGTCGCGGTCAGGGGCCGGGCCACCGGTCGCGGTGGCCCGGCGCCCGCCGGGCCCGGCCCGCCTGCCTCGGGCCGGCCGGCCTCGGGTCAGCAGGCGGCGTCCAGCCCGAGCAGCAGGCCGGCGTAGAGGGCGGCGACCGACAGCAGCGCGGCGGCGGTGGCGCACAGCAGCCGGTACCGCAGCCGCTCGTAGCGGGCGGTGTACTCCGCCCGCAGCTCGGCGCAGCGGCCGCGCACCGTGCGCAGCGCGGCCTTGGTGACCTCCAGGTGCGCCTGGGTGAAGTGGCGGGCCACCTCCTCGCTCTGCGCGGAGGTCAGCCACGGCATCCGGGCCGCGAACGCCTGGCCCTCGGTACGGGCGGTGCGCAGCGCGGCCTGCGCCAGCAGATACCCCTCCACCTGGGCGATGCCCGAGGTGATGTCGTCCGGTTCCGGCACGGCCGCACGTCCGCTCACGGCCGCCCCGGGCCGCCGGGCCGGTCGCGGGACAGGCCGTCGTCGGTGTCGACCACGTCCCGCCGGTCCATGTTCTCCGCCTGGTCCAGCGCGGCGATGTCCGGGTGGTGCAGGTCGAACACCGGGGAGTCGGAGCGCACCCGGGGCAGCGCGAGGAAGTTGTGCCTGGGCGGCGGGCAGGACGTGGCCCACTCGAGGGACCGTCCGTAGCCCCAGGGGTCGTCGACCTCGACCGGGGGGGCGTATTTGGCGGTCCGCCACACGTTGTAGACGAACGGCAGCGTCGACAGGCCGAGGAGGAAGGAACCGATGGTGGACACCGTGTTGAGCGCGGTGAACCCGTCGGCGTACAGGTAGTCCGCGTAGCGGCGGGGCATGCCCTCGGCCCCCAGCCAGTGCTGCACCAGGAAGGTGGTGTGGAACCCGACGAACAGCGTCCAGAAGTGGATCCTGCCGAGCCGTTCGTCGAGCATCCGTCCGGTCAGTTTCGGCCACCAGAAGTGGAAGCCGGCGAACATGGCGAAGACCACGGTGCCGAAGACGACGTAGTGGAAGTGGGCGATGACGAAGTAGCTGTCGGTGACGTGCCAGTCCATGGGCGGGGAGGCCAGCAGGACACCGGTGAGCCCGCCGAAGACGAAGGTCACCAGGAACCCGATGGACCACAGCATGGGGGTTTCGAACGAGAGCGACCCGGACCACATGGTGCCGATCCAGTTGAAGAACTTCACGCCCGTGGGCACCGCGATGAGGAACGACATGAAGGAGAAGAACGGGAGCAGGACCGCTCCGGTGGGGAACATGTGGTGCGCCCAGACGGTCACCGACAGGCCCGCGATGGCGACCGTGGCACCGACCAGTCCGACGTAGCCGAAGATGGGTTTGCGGCTGAACACCGGGATGATCTCGGTGACGATCCCGAAGAACGGCAGCGCGATGATGTAGACCTCGGGGTGGCCGAAGAACCAGAACAGGTGCTGCCACAGGATCGCGCCCCCGTTGGCCGGGTCGAAGACGTGCGCCCCGAACTGCCGGTCCGCCTCCAGCGCGAGCAGGGTGGCGGCGAGCACCGGGAAGGCCAGCAGGACCAGGGTGCTGGTGAGCAGGACGTTCCAGGAGAAGATCGGCATCCGGAACATCGTCATGCCCGGCGCGCGCATGCAGACGATGGTGGTGATGAAGTTGACCGCGCCCAGGATGGTGCCGAATCCCGACATCGCCAGCCCCATGATCCACATGTCGCCGCCCACGCCGGGGCTGCGGACCTCGTCCGAGAGCGGGGTGTACGCGAACCAGCCGAAGTCGGCGGCGCCCTGCGGGGTGACGAAGGAGCCCACCGCGATCAGCGATCCGAAGAGGAACAGCCAGTAGGAGAGCATGTTCAGCCGGGGGAACGCCACGTCGGGAGAGCCGATCTGCAGCGGCATGACGGCGTTCGCGAACCCCGCGAACAGCGGGGTGGCGAACATCAGCAGCATGATCGTGCCGTGCATCGTGAAGGCCTGGTTGTACTGCTCGTTGGAGATCAGCTGGAGACCCGGCCGGGCGAGTTCCGCCCGCATGACGAGTGCCAGGAACCCGCCGAAGACGAAGAACCCGAACGCCGTCATCATGTACAGCGCGCCGATCTTCTTGTGGTCCGTGGTCGTGACCCACGACACCGCGATCGCCCCCGGGAAACGCCACCGGGTCGCCGCCAGGTCTTCCGCCTCGACCACCATCGCCCCTGCCTCGATCGGTCCCGTCCGCCACCCGGTCGCCGGGCGGCGGAGCGCTGCCCTTCGGTGTTCCGGGTCCCGGCGTGGTGGCGTGCGCGCCGGGCACGCCGAGCCCCTGACCATCGCTGATATCCCACCATCAGGGCATATCGCATGATTACTGACTTCGTGGGCGTGTGCGGGGAGCGGGACCGCGGGGGCGGGGACCCTCTGGGCCACAGCGAAGGGCGGACGCGGGGGCGGGTACCCCGCGGCCGGCGGATGCCGCGGGCGGCGGGACGGCCGCGCCCGGTGCGGCGGACGCGGCGGACACGGCGGACGTGGCGGATCGCGGGCCGGCCCGCCGCGCGGGCCCCGGAACGGCGGACGGCCGGGGCGCCCCGGCCGTCCGCCGGGCGCCCCGGCCGCCCTCCGCCGCCTGACCGGTGCCCCGCGGCGCCCCTCCCGGTCCGGACGCACCCCGTCTCGCGCCCGGTCGCCGGGCGGCGCCCCCGGCGGCTCACCGGCCCCCGAGCCGCCCCGGCCCGACCCGTACCGAAGCCCGCCGGTCGGCGCCCGCCCCGGCACCTGCCGCTCCGCAGCGGACCCGGCCGGGGATCCGGGGAACCGGCCGCCGTCCGGGAGCGGGCCGGCGGGCCCGGGCCGGGGACACCGCGCGAGGCGCCCGCGGCCCGGTACGACTCACACCGGTTCGGGCTGCGGCTCCGGTCGCGGCACCGGTGGTGCGGCCTTCGGTTCCCACGGTCTGGTGGTCCGCACATAGCCGTAGATCACCGAGGCCATCAGCAGCAGGAGAAGCGGTCCGAACAGCCAGGGATGCCGGGCCATTTCCATCGGCAGATAGCGGTAGGCCACCAGGAGCGCGGCGAAGACCGTCGTGCCGTAGGCGACCAGCCGGATTCCCGACCGGTCCCAGCCGCGGTCGAACGCGCGCAGCGCCGCCTCGATGGTGAGCGCGAACACCACCCCAGCGACGAGGTCCACGCCGTAGTGGTAGCCGAAGCCCAGCGTCGCACCGAGCGTGGCGACCAGCCAGAACGTCCCGGCGTACCGCAGGACGCGCGGGCCGTTGCGGGAGTGGATGAAGATCGCGACAGCCCATGCGGTGTGCAGGCTGGGCATGCAGTTGCGCGGGGTGATCCCGTCGTACGGCACCGGGTGCGGGGTGGTGAGGGGCGGTGGCGTGTCCGGCCACAGGTTGGCCACCGCCCACTCCACGCCGCCGGTACCGGAGGTGCCCGGGCCGTAGGCGAAGATCGGCCCGACCACCGGGAAGATCATGTAGATGCCCGGCCCGACCAGGCCGATCAGCAGGAAGGTGCGTATCAGGTGGTGGCGCGGGAACCGGCCCTCGATCGCCACGTTGCGCAGCTGGTACAGCGCCACGACGATGGCGGCCACCGCGAGCTCGGCGTAGACCCAGTCGAGCAGATGGGTGCCGATCGGGGCGGTGGCCTCCAGCATGCGGCCGGCCAGCCACGACGGGTTGCCCAGCGCGTGATCGGCCGCCACCAGGTACGGGTCGAGCACCGTCTCGCGGGTCTTGGCGGTGATGAGCAGCCAGGTGTCGCCGGTCTTGCGGCCGGCCACCAGCAGCAGGCCCAGTCCGACCCCCTTCAGCAGCAGGGTGCGCTCCCGGCCGGTGCGGCGCGTGACGGCGATGACCGCACAGCCCAGCATCACCCACAGCGCGCCGTTGCCGAAGAAGTGGCCTTCCGGCACATCGGCGTCGACCGCCCACCGCACCAGCACGAAGACGATGTCGATGCCGATCGCGGCGCCCGCCGCGATGAGCCGTTGCCGCCAGGTGAGCACCACCATCATCAGAGCCATTCCGGCGTACAGCGGCCCTGGCTTCGGGGGAAATATCACCTCTTTCGCCTGGTTGGTCAGCGGCCCCGACACGCCGGCGTAATGCCGCGCGGCCACCTCCAGCGCGATGAGGAGTCCGAGGGTCACCACCCCCGCCGTGACCCAGAGGATCACCCGTGGCCGGCGCCACGCGGCGAACGTGTTTCTGCCGTCTATTCGCGAGAACACCCGCGATGCTTTAGGTATCAATGTCTGACCGATTTGTTGTGTTTAGTCGAAGAAGTAGCTCTTCGCGCCGGATAGCATGCTTTCCGGTGAGGGACGGGCGATGAGGGCGCTCATCTAAGGTCCGATCATCCCATCGGAGGGGTGCGGGCCACGCCGCCGGTCACGGTCGGCGGGACAGCACGCCGACGCCGCGCGCGACGCCCCCGGTCGGCCGCCGGGCCCGGACCCGGCCGGCACCGGGATCGTGCGCGGGCGGCCGGGCCGGCGGGGGCGGGCGGCGACCGCCACCGAACGGCGCCCGCGCGGCCCGGTGTCACCCGGTCTGCCGGGTCCGCCTCAGGCGCCGGGCGCGGCTCCGGTGCTGCCCCGGGGCAGCAGCCTCGGCAGATCGTCCTGGACGCGCGTCGCGGCACCGCCGTCGAGCAGGGCGATCAGCTGCTCGGCGGCGTGCCGGCCGAAGGCCGCGGTGTCCCGGGCCAGCGCGGTGAGCGCCGGGTGGGTGCTGCGGCAGAGCACCGAGTCGTCCCAGGCGACGATCGACACGTCGGCCGGAACCGCGAGCCCGCGTTCCGCCGCGACGGCCAGGCCGGCCACGGCCATCACGTCGTTGTCGTAGACCAGGGCGGTGGGTGCCGGGCCCTGGGCCAGCACCCGGCGGGTGGCCTCCGCGCCCTGGGCGTCGGAGTAGTCGGTGGGCACCGAGCGGACGTCCGTCATGCCCCGCCGGGCAGCCTCGGCGTGCAGCGAGTCCATCCGGCGCCGGGTGTGGGCCAGTTCGGGCAGCCCGGCGATGTGCACGATGCGCCGGTGGCCGAGCGCGTGCAGATGGTCGACGACGGAGGCCATCGCGCCGGCGTCGTCCGCCCACAGGTTGGAGATGCCGGGCCGGTCGGGGGCCGCGTCGGGCAACGAGCCGATCACCACCGCGGGCAGACCGAGCCGGTCGAGCAGTTCCGGCCGCGGGTCGTCCTCCCGGGGGTCGACCACCAGCAGGCCGTCCACCCGGTGCTCCGCCCACCAGCGGCGGTAGACCGCCGCCTCGGCGCCGACGTCCTCCACGACCTGGAACAGCAGCCCCAGACCGCGGTGGGAGAGCGCCTCCTGGATCCCGGAGACCAGTTGCAGGAAGAAGGACTCCACGCCCAGCGTGCTGGCGGGCCGGGCGAGCACCAGCCCGACGGTGGCCGACCCCTCGCCGGACAGGGCACGCGCCGCGGTGCTCGGCTGCCAGCCGAGCTGCTCGGCGACCCGGCGCACCCGCTCCCGGGTGGCCTGCGACACCCCGGGCCGGTCGTTGAGGGCGAAGGACACGGCGCTCTCCGAGACGCCGGCGCGGCGCGCGATGTCCTTGATGGTGGGGCGTCGGGCCGGAGTCCGGCGCATGGGTCACCTCCAGCCCCCGCCACGACCGGCGAGGGCATGTACTAAAGCGCTTGAGCAACCTCATGCTAAAGCGCATTAGTTCATGACGGAAGTCTTGACGTGACCATCTCCACGGGTGCAACTTTTGGTCGCCCGCTCGTCGTTGACCCTCCTGTCGCACCCAAGGAGTCCGCCGATCATGCGCATATCCCTTCCCCATGGCGTTTCGCGCACGGGAGGTGCCCCCGGCACCTCCCGCAGAACAGTCCGCAACACCGCGGCACTCGCCCTGCCGCTCGCCCTGTCGGCCCTCGCGCTCAGCGCGTGCGGGTCCGGTGGCGGCGGCGGGTCGAGTGCGACCGGAAAGGTCGAGGGCGAGATCAGGTTCCAGACCTGGAACCTGCGCGCGAACTTCAAGGACTACTTCGAGGACCTGATCGGGGAGTTCGAGGACGCGCACCCGGGGGTGAAGGTCACCTGGCTGGACGCGCCCGGCGAGAACTATGCGGAGAAACTCAGCGCCGACGCCGGCGCGGAGAACCTCGCGGACGTGGTCAACGTCTCCCCCGACCTGGCGTACCCGCTGGCCAAGGCGGGACTGCTGATGAATCTCGACAAGGAGCCGGCCACCGCCCGCTTCACACGCGAGTACACCCCGGAGGCCTGGCAGGGCACGGCGCTCCCCGGGCTCGACGGCACGTACGCCTTCCCCTGGTACCTCAACACCGGGCCCATGTTCTACAACAAGTCGCTGTTCGAGAAGGCCGGACTCGATCCGGAGAAGCCGCCGCGGAGCTACCCGGAGCTGTTCACCGCCGCCAACGCGATGGCGAAGGAGTCGGGCGGCCGGATCGCCACCCTGGCCGGTCCCCCGGCCATCGAGGACTTCGGCCGGTACGGCGTGCGGCTGATGAACGACGACGCCACCGAGTTCACCTACGACGAACCGGCCGGCGTGGAGCTGCTGACGAAGTACAAGGAACTGTACGACAACGGCGGACTCGATTCCCAGGCGCTCACCATGACCCCGGAAAAGGCCGGACAGAAGTTCCTGGAGCAGAAGGTCGCGATGAATCCCGGCAGCGCGCTGGATCTGGGGAAGTTCAAACGCGACGCGCCGACCCTGTACGAGAACCTCGGAATCACCGATGCGCCCAACAACAACGGGAAACCCAATATGTACGTGATGGGGGTCGCGGTGAACGAGCACAGCGAGCACAAGGCGGCCGCGATCGCCTTCGCGCACTTCGTCACCGACCAGCGGCACCAGGAGTCCTTCGCGCACGAGGTGGCGATCTTCCCCAGCACCCGGGGGTCGCTGGAGAAGGAGTACTGGACCAGGGACGACGGCACGGACGAGGGGCGGGTGCGGGTGGCCGCCGCCAGGATGCTCAAGGGCGCGGTGAACTACACCCCGGTGGTGATGAGCGACGAGATGAAGACGATCCTCCAGAACGAGGTCGCCAAGGCGCTGCAGGGCAGGAAGTCCCCGCGGCAGGCGCTGGGCGACGCAGTGGACGCCAGCAACAAGCTGCTGAAGCAGAACTGATGGGACGCCCCGCCGCACCGGTGCGCACCCACCGGAGCACCAGCCCCTGGCTCTTCCTGCTGCCGGGACTGGCGGTCGTCGCCGCCTTCAGCCTCTATCCGTTCGTCAGCACGGTGTACCAGGCGTTCACCGACACCCGCACCCTGACCGACGGCCGCTGGGTGGGGCTGGAGAACTTCCGGACCATGATGGCGGACGACCAGTTCTGGATCGCCCTGCGCAACAGCCTGCTGTACGTCGCCCTGGTCGTGCCGTGCACGGTGCTGCTGCCGCTGCTGCTTGCGCTGCTGGTGCACCGGCGCATCCCGGGCATCACCTTCTTCCGCGCCGCCTTCTACACCCCCGTCGTGGCCTCGGTGGTGGTGGTGTCGCTGATCTGGAGCTGGATGCTGGACGACCGGGGGCTGGTCAACGCGATCCTCGAGGTCTTCGGTGCCGGGCCGGTCGCCTTCCTCGGCGACCAGTGGCTGCTGCTGTTCAGCGCCATGGCGCTGACGGTGTGGAAGGGCCTCGGCTACTACATGGTCATCTACCTGGCGGCGCTGGCCAACGTGCCGGAGGAACTGCACGAGGCGGCGGCGGTGGACGGGGCCGGGGCCTTCCGGCGGTTCCGCCACGTGACGGTGCCGGCGATCCGCTCCACCATGGTGCTCGTCGGGGCGCTCTCCTCGGTCGCCGCGTTCAAGGTGTTCTCCGAGGTGTATCTGCTGGCCGGTCCCAGCGGCGGCCCGGCCGGGGAGGACACCACCTTGGTGATGCTGGTCCAGCGGGTGGGCACCGGGCTGAACGGACGGGTCGGCTACGCGTCCGCCATCTCCCTGGTGATCTTCGTCATCGCCCTGCTGCTGATGCTGCTGGTGCTGCGCGCGGACCGGAGGGGGGAGCGGTGAAGCACACCCCGGGCTGGTGGAAGGCCGTCCGCTACCTGCTGCTGCTGATGGTCCTGGTGATCACCATCGGCCCGTTCCTGTGGCAGCTGTCCACCTCGCTCAAGAGCACCGGCGAGGACATCCACACCTCGCCGCCCCGATTCGTCCCCCGGGACCCCACGCTCGGGAACTACTCCGCGGTGGCCGACATCATCCCGGTCTGGGACTACGCGCTGAACTCGCTGAAGGTGGCGCTCACCAGTGTGGTGACCAACTGCGTCGGCGCCTCGCTCGCCGGGTACGCCCTGGCCCGGCTGCGCTTCCGGGGGCGGCGGGCCGCGACCCTGGCGTTCGTGCTGGCGCTGCTGGTGCCGCTGGAGTCCATCATCATCGCCCAGTTCACCATGGTGCGGGAGCTGGACCTGCACAACACCCTGATCGCGGTGGTGCTGCCCGGTTCGGTCGGAGCGCTCAACGTGCTGCTGATGCGGAACGCGTTCGCCAACCTGCCGTACGAGGTGGAGGAGGCGGCGGTCATCGACGGCGCCAACGTGTGGCAGCGGTTCACCCGGATCGCGCTGCCGTCCGTCAAGGGCACTCTCGCGGTGGTCGCCATCTTCGCCTTCATGGGCGCCTGGGACGACTTCCTGTGGCCGCTGATCGTGCTCTCCGACTCCGACAAGTTCACCCTGACCGTCGGCCTCAACTATCTGCACGGGACGTTCGCCGGCAACCCCCGGCTGGTCGCGGCCGGCGCGATCATCGCGGTCGCCCCGCTGATCGTGCTGTTCGTCTGCCTCCAGCGCTACTTCTTCCGCGGCGTCGGCGAGGGCGCCGTCAAGGGCTGACCCCGCCGACCTGACAGGGGCCCGCGGGCACCTGGCCGACGAAGGGACGACTTCCGTGCGCTTCGGCGTCAACTACACCCCGACCCGCGGCTGGTTCCACCACTGGCTGGACTTCGACCTCGACGAGGTACGCGCCGACCTGGACTCCATCGCCGCCCTCGGGCTCGACCACATCCGGGTCTTCCCGCTGTGGCCGGTCTTCCAGCCCAACCGCACCCTGATCCGCCCGCGCGCGGTGGAGCAGCTGGTGCTGCTCGCCGACGCGGCGGCCGAACGCGGCCTGGACGTGAACGTGGACGGGCTCCAGGGACACCTGTCGAGCTTCGACTTCGTCCCCTCCTGGACCACCACCTGGCACCGGCGCAACCTCTTCACCGATCCGGAGGTGGTCGAGGGCCAGGCCGCCTATCTGCGGACCCTGGCCGGGGCGCTGGCCGACCGGCCCAACTTCATCGGGATGACGGTGGGCAACGAGATCAACCAGTTCGCCGGCGCCCCGCACCCCGACCCGGACCCGATCGGCCCCGAGGAGGCCGGCCGCTGGCTGCGCCGGATGATCGGGGCGTGCGAGAGCGGCGCGCCAGGCCGCCTCCACCTGCACGCCTGCTACGACGCCGCGTGGTACCTGGACGGCCATCCGTTCACCCCGGAGCACGCGGCCCGGATCGGCGCCGCCACCGCCGTGCACTCCTGGGTCTTCAACGGCACCGCGCAGCGGCACGGTGCCGAGGGCGCCGCCACCGAGCGGCACGCCGCCTACCTCGTCGAGCTGTCCAAGGCGTGGGCGGACGACCCGCGGCGACCGGTCTGGCTGCAGGAGGTGGGCGCCCCGGCACCGCACATCCCGCCCGACCGGGCCGCCGCGTTCACCGAGGCGACCCTCGGCCACGCGCTCGACTGCCCGGACCTGTGGGGCGTGACGTGGTGGTGCTCGCACGACGTGGACCGGTCGCTGGCCGACTTCCCCGAGCTGGAGTACGGGCTGGGCCTGCTGACCAACGACCGGAAGGTGAAGCCCGCCGGGTACGCGATCGCCGCGGCGGTGCGCGCCTGGTCGGAGCGGGCCCCGCGGCCCGCGCCGCGTACCACCGCCGTGGTGCTGGACCCCGGCCCCGGCGGCACCGGGCGCGCCGGCTGCGCGCCCGGCGGCCGGTACTTCGAGGCCTGGATGCGGGCGGCGGAGCACGGGCTGCGCCCCGCCGTGGTGCTCGCCGAGCGGGCCGCGGACGCGGCCCACCTGGCGGCACGCGGCATCACGGAGGTGATCGGTGCCGAGGACGTCGGCTGACCGGCCCGCACCCGTACCCACCCCCACCCCCGGCGGCGGCCGGTCCGCGGGATCCGCGGCACGCCGCCGGCCCGTACACGCCCGTACACGCCCGTACACGCCCGTACACGAAGGAGTCCAGCATGACCGACAGACCGCTCTCCACCGGTCGGGACCGGACCGCGGGCGCCGGGCGGCCGCCCGCCCGGCGCGGAGTGCTGGCGGCCGGCGCCGCCACCGCCGCCGCGGCGGCACTGCTCCCCGGCCGCGCGGTCGCCGCCGAGCCCGGGCCGGCCGCGGCCGGACGCGCCGGCGGCCCGGCGGGCGCGGCCGCGGCCGGGCTCCGGCCGTACGCCTCGTACTGGTTCCCGGACAGCCTGCCGTCGGGCTCGCCGCAGCCCGGGGTGGTGTGGCGGAGCCTGAAGTCCTGGACCCCGCGGGAGGATCCGGACCTGCCGTACAACACCGCGACGGTGCCGCTGGCCGCCCGCTTCACGCCGGTCCCGCCCAACGGCACGGCCCGGGCCGGGCAGGCGCGGGTCTCGGCGCTGGCCGCGTTCGCCCCCACCTCCCTCAATCCGTCGCAGGGCGCGGCGAAGGCGGACGTCTACGCCCCCACCCACTGGGCGTACCTGGACGAGCTGGTCTTCTGGGGCGGGTCGTCCGGGGAGGGGCTGATCCTCGCGCCCAACGCGCCGGTGGTGGACGCCGCGCACCGCAACGGGGTGCCGGTGCTGGGCACGGTCTTCCTGCCGCCCGCGGCCTATGGCGGTCAGCTGCGCTGGACCCGGGACCTGGTGCAGCGGGACGGGGCGGGCGGCTTCCCGGTCGCCGACAAACTGATCGAGGTGGCCCGGGCGTACGGCTTCGACGGCTGGTTCGTGAACGCCGAGACCGGCGGCGGCGACGCGCGGCTCGCCGCCGACATGCGGGACTTCCTGCGCCATCTGCGGGAGCGCGGCGAGGGGCTGCGGATCACCTGGTACGACTCCATGATCGACACCGGGGCGATCAGCTGGCAGGACGAGCTGAACGACAGCAATGCCGGGTTCTTCCGCGAGTCCGGCACCATGTTCCTCAACTTCAACTGGTCCGCCCAGGCGCTGGCGTCGTCCGGGCGGCTCGCCGAGGACCTGGGGCGGGACCGCTACGAGCTGTGGGCGGGCATCGACACCGAAGCCCGCGGCTGGGACACTCCGGTGGACTGGGACGCGGTCGTCCCCGCGGAGGGGCCGCATGTGGTGTCCTACGGTTTCTACCGGCCCGAGTGGACCTGGACCGGGCTGCCGGCCGACGAGCGCACCCCCGGTGCCTTCCACCTCCGTGACGACCGGTTCTGGACCGGGCCGTCGCTCGACCCCTCCGAGCCGGGCAGCGGCACCGGGCCCTGGCGGGCACCCGCGCTGACCGTCGCCGACCGGTCGACGGTGACCTCGCTGCCGTTCGCCACCACCTTCAACACCGGCCACGGGCTGCGCTGGTACGAGCGCGGCCGGGTACTCGGGGACGCCCAGTGGAACCACCTGGGGCTGCAGGACCGGCTGCCCGGCCGCCGCTGGGTGGTCCGCACCGCCGGCGCCCGGCCGCGGGTCGGCCTGGACTTCGCCGACGCCTGGCGCGGTGGCAGCTCGCTGCTGGTGGACGGCGCCCTCCCGGCCCCGGCCACGGTCGGACTCCACTCGGTGCGGCTGCCGTTGACGCAGGCCACGGTGGTGGAGCTGGCGCACCGGACCGACGCGGGGTCGGCCGCGGTCCGGGTGGAGCTGGCGGTGGCGCTGGAGCAGCCGGAGGCTCCCGGTGAGCCGTACCCGTTCACGCTGGTGCCGGCCGGTACGCTCGCCCCCGGAGCCGGGTGGACCACCGCGGTGCTGCGGGTCGGCCGGAAGCTCGCGGGGGCCGGGTCGGGGACGGTGCACGCCCTCGGCGTGCGGCTGACCGCGATCGGTGGCGGCACGGTCCGCTGGCGGCTGGGCGGGCTTGCGGTGCGGGACGCCGCCCCGGCCGCGCCGGGCGCCCCGGCCGGGCCCCGGGTGGTCGCCGCGGAGCGGAATCCGGACGGTACCGCGGCGCTCCGGCTGGTCTGGGGCCCGCCCTCCAGCGCGGTGCGCCACCATGAGCTGCACCAGGTGCTGCCGGGCGGCGGCCGCCGGTTCCTGGGTGGCACCTGCGGTACCGCGTTCCACGTCGCCGCACTGCGCCGGTCCGCCGGTGAGGCGGCGACCCGCATCGAAGTGCGGGCGGTGGACGAGCTGTTCACCGCGTCCGCGCCGTCCGCCACCGTCTACAGCTGGTAACGAGTCCTCGAGGAGTGGGTTGCCCATGCACAGTGACCGCGCCGTCACCGAAGCCCGCCTGAAGCGGGTGCTGGAGGAGCGGATCCGCCCCGCGATCCATCCGGAGTCCGTCCCGCTCACGGTCGGGATGTGGCAGGCGCCCGGTGAGCCCGTCCCGGTCGCCGAGGGCCTGGCCGCGCCGCGCACCCCGATCGAGGTGGGGGCCGAGTGGGGCCCGCCGTGGGGCACCAGCTGGTTCACCGTGACCGGCACGGTGCCGCACGCCTGGGCCGGCCGGACCGTGGAGGCGCTGCTGGACCTGGGCTTCGACGAGAACATGCCGGGCTTCCAGTGCGAGGGGCTGGTCTACCGGCCGGACGGCTCCCCGGTGAAGGGCCTCAACCCGCGCAACCAGTGGGTGCGGATCGGCGCGCCGGTGGCGGGCGGGGAGGAGGTGGAGCTGCACGTGGAGGCGGCCTCCAACCCGGTGCTGCTGGACTACCACCCGTTCCGGCCCACCGAGCTGGGCGACCGGGAGACGGCGGGCAGCGAGCCGCAGTACCGGCTGGCCCGGATGGATCTGGCCGTCTTCGACGAGACGGTGTGGGAGCTGGTCCAGGACCTGGAGGTGCTGGGCGAGCTGATGGTGGAGCTGTCGACGGACGCGCCGCGCCGCTGGGAGATCCTGCGCGCCGTCGAGCGGGCGCTGGACGCGGTGGACCTGCAGGACGTGGGGGGCACCGCCGGACGGGCCCGGGCGCTGCTCGCCGGGGTGCTGGCGGCGCCCGCGCACGCCTCGGCGCACCGGATCAGCGCGGTGGGCCACAGCCACATCGACTCGGCGTGGCTGTGGCCGCTGCGGGAGACGGTGCGCAAGGTGGCTCGGACCACGTCGAACATGACGGCCCTGCTGGAGGACGATCCGGACTTCGTCTTCGCGATGTCGCAGGCGCAGCAGTTCGCGTGGATCAAGGAGCACCGGCCGGAGGTGTACGCCCGGGTCAAGAAGGCGGTGGCGGACGGCCGGTTCGTACCGGTGGGCGGCATGTGGGTGGAGTCGGACACCAACATGCCCGGGTCGGAGGCGCTGGCCCGGCAGTTCGTGCACGGCAAGCGGTTCTTCCTGGAGGAGTTCGGGATCGAGACCGAGGAGGTGTGGCTGCCGGACACCTTCGGCTACTCGGCGGCGCTGCCCCAGCTGGTGAAGCTGGCGGGTGCCAGGTGGTTCCTGACCCAGAAGATCTCCTGGAGCCAGACGAACAAGTTCCCGCACCACACCTTCTGGTGGGAGGGGCTGGACGGGACCCGGGTCTTCACCCACTTCCCGCCGATCGACACCTACAACTCCCAGCTGTCGGGCAAGGAGCTGGCGCACGCGGTGCGCAACTTCCAGGAGAAGGGCGGCGCGACCCGTTCGCTGGCCCCCACCGGCTGGGGCGACGGCGGCGGGGGTACCACCCGGGAGATGCTGGCGCGCGCCAAACGGCTGGCGGACCTGGAGGGTTCGGCGACGGTCCGCTTCGAGAAGCCGTCGGCGTTCTTCGAGAAGGCCCACGCGGAGTACGGCCACGCGCCGGTGTGGGTGGGCGAGCTCTACCTGGAACTGCACCGGGCGACGCTGACCAGCCAGGCGAAGACCAAGCAGGGCAACCGGCGCAGCGAGCACCTGCTGCGGGAGGCCGAGCTGTGGGCGGCGACCGCGGCCGTGCGGTGCGGTTTCCGGTATCCGTACCAGGACCTCGACCGGCTGTGGAAGACGGTGCTGCTGCTGCAGTTCCACGACATCCTGCCCGGCTCGTCGATCGCCTGGGTGCACCGGGAGGCGGAGGCCAGGTACGCGGCGGTGGCGGCGGAACTGGAGCGGATCATCAGCGCCGCGCAGCGGGCGCTGGCCGGGGACGCGGCGGCGGGCGGCTCGGTGGTCTTCAACGCGGCGCCCCACGCGCGCGGCGGGGTACCGGCGGGCGGGGCGGCGCCGGTGTCCGCGGGCGGCGGGACCGGGGTGTCGGCGGAGCCCGCCGAGGGCGGCGGCTTCGTCCTGGACAACGGGCTGCTGCGGGTGCGGGTGGACGCCCGCGGGCTGCTGCCGTCGGTCCACGACATCGCCGCGGACCGGGAGACGGTGGCGCCCGGTGAGGCCGCCGGGCTGTTGCAGCTGCACCCGGACTTCCCCAACATGTGGGACGCCTGGGACGTCGACCACTTCTACCGCAACACGGTCACCGACCTGGCCGAGGCGGAGTCCCTGGAACTGCTCGACGACGGGTCGGTGCGGGTGGTGCGCGCCTTCGGCTCGTCCCGGGTGGAGCAGCGCATCACGCTGCCGCCGGGCGAGCGCCGGGTGGAGTTCGACACCGAGGTGGACTGGCACGAGACCGAGAAGTTCCTCAAGGTGGCGTTCCCGGTCGACGTGCACACCGACCGGGTCGCCGCCGAGACGCAGTTCGGGCACCTGTACCGCCCCGCCCACACCAACACCAGCTGGGAGGCCGCGAAGTTCGAGGCGTGCGCGCACCGCTTCGTGCACGTCGCCGAGCCGGGCTGGGGGGTCGCGCTGGTCAACGACTCCACCTACGGCTACGACGTCACCCGCGGCGTGCGCCCGGAGACGGCACCGGGGGCGGGCGGGACCACCACCCGGCTGCGGCTGTCGCTGCTGCGCGCGCCCCGGTTCCCCGATCCCCGGACCGACCAGGGGGTGCACCGCTTCCGGTACGCGCTGGTGCCGGGGGCGGACATCGGGGACGCGGTCCGGGAGGGTTACCGGATCAATCTGCCCGGACGGCGGGTCGCGGGCGACGGCACGGTCGTCCCGCTGGTGTCGGTCGCCGACGACGCGGTGGTGGCCAGCGCGGTGAAGCTCGCCGACGACGGGAGCGGGGACGTGGTGGTGCGGCTCTACGAGTCGCTCGGCGGGCGGGCGCGTACCCGGCTCACCGCCGCCTTCCCGGTCGCCTCGGTCACGGTGTGCGATCTGCTGGAGCGCCCGACCGGGACGGTCGCGCACGAGGGTGCGGACGTCCCGCTCGCGCTGCGGCCGCACGAGATCGTCACGCTGCGGCTGGCCCGGGCCGCCTCCGGTGCCTGAGCGAGCGGCCCGGCGCGATCGGCAAACGTGACCCGCATCACAACGGACGGGAGTGGCGCAGCGTACGCCGGTGCCCTCCCGTCCGGCCGGGCCTCCTTCTCCCCGCACCCCTTGTAGGCCCGAATCGGCCCGCATACCCTTTGGCCGCTCGACAGCTCGGCTCGCACTCGCAAAGACGTACGAGAGGAAGCGGTCATGCCCCCACACGGACGCCATCGCCGGTACCGTCCCGCTCGGATCTCCCGCGCGTCGCTGGGCGTGACCGGCGCGGGCCTCGCCCTGCCCCTGCTGGGCGCCACGCCCGCCGAAGGTGCCGCCGCCGGGGCCCGGGACGGGGTCGCCGACCACGAGAGCGCCGGCGACCGGAGCACCGGCGGCGGCATCTCCGGAGGACCGCGGTCCGCCCGGGAGGCGGACGCCGGCACCGCGTACGCGCCACGCGCCGGGGCGGCCACCCGGGAGCAGCGGGCCGCGATCGCCGAGAGGGCGCCGGCCGGGCCGCCGGGGGCGGACGGCGTGTCGGCGGTGCCCGGGACGGCACCGGCCGGCGAGCGACGGACACCGTCCCCCGATCCGGCACCGACCAGCCTGCCCGGGACGGCGACCACCACGGCGGGCCCCTATGTGGTCGTCGACGGGGACTCGCTGTCCCGGATCGCCCACCGGCACGGCGTCGACGGCGGCTGGCAGGCGCTCCACCGCGCCAACCGGGAGACCGTGGGCGCCGACCCCGATCTCATCTTCCCCGGCCAGCGGCTCTCCCTGACCGGCACCACGGCCCGGCCGGACACCCCGCCCGGGCGGGCGGGCCGGCCGTCCGGGGTGACCGCGCGGGAGCCCGGGGCAAACCGGTCGGCCGAGCCCGCGGCGCGGCCGAAGCCGAAGCCGGCGCCGGAGACCGCGCCCGGGCCGGCACCGGACGCGAAGACCGAGCCCGCGGACGCCGGGTTCACCGCCCCGGTCGACGGCGTCTCGCCGTCCACCGCCTACCGGACCGCCGGTTCGCACTGGTCGAGCGGCTATCACACGGGGGTGGACTTCCCGGTCCCGGTCGGCACCTCGGTCCGGTCCGTACGGCACGGCCGGGTGGTCTCGGCCGGCTGGGCCGACGCCTACGGCTACGAGGTGATCGTCCGTCATCCGGACGGCGGGTACAGCCAGTACGCCCATCTCTCGCAGCTGTCGGTCCGCACCGGCCAGCAGGTCACCACCGGCCAGCGGATCGGCAGATCCGGTTCGACGGGCAACAGCACCGGCCCGCATCTGCACTTCGAGGTGCGCACCGGGCCCGGCTACGGCTCGGACGTCGACCCGCTGGGTTATCTGCGGGCGCACGGCGTCCGTATCTGAGCCGGCGCCCGGGGTGCGGACGGCCCGGTCCGCCGGTCAGATGGCCAGACCGTGCCCCGGGGTGAGGATCCGGGCGGGGTCGTACCGCCGCTTGGCCGCGGCCAGCCGCGCCCACTCCGGCCCGAAGTGGGTGTGCCAGTCCCCCGGCGACATCCGCAGCGTGTTCACCGGGTAGGCGACCGCCCCGGCGGCCAGCGCCCGCCGGTACACCGCTCCGTTGGCGGCGATGAGCGCGTCCCGGGCGGCCGGGTCGCCGCCGGGCGCGGTGCGCAGCAGCGCGAACAGGTACATGGTGTCCCCGGCGGGCCGGCGCAGCAGCGGGGTGCGCGACCGTGCGGTGGGCACCGGGTACAGCAGCACCAGGCCGGACTCCCCGAGGTCGCGCCGGGTCAGCCCGGCCAGGGTGCCGGCGACGACGGCGCGGGCCGCCGCACCGGGCAGGAAGAGATTGAGCCAGGGGTGGGGGTGGAACCACTCGCCGGTGGTGCGGAGCAACGCCTCGCCGGGCGCCATCCGGTCCAGGAAGTCCGCGTACGGCAGGTCCTCGATCTCCTCCGTGCCGCGCTGGTGGGCCAGGTCGCCCAGCAGCTCCCGGTCCGGGGGCGGCCAGGAGGCCCGGTCGCACGGCTCGAAGGCGGCGGCTTCCAGCAGATGGGTCCAGGTGCCGTCGGGCTCCGGGCGGGGCTGCCCCTCCAGGTGGCCGAAGCGGCCCTCGTGGGCCAGCCGGTGCTGGTCGGCGAGGAAGGCGGCGAGGTCGCGGTAGGACAGCTGGTAGCGGCGGACGCGGGCGGGGGCGCGCACCAGTTGCAGCGTGGCCCGGACGATGAGGCCGCACTGGCTCAGCCCGGCCCGGACCGCGTCGAACAGCTCCCGGTGGCGCTCCGGTGAGCAGGTGACCTCCTCGCCGGTGCCGGTCACCACGTCCAGCGAGAGCACGCAGTCGGTCTGCAGGCCGTACCGGTGGCTGGTGCCGCCGATGCCGCCGACGGACAGGGTGCCGCCGACACTGGTGCCGAGGTAGTCGGTGAGCACCGGCGGGGTCCGGCCGAGCGGCAGGGTGGCGGCCAGTACGTCCCGCCACAGTGCCCCGGCCTCCACGGTCACCTCGGTGTCGGACATCCGCACCACCCGGTCCAGCGCGCGCATGTCGACGACCAGCCCGCCGGGGGCCTGGGCCTGCCCGTGCACCGAGTGGCCGCCGCCCCGGGCGGCGACGGGTATGCCCTGGCGGGCCGCGGCCGCCAACGCCTCCCTGACGTCCCGCACCGAACCGGGGACCAGGACGGCCAGCGGGGGCGCGTGGACCGTGTGCCCGTAGTCCTCCGACGCCCACGGCGGTACGCCGCTTCCGGTGAGCAGTTCGCCGTCGAACCCGGGGAACCGAGCCCGGGCGGAGCCGGGCCGGAGCGGACCGGCCTGCGGGGAAGCCTGCGGAGCACCGGCTCCGGGAGAGGGGTTCATCTGCCGCGGACCCTTTCGCCGAACGGGGGGTGGGAGTGAGCGCGCGCTGTGGAGCGGTGGTGCCGGTGTGGCTGCCGAGGGCGGTGCCGGTGTCAGTGTCGGGGCGGTCCTCTACCGTATGCCCGGCGGCCCCCGCGGGTACCCGGACGGAGGCGGCAGGGGCCGGTACGCGCCCCCGGAGCGAGGAGTGAGAAGTGACGGCCGTGAGCGCCCCCGACCGCCGGATCGCCCATGACGATCCGGTGCTGCGCTACCGCGGCGCCGTCTCGCTGGAGCGCGGCGCCGGCTGGACGGCCCCGTGGCGGCTGCCGTACCGCGAGGCGGCCCTGTACCTGCCGGAGGGCGGCACCGGACGGGCGGCGTTGCCGTCCGGGGTGCGGGTCACCTTCCGCACCGACAGCCCCTTCCTGCACTGCCGTTACCAGGCCGATCCGCCACCGAGGCTGAACGGCCCCGCCGAGCGGGCCCGGC
Source organism: Streptomyces sp. NPDC018031 (assembly GCF_044327625.1). Taxonomy (NCBI): domain Bacteria; kingdom Bacillati; phylum Actinomycetota; class Actinomycetes; order Kitasatosporales; family Streptomycetaceae; genus Streptomyces; species Streptomyces sp. NPDC018031. The sequence continues at coordinate 129,897 of NZ_JBIRFT010000012.1, forward strand.
TGGACGTGGTGTGCGCGGGGCGCGCCCCGGTGACCGTCGACCTCCGGGAGACCGGCGAGGACGCTGAGTTCCGGGTGGACGGGCTGCCGGGGACGATGGGCACGGTGGCGCTGTGGCTGCCGTACTACCACCGCTTCCGGCTGCGGAGCCTGACGGTGGCCGGGGACGCCGCGGTGCGGCGCGAGGACGAGGACGGCCGCCCGCGCTGGGTGCACTACGGCAGTTCGGTCTCCCAGGGCCGGGGGGCCGCCTCGCCGAGCCGGGCCTGGGCCGCCCTGGTCGCCCGGCGGGCGGGCTGGGACCTGACCTCGCTGGCGCTGGGCGCGGCCTGCTGCCTGCAGCCGATGACGGCCCGGCTGATGCGCGACCTGCCGGCCGATCTGCTCACCATGTGTGTCGGCGTCAATGTGCAGTCGCTGGGCAGCCACAACCGGGACTCGCTCCTCGCCGCGCTCGTCGGGTTCGTCCGAACCGTCCGCGAGGGGCACCCGGACACCCCGTTCGCGGTGATGTCCTCCATCGTGGCGCCCGAACGGGAGCGGGTGCCGGGACCCTCCGGGCTCACCATGCGCGAGTGCCGGGCGCAGGTCCGGCGGGCGGTGGAGCTGCTGCGCGCCCACGGTGACGAACACCTCCACTACCTCGACGGGCTGGAGGTGTTCGGGCCGGGCTGCACCCGGCTGATGCTGGAGCCGGAGGGCACCGACCGGCTCCACCCGGCGCCCGGCGGACATCCGGTGCTCGCTTCGCGTTTCCTGGCCGTGCTGCGCCGCGGCGGGTGCGTCCCCGCGGCCGAGCGCCGGTCCCCGGCGCCCGCGGCGGCGGGGGCCCCGGCGGCCCCGCCGGCCCGTGGTTTGATCACTGCGGTCCCTTCCAGGACGGTCGGCGCACCCCGGGGCGCGCCGGTCGTGGGGACGGACGGACCGCGCAGCACGGAGCACGAGAAGCGAGGCGAACGCACATGACCCCACGGCCGGACTTCGAGCCGGGCCCGCCTCCGGGCCCTTCGCACGGCACCGCCGCACCGGCCGGGCGGCAGCGGCCGCGGGTTCCGCTGCCGGAGGTGGACGTGGTGTCCTCGGCGACGGAGTCGGGCGGCCGGCCGGCCCTGACCGTGCGGCCCGCGACCGGGACCGTGCGCGGGACGGTCCTGCACCTGCACGGCGGCGGCTACCGGATGGGCTCGCCGGCCGGCGGGGAACCGCTGTCGGCGCATCTGTCGGCGCGTACCCGCACCGAGGTCGTCTCGCCCGCCTACCGGCTCGCCCCCCGGCACCCCTTCCCGGCCGCCGTGGACGACGCCCTCGCCGGGTACCGGGAGCTGCTGGAGCGGGGCGTCGCCCCGGAACGCCTCGTCCTACTGGGCGGTTCGGCCGGGGGCGGGCTCGCGGTGGCCGTGCTGCTGGCCGCGCGCGAGGCGGGCCTGCCGCGGCCCGCGGCGGCCGTGTGCCTGTCGCCCTGGTTCGACCTGACGGTGACGGCCGACTCCTACGACCGCTGTGCGGCCCGCGATCCGATGCTCGGGCGGGCGGTGCTGCGGGAATCCGCCGAGGCGTATCTGGCGGGGGCGGACCCCCGCGACCCGCTGGCGTCGCCGCTGTTCGCCGACGAGGCGGCACTGGCCTGGCTGCCTCCGCTGCTGGTCCAGGTGGGCGAGGGGGAGGTGCTGGTCGACGACGCGACGCGGTTCGCCGCCCGGGTGGTCCAGGCCGGCGGCAGCTGCCTGGTGGAGCGCTGGCCGGACGCCACCCACGGCTGGCAGCTGTTCGTGCGGGAGAGCGCGGCGGCCGTCGAGGCGGCCGACGCGGTGGCCCGGTTCATCGACGCCCGGCTGCCCTGAGCGAGCCGGGCGGGGGCAGCCGGTGACCGGGGCGGCCGCGTGTCCCCTGGTCCGTCCCCGGGTCCGGCGGCCGACGCCGGCGGGCGGCCCGGTGCCGGCCGCCGGACGGGCGCTCGGAGCGCCCCGGGGTGGGCGGTGACCTGGCCGCGCGCCGACCGTCCCCGCCCTCGCGCACTTCCCTGACGGCGGCGGTCTTGGAACACTGCGCCCCGTCCCCTTCCCCCACCCAGGAGGCCAGGACAGATGCCCGAACTCAATCGGCGCCGCTTTCTCAGGATCGCCGGCGCGACGGCGGGCCTCCCGGCGCTGTCGAGCAGCATCGCCCGTGCGGCCGCCATTCCCGCCCGCCGCCGCTCCGGCACCATCGAGGACGTCGAGCACATCGTCGTCCTGATGCAGGAGAATCGTTCCTTCGACCACTACTTCGGGACCCTCCGGGGGGTACGCGGCTTCGGCGACCCCCGCCCGGTCACGCTGCCGACCGGGAAGCCGGTGTGGCACCAGCCGGACGGCCGCAAGGAGGTGCTGCCGTTCCGCCCGGACGACGAGGACCTGGGCATGCGGTTCATCGCGGGTCTCGACCACGACTGGGCGGGCGGCCACCAGGCGTTCCACGACGGCCGGTACGACCGGTGGATACCCGCGAAGTCGGCCCGGACGATGGCCTGCCTCACGCGTGCCGACATCCCCTTCCACTACGCGCTGGCCGACGCCTTCACGGTGTGCGACGCCTACCACTGCTCGTTCATCGGTGCCACCGACCCCAACCGCTACTACCTGTGGACCGGGCACACCGGCAACGACGGGACCGGCGGCGGCCCGGTCCTGGGCAACGAGGAGGCCGGGTACGGCTGGACGACGTACCCGGAGCGCCTGGAACGGGCCGGGATCTCGTGGAAGGTCTACCAGGACGTCGGCGACGGCCTGGACGCGGCCGGCCACTGGGGCTGGATCGAGGACGCCTACCGGGGCAACTACGGTGACAACTCGCTGCTGTACTTCACCGCCTACCGCGACGCCCGGCCCGGCGACCCGCTGTACGACAGGGCCCGCACCGGTACCGACGTGAAGAACGGCGACGGCTACTTCGACCGCCTCCGGGCCGACGTCCGGGCCGGGACGCTGCCGCAGGTCTCCTGGATCGCGGCACCCGAGGCGTTCTCCGAGCATCCGAACTGGCCCGCCAACTACGGCGCCTGGTACATCTCCCAGGTGCTCGACGCGCTCACCGCGAACCCGGAGGTGTGGAGCAGGACCGCCCTGTTCGTCACCTACGACGAGAACGACGGCTACTTCGACCACGTGGTGCCGCCCTACCCGCCGGCCTCCGCCGCGCAGGGCGCCTCCACCGTCGACACCTCGCACGAGCACTTCGCCGGCGACGCCGGCTACGCGGCCGGGAACTACGGGCTCGGGCCCCGCGTCCCGATGCTGGTGGTGTCCCCCTGGAGCACCGGTGGGTTCGTCTGCTCCGAGGTCTTCGACCACACCTCCGTCATCCGGTTCATGGAACGCCGGTTCGGGGTGGCCGAGCCGAACATCTCGCCGTGGCGGCGCGCCGTCTGCGGCGACCTGACCTCCGCCTTCGACTTCGCGCTGCAGGACACCGGACCCGCCCCGCTGCCCGGCACCGACGGCTACCGCCCACCGGACGGCGAGCGGCACCCCGACTACCTGCCCCGGCCGCCGGCCCGGCCCTCGCCGCCCCGGCAGGAGCCCGGCTCCCGGCCGACCCGCCCGCTGCCGTACGCCCCGTTCACCGACGGCGCGGCGGACCCCGGCAGCGGCCGGTTCACGCTCACCTTCGGCGGCGGTCCGCGGGCGGGGGCGTGCTTCCACGTGACCGCCGGGAACCGCGACGACGGCCCGTGGACGTACACCACCGGGGCGGGCCGGACGCTCGCCGACACCTGGAACACCGCCTACTCGCAAGGCCGCTACGACCTGACGGTGCACGGGCCGAACGGCTTCCTGCGCACCTTCGCCGGCCCCGGCACGGCCGCCGGGCCCGAGGTCACCGGGCGCCACGACGCCGCCACCGGCAACCTGTCGCTGACCCTGACCAACGCCGGCGCCCACGACGCCGAACTCACCGTCCGCGACGCCTACGGCGGCCCGCCCCGCACCTTCACGGTGCGGCCCGGGGGCACCGTGGCCCACACCGTCGATCTGCGGGCCGGCCGGCAGTGGTACGACGTGTCGGTGGTCTCCGGCGCCGACGCCGGCTTCCTGCGCCGGCTGGCCGGGCACGTGGAGACCGGCCGGGCCGGGGTGAGCGACCCGGCGACCGTCACCGGCTGAGCGGCGCGTCCGCCCGGCCCGCCGATGTGCGGCGGGCCGGCGGAGTGCGGCCGGCCGGCAGGGTGCGGCAGCGGCTTGAGCGGCCGTGCCGCGTCCGCCGCCCTACGCCCCGGTGTGCCGGGGCAGCAGCCCCCGCAGCTCGCGTTCGAACTCGTCGTAGCGCGACCGCAGTTCGGCCCCCGGCCAGTCGCCGGGCAGCAGCCGGGCGGGCAGTACCGGGTCGGTGAGGAGGTGGCGCAGGATCGCGGCGGCGACCGCGAACCGGTCCGCCGGGCCCGGCGCGCGGTCCATGGCGGCCAGCAGGTCGCGGGCCTGCCGTGCCCAGCCGGCCAGGTCCCACAGCCGGGCGGCGAGTCCGGCCGGGTCGCCGTCGGGCGCCCCGGTGAGCCAGGTGCACTGCTCGGCCAGCACCGCCGGACGCGGCCGGACCAGGTTGTCCGGCCGCAGCCAGGTCCCCTCGCGCAGCTCGGCCAGGCGCAGCTGCGCCATCGTCGAGCGGAGCGCGCCGCGTTCGGCGGCGGACCGCCGGTCCGACGTCACCACCCCGATCTCCCAGCCGCCGTGCCAGCGGCGGGTGCGCGGCGCTCGGCTGTCGTCCTGCCGGGCCTGCCGGGCGAGCAGGCGCTCGGTCAGCCGGTACATGCCCTCGTGGTGTTCCAGGTCCCCGGCGGCGACCATGCGGGTGAGGGCGACGCGCACGGTGCCTTCCGCGGTGCCGAACAACGCGCCGATCCGGACCAGGGCGCGGGCCGGCAGTTGCGGCGGGTGATGGCCGAGCAACGTGCTGAGCACGACGGAACGGGCGGTCAGCGGGCGGGTCACCGGTGCGTCGGGACCGTGCCCGGAGAGGCTGCCGGGCGCTGCGGCGCCGCCCCGGCCCGCGGTGTCGGATGCGGTGTGTTCCCTCACTCTCCGAAACCCTATCCCTTACAGTTCATCTTCACGCATGATGGAAGTGTAAGACGCATCGCCGGGCGGTGCCGCGCCCGGCCGCGCCCCGCCCATGTCCGTGTCCCGCCCGCCCGGAGGTAGCTGTGAGCGCAACGCACGAGGTCCTCAACCAGGCTCCACCGCTGATCGACTTCAGCACCGCGGACGACCCCGCCGTACGGGAGGCCCTGCGCCGGGACGGCGGCGAGTGGGGCGAGGCGGAGGTCGTCGCACTGGGCGAGCGCGCCGGATCCGCCGAGGTGCAGGACTGGGCGCGGATGGCCGAGGAGCACCCGCCGGTCCTGCACACCCACGACCGGTACGGCCACCGGGTGGACGAGGTCGAGTACCACCCGGCGTACCACCGGCTGATGGCCACCGCCGTGGAGAGCGGCCAGCACGCGGCGGCGTGGAACGAGCCCCGCCCGGGGGCCCATCTGGTGCGCGCCGCGAAGTTCTACACCTTCGCGCAGGCCGAGCCGGGGCACGGCTGCCCGGTCTCCATGACGTACGCCGCGATCCCGGCGCTGCGCGCCGAACCGGAGCTGGCCGCGGTCTACGAGCCGCTGCTCGGTTCCCGGAGCTACGACTTCGGGCTGCGCCCGCCGCTGACCAAGCGGGGGCTCATCGCCGGCATGTCGATGACCGAGAAGCAGGGCGGGTCCGACGTCCGCGCCAACACCACCGCCGCGGTGCCGGCCGGTGACGGCACCTACCTGCTCACCGGTCACAAGTGGTTCACCTCGGCCCCGATGAGCGACGTCTTCCTGACCCTGGCCCAGGCGCCGGAGGGGATCACCTGCTTCCTGGTGCCCCGGGTCCTGCCGGACGGCACCCGCAACCCGCTGCGGCTGCAGCGGCTGAAGAACAAGCTGGGCAACCGCTCCAACGCCTCCTCGGAGGTGGAGTACGAGCAGGCGGTGGCCTGGCGGGTGGGCGAACCCGGCCGGGGCGTGCGGACCATCGTGGAGATGGTCAACATCACCCGCCTGGACTGCGTCATCGGCTCGGCGGCCGGCATGCGGGCCGGGCTGCGGCAGGCACTGCACCACGCCGAGCACCGGCGGGCGTTCGGCGCCGCCCTCGTCGACCAGCCGCTGATGCGGAACGTGCTGGCCGACCTGGCGGTGGAGTCGGAGGCGGCCACGACCCTGGCGATGCGGCTGGCGGCGGCGCTGGACCGGTCCGAGGCCGGGGACGCCGCCGAGGCCGCGTTCCGCCGGCTGGCCCTGGCCGCGGGAAAGTACTGGGTGTGCAAGCGCGGCAGCACGCACGCCGCGGAGGCGCTGGAGTGCCTCGGCGGCAACGGCTACGTCGAGGACTCGGGGATGCCGCGGCTGTACCGCGAGGCGCCGCTGCTGTCGATCTGGGAGGGGTCGGGGAACGTCGCCGCGCTGGACGTGCTGCGCGCCCTGGGCCGGGAGCAGGGCGCGCTCGACGCGTTCCTCGCCGAGGTGGACACCACCGCGGGCGCCGACGCGCGGCTGGACGCGGCGGTGGCCCGCCTCCGCGACCTGCTGACGCAACTGGCCGACCCGCAGCGGGCGCAGCTGCTGGCGCGCCGGCTGGCCGAGCAGCTCACCCTGGTCCTGCAGGGCAGCCTGCTGGTCCGCCACAGCCACCCGGCGGTGGCGGACGCCTTCTGTGCCTCCCGGCTCTCCGGTGACTGGGGGAACGCGTTCGGCACCCTGCCACCCGGGGTCGAGACCGGGCCGATCCTGGACCGGGTGCGGCTCAAGGGCGACGGGTGACCGGGCCGGTCCGGGTCGAACGGGCCGGCCCGGTCACCACGGTGGTGCTCTCCCGCCCCGAGGTGCGCAACGCGGTGGACGGCCCCACGGCGGCGGCGCTGGCCGACGCCTTCCGCGGGTTCGAGGCGGACCCCGGGGCCCGGGTCGCGGTGCTGTGGGGCGAGGGCGGCACGTTCTGCTCGGGGGCCGATCTCAAGGCGATGGGCACCGGGCGGGGCAACCGGGTGGCACCGGACGGCGACGGCCCGATGGGGCCGACCCGGATGCGGCTGACCAAACCGGTGATCGCGGCGATCAGCGGGCACGCGGTCGCGGGCGGGCTGGAACTGGCGCTCTGGTGCGATCTGCGGGTCGCCGAGGAGGACGCGGTCCTCGGTGTCTTCTGCCGCCGCTGGGGCGTGCCGCTCATCGACGGCGGCACGGTGCGGCTGCCCCGGCTGATCGGCGCCGGACGGGCCATGGACCTGGTGCTGACCGGGCGCCCGGTGCCGGCCGCCGAGGCGTACACCATGGGCCTGGTGAACCGGCTGGTGCCGCCGGGCGGGTCCCGCGCGGCGGCGGAGCGGCTCGCCGCCGGGATCGCCGGGTTCCCCCAGCGGTGCCTGCGGGCCGACCGCGCCTCGCTGCTGGAGCAGGAAGGGCTGTCCGAGGAGGAGGCCCTGGCGGCCGAACTCCGGTACGGGCAGGCGGCGCTGGCCGAGGGTCTGGCCGGTGCCGCCCGCTTCGCGGCGGGGGCCGGCCGGCACGGCGACTTCCCCGACGCCCCGGTGGAGGGCCCCCGGTAGGCCCGGCCCGCCCACGAGGCCCGCCCACGGTTCCGGCCCGGTTAAACCTCCGCCCCGCGATCGGGGCGGCTTTTCCACCCATCGAGGGAATCGGCACCGCCATACGGCGGAAGCCCGTCCGGGGTGCACCACCATCTCCGACGTGAACCGATGGAAACGCGCGCGGCGTGCGGGGCTCGCCACCACCGCACTCGTCGTCGCCTCGGCCGGAGCGATGGCCGCCGCGGACACCGGCCGGGTGGCGGTGCCCGGGCTGTGCGCCACCGCCTCGGCCGGTCCCGACGGGTCCCACGCCTGGGTCGGATGGTGCCCTACGCCGACTCCCACGCCCACCCCCACGCCGACCCCCACCCCCACCCCGACGCCCACGCCGTCCCCGACGCCGACACCCACGCCGTCCCCGACCCCGACCCCCACCCCGACACCGACGCCCACGCCCACCGCGACGCCCGCACCCACCCGGCCGCCGTCCCCGACCCCGACGCCCCGCCCGCCCCGGCCGACGCCCGCCCGCCCCTCGGTCCGGCCCGCTCCCCCGGCCTCCGAGCCCCCGCCGTCCCCGGTGCCGCCCCGGGCCGCGCCGCAGGCACCCCGGCCGTCCGCGACGTCCCGGCCCGCGCCGTCGTCCGCACCGAGCCGCGCCCTGGTGCCGCGCGCCCACCACAAGCCCCCGCGCCGGTCGCCCGAGCGCGGCGCCTCGCTGGTCACCACCACCCTGCTGATCACCGCGCCCGCCGTACTCGCGGCCGCCATCCTCCGACCCCGCTCCCGCGGCGCCTCCGGTGGCCGCGGGCGACGCTGACGACCCGGGAGGTCCGTTCGATGTCCGAATGGCTGGTGCTGCTGCTCGCGATGGCCGCGGCCTGCTCGGTGGTCCTGGCGATCACCGTGCTCAAGGAGCGCCGGGTGGGTGACGACTACGACCCGTCCGAGACCCCGGACGTCATCGAGTACATGACGATGATGGTGGGGGTGGTGTACGCGATCGTGCTGGGCCTGGCGATCGCCGGTGTCTGGGAGGCCCGCGGGGCCGCCCAGGACGGGGTGCGGCTGGAGGCGCAGGCGCTGTACGAGGTGAGCGAGCGCGCCGCCGCCTACCCCGCTCCGGTCCGGGACCGGATCCGCGCGGACGTCCGGGCCTATGTGGACCACGTGGTCCACACCGAATGGCAGGTGATGATCGACAAGGGCGAGCTGACCGACCGCGGTGACACGCTGCTGCGGACGATCCGCCGGGACGTGACCGACCACGTTCCGCGCGGCGAGGTGGCGGCGCAGACCTACCAGCCGCTGGTGGACCAGGTCGCCGCGGTCTCCGACGCCCGGGGCGCGCGGGAGCAGAGCGCGGGGCCGACGATGCCCGGGGTGGTGTGGTTCGGGCTGGTCCTGGGGGCGGTGCTGACCGTGGGCCTGATCTTCACCCTGCAGATCCGCCGGTCGCCGCGGGAGCTGATGCTCTCGGGGCTGTTCAGCATGCTCATCGCGTTCCTGCTCTTCCTGGTCTGGGACTTCGACGCACCGTTCGGCCGGTCGGTGGGGGACACCTCGGGACCGTTCACCGATCTGTTTCCCACCTGACCGGCAGGTGCTTGAGCCCGTTCTGGAAGTTGGAGGTGAGCCGGACCGCCGGGCCGTCGCGCCGCAGTCCGGGCAGCCCCTGGAGGGTGCCGCGCAGCATGGCCCGCATCTGGACGCGGGCCAGCCGCGCGCCCGGACAGAAGTGCGGGCCATGGCCGAAACTGAGGTGGTCGCCGGCGTTCGGCCGGGTGATGTCGAACCGGTCGGGGTCGGTGAAGACCGTCTCGTCCCGGTTGGCGGAGGCGTGGTAGACCACGACCTTCTCGCCCCGCCGGATCAGCCGGCCGCCGAGTTCGACGTCACGGGTGGCGGTGCGCCGGAAGTGGATCACCGGCGGCCAGTGCCGGAGCATCTCCTCCACGGCCCCGTCGACGAGTTCCGGCCGGCGCAGCAGCAGCGCGTGCTGCCCGGGATGGTCCAGCAGGGTCAGCAGGCCGCCCGGAATGCCGTTGCGCAGCGTCTCGTTGCCCGCGACGGCGAAGAGGAAGAACATGTTCTCGAACTCGTCACGGGTGAGCCCGCCCTGCCGTGCTCTGGCCAGCACACTGCCCGGGCGGGGCCGCTCCGCCAGGGCGTGGGCGTAGCCGAACATGTCGCTCAGCGCCTCCCGGGAGCGGGGGTTCACCGGGCGCCCGTCGGGCCGGGTGAGGGTGGCCGGCCGGTGGGCGATCGCGGCACGGCCCATCGGGCTGAGGTCCCCGGTGGCGGCGGTGTCCGACCGCGCGTGCTCGGCGTCCTGGTAGCCGATCACCCGGTCGGCCCAGTCGAACAGCAACCGGCGGTCGCGTTCCGGCACGCCCATGAGGTGCGCCAGGGTCCACACCGGCAGGTCGGCCGCGAGGGCCACGAAGTCCGTCCGGCCGTCCGCCGCCACCTCCGCCACCAGCGCCCGCGCCCGGGCCTCGATGACCGACTCCAGCTCCCGCACCGCCCGGGGGGTGAAGGCCGCGGCGACGATCCGCCGCAGTCTGGAGTGGCCCCGCGGCGTGCCCTCCGCGGTGGGCGGGGCGGGGTCCTGATTGAGCATCATCGCCCGGACGAACTCCAGGTCCCGCTCGGTGTCGGGGTCGCGGATCTGGGTGGCTCCGAGGTACGAGGAGAAGACGTCGGGGCTGCGCAGCACCCGCTTGACGTCCCGGTGGCGGAACACCGCCCAGTAGCCGGGCCCCGGGGGCCAGGGCCCGACGGCCGGCTCGTCGATCCAGCAGACGGGGCCGGTCCTGCGCAGTTCCCGGAACGTCGCGTAGGGCACCCCGGTGGTGTAGGTGTCCGGCAGGAACACCTCGACCGGGCCGCGCGGCCGCCCGGCGGCCGACGGTGCGCCGGAAGGCGGGTCGGGTGCGGTTGCCGTCATCGTGCCGTCCTCCGGGGCCGGGCGGACGCGGCTGCCCGCCGGACGGCGCCACGCTAGTCACCGGCCGGCCGGTTCCGCCAGGCCGCGGCGGACCGCGGTGCCCCGGGGGCGCAGCGAGGCGGCGGCGCCCGTTCGGGGCCGCGCGCCGGGCCGTCCCGACGGGAAAGCCCCGGGCCGTCCGGGCCGGGACGGCCCGGGGCTCCCTGGGCCGGTCAGCCGACGGGGACCGGCAGGATGCGGCGCAGCGGGTCCTCCGGCAGCCTGCCGTGGCGCTTCCACTCCCGGGGGTAGCCGACCGAGACCTCCTGGAAGCGCACCCCGTCCTCGACGGTGGTGCGCGGGATGTGCAGGTGCCCGTAGACCACCGTCTCGGCGCGGAAGCGCACATGCCAGTCGGCGGTGAGTTCGCTGCCGCACCACAGGGCGAAGTCCGGATAGCGGAGCACCTGGGTGGGCAGCCGGGTGAGCGGCCAGTGGTTGATCAGGACCGTCTTGCGCGCCGGGTCGCAGGCCGCCAGCCGCCGCTCGGTCTCGGCGATGCGGGCCCGGCACCAGGCGTCGATGGTGGGGTACGGGTCGGGGTGCAGGAAGTGCTCGTCGGTGCAGACCACGCCCACCTCGTGGGCGTGGGCGAGCGCCGCCTCCTTGGTGTCGATGCCGGGCAGCCGGAACGTGTAGTCGTAGAGCAGGAAGAGCGGGGCGATGGTCAGCGGCCCGCCGTTGCCCTCCCACACCGGGTACGGGTCCTCCGGGGTCACCACCCCCTTGGACCGGCACATGTCGACGAGGTGCTGGTAGCGGGCGACGCCGCGCGCTTCGAGGGGGTCCTTCGGGTGGGTCCACAGCTCGTGGTTCCCCGGCACCCAGATGACCTTGGCGAATCGTTCGCTCAGCAGTCCCAGGGCCCACTCGATGTCGCTGAACACCTCGCCGACGTCGCCGGCGACGATCACCCAGTCGTCGTCGGAGCCCGGCCGCAGCCGCTCCACGATCGCCCGGTTCTCCTCGTAGGCCACGTGCAGGTCGCTGATGGCGAGAAGCTCGCCCCGGTGCGTGCCGCCCATTACTTCTCCTGTCGTACGGTGCCGGTCGTCGTGCGGTGCTCCGCGGCCGGGCGGTCGATCACTGCCCCGGTGCCGGCGTTAGCCTCGCAGATGTGATGAACGAATCGCCCGCGTCGTTCGAACGCGGTACGGACGGGCCCAAGGTCGTCCTCGTCGGCGTGGACGGCTCGGACTCCTCCTGGCGCGCCGCGGCCTACGCGGCCGGGCTGGCCCGGCGGCAGCACGCGCTGCTCGCCGTCGTCTACGTACAGCCCCTGCCGGCCGCGACCGCGGTGCTCGGGGGCGCCGTCGTGGAGGTCACCGAGGAGATCGCGGAAGAGCTCAGGGCCGAGATGGAGCGGGCCGCGGAGCGGCTGCGCGGCATCTTCGAGCTGCGCTGGGAGTTCCACACCCTCCGGGGCGACCCGTACAGCGGTCTGGTGGCGGCCGCGGACGACCTGAAGGCCGACGCCGTGGTGGTGGGCGCCTCGGAACAGGCGGGTCACCGGATCGTCGGCTCGGTGGCGGTGCGGCTGGTCAAGGCGGGCCGCTGGCCGGTGACCGTGGTCCCCTGACCGGGCCCGGGGCGGCCGCCGCCGGCGCGGGGTCCGGGTCGCGAACCCCGGGCCGGCCGGGGGCAGCACGCCGCCCGGCTCGCGCGGCGGTACCGGTTGGGGCACCGTGGGAGGAGCGACCGGACCATCACACGGAGCGGGGAGGCCGCCATGTCGCACCACACCTACCGGGTGACCGAGATCGTCGGCACGTCGCACGAGGGCCTCGACGACGCGATCCGCAACGGCATCGGACGCGCCGCGCAGACCCTGCGGAACCTGGACTGGTTCGAGGTCGGCCAGATCCGCGGGCACATCGAGAACGGCGCCGTCGCGCACTACCAGGTGTACATGAAGGTCGGCTTCCGGCTGGAGGACGCGCACACCGGCCCCGACGCCTCCTGAGGCGGCCGGCTCAGCCACCGCACCCGTGCCTTCCCATGTCTCCCCCGTCTCTCCCGCGTTCCGGAAGTCCGCCCGGCCGGCGGCCGGTTCCTTCCATCATGACCGATCATCAGCCTACGGGAGATCATTCCCTCGGACGCGAGCCCGTCACCGGCGCGGGCCGTCCTCCACGGTGGCGTCCCAGTCGATGCGGTGGCCGGTGAGCCAGGCGTCCGCCCCGGCGCCGCCCCGGTCCAGCCGGCGGGGCAGGACCGTGTCCCGGACCATCCGGCCCAGCGCGCCCGGGGTGGTCTGGCGGGCCATCGCCGCGCTGGTGGCGACCACCCGCTCGACGCGCTCCCGGCGGATGCGTTCGAAGGCCGCGAAGGCCCTGCGGCGCGGCAGGTCACGCAGGCAGGCGGCGAGCACCACGCCGTCCTCCATCGCCATCGAGGCCCCCTGGGCGGCGTTGGGGGCGGCGGCGTGGGCCGCGTCCCCGATGACGATCATGGCGTCGCCGTACCAGTTGGGGATGGTGGCGAGGTCGTAGGCGTTGCTGGCCACGATGGTGTCGCCGGTGGCGCGGATGATGTCCGCGGCCGGGGTGCGGTCCTCGGCGAACAGCTCGGTGAGCCGCTCCCGCCACTGCTCCGGGGTGACGGCGGCCAGTTCGGCCCGGGGCAGTTCGGGGCCCGGGGCGTTGGCGAACCACCACACCTCGCCGTCCGGGGCCACGGTGCAGCCGAAGAAGGCCCGCTTGCCGTAGATCATGGTGTACGCGCCGGGCCCGGGCGGTTCCGGGACGTCGCGGGTGAAGCCGCAGACGGTGGTCTGCCCGGTGAAGCGCGGCCGGGGCGCCGCCGCGTCGATCATCTTCCGGGTGAGGGAGTGGATGCCGTCGGCACCGATGAGGATGTCGCCCTGCGCCCGGCCCCCGTCGGCGAACGAGGCGACGATCCGGCCGTTGGGCGCGGTGTGGGCGGCGGCGAACCGCTTGCCGTGCTCGATGCGGACGCCGCGCCGGTCCGCCTCCTCGTGCAGTACCCGGTAGAGCGTGGCGCGCTTCAGGGTGCGCGCGCCGGTTCCCTCCCCTGCCCCGGCGATCTCCCGGGACCCCAGCCGCTTCCCGGTGTTGCTGATGAAGTCCACCCGGTCCGCGGGGAAGGAGGCGTCGATCACCGGCTGGTGCGCGTCGATGGCGCGCAGTGCCTCCAGCCCGTTGGCGAACACGGTGAGGAACGCCCCGGCGTCGTCCGCGCCGCTGGCGTGCGACTCGTGGACGACGGTGCGGATCCCCGCCTTCTGCAGGGCCATGGCGGTCACCACTCCGGCGACACCGCCACCGATGATCAGGGCGTCGGTCATGCTGTGCTGCTCCATGCGCTGGGTCGGGCGGCGTGCCGCGGCAGCGCTTACAGGGTGGTGCCGGACCGTCCGCCCGCGGACGGTCGCGGGCCGACCCGCGCCGCTGCGCCGCAGCTTAGAGCGGTCGGGGCGGGGGTGTGGCGCCGGCACCGGAACTGGCGGGGCGGCGCGGGGCGGTTCGGGACGGCTTGGCCGTCATGTCGCTTCGGCCACCGCGCCCCGGGGTGCCTCCGGCGGCCTCGGGGGCCCGCCGCGGGGGCGGGTGGGGTGCCGGGCGGCGGCGGGCCGGAGCGGGGCCACCCGGCCGCGCGGAGCGGGGGTCAGCGGTCGTCCTCGGCGTAGACGATCACCTGCTGGGGGCGGAGCACGCGGCCGCGCCAGACGAAGCCGTGCCGCACGGTCTCGGCGATCGAGCCGACCGGCCGGCCGTCATCGGCCGGCCGGCGGCCGACGATCTCGTGCCGGGCCGGGTCGACGGGCCCTTCGTCGTGCAGGTCGGCCACCTCGCAGACGGCGAAGAGCCGGATCAGCCGGCCGTCGAGCCAGCGCAGCGCGATCTGCGCCTGTTCCGGCTCGGCGGGCCGCCCGTCGTCCCGGAGGAGATCGCCCAGCCAGTCGGCGAGCAGCAGCAGTTCGGGCACGACGGGGTGCGGGTGTTCGGCGTCCGCGCGCCGGATCAGCTCCTCGGCCCGGAGTTCCGCGGCCTCCGCGCGCAGCCGGGCGTTCTCCTCGCGCAGGCGCGCGACCCGGCGTCCGGGCAGTGGGTTCCAGAGCATCGTCGTCTCCCCCTTGGCGATGTCCGCGGAGATCGCCGACGGCGTTGGTTCGTCCTGGTTCGGTGTCAGCGGCGGGCCATGGCAGCCTCCGGGCCGGGCGGCGGGGATGCCCAGTGTGCCGCTCCCCCACCGGCTCGTACAGCACATCGTCGGATTTACCGACCGGCGTGTCGGAGGCGGTTCCGGCGGCGCCCGGGACGGTCGCCGGGCGGCCGGTTCCGGCCACCTCGGCGCTCGGGCCCCCGGCCGCTCTCCCACCGGACACCCGGACCTGATATCCCAGTAGGCGATCACCGGACTTTCGGAGGGAAGCTCATGACCAACCCGTTCGAGAACCCCGACGCCACGTATCTCGTGCTCGTCAACGCCGAGGGGCAGCACTCCCTGTGGCCCTCCTTCGCCGAGGTGCCCGACGGCTGGACGGTCGCCCTGGCGGAGACCGGCCGCCAGGAGTGCCTGGACTACATAGAGGCGAACTGGACCGACATGCGGCCGCTGAGCCTGGTGCGGGCGATGGACGGCGCGTCCTGAGCCGCCGCGGGGCCGGGCGCGGGGCGGGCCCCCCCCCCCCCCCCCCCCCCCCCGCCCGGGCCGGCGCGCCCCCCCCCCCCCCCCCCCCCCCCCCCCACAAAAAAAAACCC
>NZ_JBIRFT010000012.1:145207-228430 GCF_044327625.1 Streptomyces sp. NPDC018031
CTTCGGGGGGCGCCCCGGGGGGGGGGGGGGGGGGGCGGGCCGGGGGCGGGGGGGGGGGGGGGGGCGCCCCCCCCCGCGCCCGGCCCCGCACGGCCCGGTCCGGTCCGGTTCGGCCACCGGACCCCGGGACGCGCCCGGGCTACTTCAGCAGCCGGGACATCCGCCGGTCCGCCAGCGGCTTGCCACCGGTCTGGCAGGTCGGGCAGTACTGGAGCGAGGAGTCCCGGTAGGACACCTCGCGGACGGTGTCGCCGCACACCGGGCAGGGCTGCCCGGTCCGGCCGTGCACCCGCAGCCCCGTCCGCTTCTCCGCCTTCAGCTCCCCGGCGGCGAGCCCGCGGGACCGCTCCACCGCCTCGGCCAGGGTGGTGCGCAGCGCCCGGTACACGGTGGCGGTCTCCGCCTCGGTGAGGTCCGCGGCCACCCGGAACGGCGACATGCGGGCGGCGTGCAGGATCTCGTCGGAGTAGGCGTTGCCGATGCCGGCGACGACGGACTGGTCGCGCAGCACTCCCTTGATCCGGTGGCGCACTCCGCGCAGCAGCCCGGCGAACACCTCCTGGGTGAACGCCTCCTCCAGCGGGTCCGGGCCCAGCCGGGCGATCCCCGGCACCCGCCCGGGGTCGGGCACGCAGTACACCGCGAGCCCCTTCCTGGTACCGGCCTCGGTGAGATCGAAACCGCTGCGCTCGGCCGGCCCCCGCCCGGAACCACCCCCGGCCAGCACGGTGCGCAGGGCCAGCGGGCCGCGGCCGGGGCGCGGCGGGGCCGCCGGCAGGTCGGTGCGCCAGCGCAGCCAGCCGGCCCGGGCCAGGTGGACCACCAGGTGCGGCCCGCCGTCGGTGGCGAGGTCCAGGAACTTGCCGTGCCGGGCCACCGCGGCGATCGTCCGCCCCTCCAGGGCGGTGAGCGGCGGATCGTAGGTCTTGAGCACGCTCACCGCGACCGGGTACACCCGCTCGATCTCCCGGCCGGCCGCGTGCTCGGCGAGGAACCGGGTGAGGGCCTCGACCTCGGGCAGTTCCGGCATGGCACCAGTGTGCCGCAGCGGGCCGCCCCGGCAACCCGCGCGCCACGGCGGCACGGGCACCGGCACCGGGTCGGCGGACCGTCGTCCGGTGGGCATGGCCGCGCGGTACCGCGCGGCGGCTTCACTCGGCGTCCGGGCTGTTCCATCATGAGCCGCCGTCAGCAGTCGGCGTCGGCGGTGAGGACACATATGCCCGGGTTCGGAAGCCCCCCTGATCGAAGTCTGGAGCACGGCCGGGGGCTGATGCGCCGCAAACCGATCGAGCACATCGAGGAACCGGAGGGCGCGACCACCGAACGGCTGACCCGGACCCTGGGGCTGTGGCAGCTGACCGCCATCGGGGTGGGCGGCATCATCGGGGCCGGGATCTTCACCCTGGCCGGCGCGGTGGCCAACGGCACCGCCGGCCCGGCGGTGCTCATCTCCTTCCTGATCGCGGGCGTGGCGAGCGCGGCGGCCGCGTTCTCCTACGCGGAGTTCGCCGGGCTGATCCCGAAGGCGGGTTCGGCGTACACCTACGGCTATGCGGTGCTGGGCGAGTTCGTGGGCTGGTTCATCGGCTGGGACCTGCTGCTGGAGTACACCGCGATCGTCGCGGTGGTGGCCATCGGTATCTCCGGCTACTTCTCCTTCCTGGTGGAGGAGGCGGGCGCCGAGCTGCCCGCCTGGATGCTGGGCGCGCCGGGCACCGGGGCGGGGCACAAGGTGGACCTGTTCGCGGTGGTGCTGTGCCTGTTCGTGGCCTACCTGCTCAACCTGGGCATCCAGAGCGCGGCCCGCTTCGAGATGGTGGTCGTGGTGCTGAAGGTCGCGGTGGTCCTGCTGGTGATCGTGGTGGGCTTCTTCCACATCGAGACCGACAACTACACGCCGTTCTTCCCGTACGGGGTGGGCGGTGCGTTCACCGGCGCGGCGACGGTGTTCTTCGCGGTCTTCGGCTACGACGCGATGAGCACCGCGGCCGAGGAGTCGAAGGACGCCCAGCGGCACATGCCCAAGGCGATCCTGTACTCGCTGGCCATCTCCATGGTGCTGTACGTGCTCGCCTGCCTGGTGCTGACCGGGATGCAGCACTACACGGAGATCGACCCGGAGAGCGGGTTCTCCACCGCGTTCAAGTCGGTGGGCCTCACCGGGGTCGCCGACGTGATCGCGGTCGGCGCGATCATCGGCATCCTCACCGTGATGTTCACGTTCATGCTGGGCGTCACCCGGGTCTGGTTCTCCATGAGCCGCGACGGGCTGCTCCCGCGCTGGTTCGCCAAGACCCACCCCACCCGGCACGTGCCCACCCGGGTGACCTGGATCGTGGGGGTGGGCTCGGCGGCCATCGCCGGCTTCGTGAAGATCGGCGAGGCGGCGGAGCTGACGAACATCGGCATTCTGCTGGCGTTCGCGGTGGTGTGCGTGGCGGTGATCCTGCTGCGCTACCGCCGTCCGGACCTGCCGCGTGAGTTCCGCTGCCCGTGGATGCCGTTCGTGCCGCTGGTCGGGGTGGGCTCCTCCATCTGGCTGATCACCTATCTGCAGTGGGAGACCTGGGTGCGGTTCGTGGTGTGGTTCGCGTTGGGCACGGTGATCTACTTCGGCTACGGCTACCGGCGGTCGGTGCTGGCGGTGGCCGAGCGCGAGCGGAGCGCCGCCGACAAGTAGCCGGCGGTGGGGCCCGCCGCGCCGCGGGCGACGTCGGCGGGGGTGCCGGTGGCCACGACGCGGCCGCCCTCGTCACCGCCGCCGGGCCCCATGTCGATGACCCAGTCGGCGCCGGCCACCACGTCCATGTCGTGCTCGACCACCACCACGGTGTGGCCGGCGTCCACCAGGGCGTGCAGCTGGCGCAGCAGCAGCTCGGTGTCGGCCGGGTGCAGACCGGTGGTGGGTTCGTCGAGCAGGTACAGGGTGTGGCCGCGGCGGGTGCGCTGGAGTTCGGTGGCGAGCTTGATGCGCTGGGCCTCGCCGCCGGACAGCTCGGTCGCCGGCTGGCCCAGCCGGAGGTAGCCCAGGCCGACGTCGCGCAGGGTGCGCAGCGCGCGGGCCGCGGCCGGGACGTCGGCGAGGAACCCGGCCGCCGTGTCCACGGTCATCGCGAGCACCTCGGCGACGGTCGCTCCCCGGTAGGTGATCTCCAGCGTCTCCGGGTGGTAGCGGGACCCCCGGCAGTCGGCGCAGGGTGCGTAGGTACCGGGCAGGAAGAGCAGTTCGACGGCGACGAAGCCCTCCCCCTGGCAGGTCTCGCAGCGGCCGCCGGCCACGTTGAAGGAGAAGCGTCCGGCGGTGTAGCCGCGGGCACGGGCGGCGTCGGTGGCGGCGAACACCTTGCGCACCGCGTCGAAGAGTCCGGTGTAGGTGGCGAGGTTGGAGCGCGGTGTGCGGCCGATGGGCTTCTGGTCGACCCGCACCAGCCGCTGGACCGCGTCCAGCCCGGTGGCGGCCGTCAGGTCCGCGGCCGTGGTGGGCGGCGGCTCGTCGGCCGGGGCGTCCTCCGGCCCGGGGCCGCCGGGCGCCTCGCCCAGGTGGGCGGCGAGCACCTCGGCGAGCACCTGGGAGATCAGCGTCGACTTGCCGGACCCGGAGACGCCGGTGACGGCGGTGAGGACCCCCAGCGGCACCTCGGCGTCCACCCCGCGCAGATTGTGCCGGGTGACCCCGTGCAGGCCCAGCCGGCCCACCGGGGCGCGCGGCGCGGGGGCGGCGGGGGCGGCGCGGCCGGGGAAGAGCCAGCGGCGGGTCGCCGAGGCCTCCACGGCGGCCAGCCCGGGGACCGGTCCGCTGTAGAGCACCTGCCCGCCGTGCTCCCCGGCGAGCGGGCCGACGTCCACCACCCAGTCGGCACGGCGCACCACGTCGAGGTGGTGCTCGACGAGGAAGAGCGTGTTGCCGGCCGCCTTCAGCCGGTCCAGCACGGTGAGCAGCGCGTCGGTGTCCGCCGGGTGCAGTCCGGCCGACGGCTCGTCGAGGACGTAGACCACGCCGAACAGCCCGGAGCGCAACTGGGTGGCCAGCCGCAGCCGCTGCAGCTCGCCGTCCGACAGGGTCGGGGTGGGGCGGTCGGTGGCGAGGTGGCCCAGGCCCAGCTCGGTGAGCACCTCGATACGGGCGAGCAGGTCGCGGGCGAGCGTGGCGGCGGTCTCGTCGTCCCCGTCGGCGGCCGGGCGCAGCGTCTCGGCGAGGCCGGTGAGCGGCAGGGCGGCCAGCGTGGCGATGTCGTGCCCGGCGAAGGTGACCGCCAGCGCCTCGGGGCGCAGCCGCTTGCCGTGGCAGGCGGGGCAGGGCGCGCTGACCATGAAGCGCTGGACGCGGGCGCGCAGCGTCCGGCTCCTGGAGTCGGCGAAGGTGTGCAGCACATAGCGCCGGGCGCTCATGTACGTGCCCTGGTACGGGCGCTGGATGCGGTTCGCCTCGCGCACCGGGTGGACCGTGACGACCGGCTGGTCGTCGGTGAACAGGATCCACTCGCGGGACTCGGCGGGCAGGTCCCGCCAGGGCCGGTCGACGTCGTGGCCGAGCGCGGCCAGGATGTCCCGCAGGTTCTTGCCCTGCCAGGCGCCTGGCCAAGCGGCGACGGCCCCCTCCCGGATGCTGAGGGCGGGGTCGGGGACGAGTGACTCCTCGGTGACCCGGTGGACGCGTCCCAGACCGTGGCACTCGGGGCAGGCCCCGGCCGCGGTGTTCGGCGAGAAGGCGTCGGAGTCCAGTCGCCCGGCTACTCCTTCCGGGTGGCTTCCGGCCCGGGAGAACAGCATCCGCAGCGAGTTGGACAGGGCGGTGACGGTGCCGACGCTGGACCGCGTGGTGGGGGCGGAGCGCCGCTGCTCCAGCGCCACGGCGGGCGGCAGTCCGGTGACCTCCTCGACCTTGGGCGCGCCGACCTGGTGGATCAGCCGGCGGGCGTACGGCGCGACGGACTCCAGATAGCGGCGCTGCGCCTCGGCGTAGAGGGTGCCGAAGGCGAGCGAGGACTTCCCGGATCCCGACACCCCGGTGAAGACGACCAGGGCGTCGCGCGGGATGTCCACGTCGACGCCCCGGAGGTTGTGCACCCGGGCGCCGCGCACCCGCACGAAGGGGTCATGTGGTGGCATCCAGGCGATCTTAGGCGATGCGGGTAACCTGCGCGGGGGCGGTGTTCCGGCCGTGCCGGGCGCGCTCGCGCCGCGGCAGCCCAGGAGGGGACCGATGACCGAGCAGCGTGTGGTGACCTGGGCGGTCACCGGGAGCGGTGGGTACGAGACGGCCTGGATCGACCTGTCGGCCACCGGGCTGCGGGCGACCGGCCGGGTGGTCGGGCTGAAGCCGGAGCCGTACTGGCTGGCGTACGAGCTGGAGACCGGGCACGGCCATGTGACCCGGCGACTGCAGGTGACGGCCGAGACGCTCACCGGCCGGAACCGCCTGGACCTGCGGCGCGACGGCGGCGAGTGGAGCATCGGCGGCAGGCCGCTGCCGGAGGTGGTGGGGGCGCTCGACTGCGACCTGGGGATGTCCCCGCTGACGAACACCATGCCCACGCTGCGCCACCAGTTGCAGACGACGCCGGGCGAGCGGGAGTTCCTGATGGCCTGGGTGTCGGTCCCCGATCTGACGGTCCGGCCGTCCCGGCAGACCTACACCCACGTCGGGCTGACCGAGCGCGGCGCCCGGGTCCGGTACGCGTCGGGCGACTTCACCAGTGACATCGAGTTCGGCCGGGACGGGCTGGTGCTCACCTACCCCGGGGTCGGCCACCTGCTCCGCGCGGACTGAGCCGGCCCGCGGCCGGGCCGGCCCGGGGAGCCGGCGTCGCCGGACGCCCGGCCCCCGGGGCGCGCCCGGGGGCACGGCCGGAAGGGGCGCGGGGACCGGTGCGGCGAGGGCGGGGCGGTCAGGCGCCCGGGACCGCACGGCCCGCCGACGCCGCCGCCACCAGCCGCGCGGTGAACGGGTGGGCGGGCCGGGCGAGCACCCGGGCGGCCGGGCCCTGTTCGACGATCTCCCCGCCGTCGAGCACGGCGACCCGTCCGGCCGGTGCCGCGGTGTCCAGGTCATGGGTGATGAGCACCACCGCCATCTCGCGGTGCTCCCGGCGCAGCCGGTCCAGCAGCGCGAGGACCTCGCGCCGGGTGACCGCGTCCAGGCCGGAGGTGATCTCGTCGCAGATCAGCACCCGGGGCCCGGCCAGCAGGGCGCGGGCCAGCGCGGCGCGCTGGAGTTCGCCGCCGGACAGCTCACCGGGCCGCCGCCGGGCGGGTCCCGCGCCGAGACCCACGCCGTCCAGCGTCCGCAGCGCCTCGGCGGTCGCCTCGGCGCGGGGCCGGCCGCGCAGCCGTACCGCCGTACGGGCCACCTGGTCCAGCACCGGGCGGTACTCGTCGAAGGCGGCCCTGGCGTCCTGGAAGACGTACTGCACCGCGGCGAGCTGTTCACGGCTGCGGCGGCGCAGGGCGGGCGGCAGCGGACGGCCGTCCAGGGTGAGCTCGCCCTTCTGGTCGCGGTGGAGCCCCGCCATGCACCGGGCCAGGGTGGTCTTGCCGCTGCCGGACCGTCCGACGACGGCCAGGAACTCCCCCGCCCGCACCGTGAGGGTGGCGTCGCGCAGTACGGTCGCCCGGCCGTGCCGCGCGGTGACGCCGCGCAGCCTCAGGACGGCCGGGCCCGGGGCGCGCGGCGGGTCCGGCGGCCGGGGCCCCGGCCGTTCGGCGGCGAGGAGTTCCCGGGTCCACGGGTGCCGCGGGGCGAGCCGGATCCGCTCCGCCGGGCCGGACTCCACCACCTTGCCGTCCCGCATCACCAGCACGTCGTCGGCCAGTTGCCGGACCACGTCCAGGTCGTGGCTGAGCAGGACCACCGCGATGCCCCGCGCGGCGACCGCCGCGAGTTCCCCGACGATCCGCTGCTTGGTCAGCGCGTCCTGACCGGTGGTGGGTTCGTCGGCGACCACCACCCGGGCGCCGAGCAGCAGCGCCTGGGCGATGACCACGCGCTGCTGCTGGCCGCCCGAGAGCTGGTGGGGGTGGCGGCGCAGCAGTTCCTCGCCGTCCGGCAGCTGGGCGGCCCGCAAGGCGCGCAGCACGCTGTCCCGGGCCGCCGTCCGCCGCCGGCCGCGGGGCAGTCCGCGCGTTCGGGTCCGGGCGATGTCGTGGAGCAGCGCGCCCACCCGCCGGGTGGGGTTGAGCACCGCCGCGGGATGCTGCGGCACGTAGCCGACCGCGCCGTCCGCCACCCGGACCCGGCCGGAGACCCGGGCCCCGGGCGGGTACTCGCCGAGCAGGGCCAGGCCGGTCGTCGTCTTGCCGCTGCCGGACGCACCGACCAGGGCGGTCACCGTGCCCGGCCGGACGGTCAGGCTCACTCCGTCGACGATCGCCCGGCCGCCGATCTCCACGCGCAGGTCCGTGACCCGAGCCACCTCGCTCACCGGCGGGTCTCCTCTCGTTCGTCTGCCGGACGGTTTCCGCCCGGTCCCCGGTCACCGCCCGGGGCCGCGGTCCGCGGGTCCCCGGCCGTCCCGCCCGGTGCGGGCCGGGCGGCGCCGGCCGCGGGCTCCTGCCGCCGGGTGGCGTCCCGGCCCGCCAGTGCGGCGTCGAAGAGCAGGTTGGTGCCCATCGAGAGGGCCACGATCAGCAGGGCGGGCACCACGACCGCCCAGGGCTGCACGAACAGGCCGGTCCGGTTGCGGTCCACCATCACCGCCCAGTCGGCGGCGTCCGGTTCCACCCCCACCCCGAGGAAGGCCGCGGTCGCCACCAGGTAGAGCACACCGGTGAGGCGGACGCCCGCGTCGGCGGCCACGGTGCGCAGCATGGTGCGTCCGACGTAGCCGAGGGCGATCCGGATCCGGCTCTCCCCCTGCATCCGCAGTGCCTCCACGGCCGGCCGGGCCGCGGCCTCCGCGGCGGTGGCCCGGACGATCCGGGCCGCGTCGGGGACGTTGACCACGGCGACCAGCAGGACCAGGCCGGCCGTCCCGGGCGCGTAGACCGAGGCGACGAGCAGCACCGCCAGCAGCGAGGGCACGGCCAGCAGCACGTCGAGCGGCCGCATCAGCACCTCCTCCAGCCACCGCCGGTGGGTCAGGGCCGCGGCCAGGCCCAGCGGCAGCGCCACGGCGTAGGCGAGCACGGTCGCGGCCAGCGCGACGAGGACCACCGACTGGCCGCCGAGCAGCACCTGCCGGAGCACGTCGCGGCCGACGAAGTCGGTGCCGAGCCAATGGCCGCCGCCGAGGGTGAAGGAGGTCGCGCGCTTCCCCGGCTCGCCGGCGAACAACGGGCCCAGCAGGGCCAGCAGCAGCGGTACGCCCGCGAGACCGGCACCGAGCGCGTAGCGGCCCGGCCCGGACGGCCAGCGCCCGGACCGGCCGGTCCGCGCCGGAGTGCCGGGGGCGTCCGGCCCGGGCCGGTGCCGCAGCCCGGCGCGGATCACGCGGCCACCCCCGCCCGGGGCGCGAGGCGGCGGGTGACCAGGTCGGCGCCGAGGTTGAGCACGACCGCGAACACGCCGAAGACCACGGCGAGTCCTTGCACCACCGGCACGTCCCGGGCGGCCACCGCGTCCATCAGGACGGTGCCGAGGCCGGGAATGGCGAACAGCGCCTCCACCACGATCACTCCGCACAGCAGCCAGTCCACGGTACGGGCGAGTTGCTGGGCGGCCGGCACCACCGCGTTGGGCAGGGCGTGGGCGTACCGCACGCGCGCCCCCGGGATGCCGTAGCGGCGCGCCTGGGCGACGTACGGCGAGGCCAGTGCGTCGATCATGCCGGCCCGTACCAGGCGGCTGATCGAGCACACCGGCCGGGAGAGCAGGACGAGCACCGGGAGGACCAGCACCGCCGGGTGGGCGGCCAGGTCGGTGCCGTAGCCGACGGCCGTGGGCGGCAGCCAGTCCAGACGCAGCGCGAACACGGTCACCAGCAGCACGCCGAAGGCGAACTCGGGCACCGCGTAGACGCCCAGGGTGACGGAGCTGATCAGCCGGTCCGCCCGGCCGCCCTCGTGGCGGGCGGCCAGCACTCCGAGTCCGACCGCCACGGGCACCAGCAGCGCCAGGGTGAGGGTGGCCAGCAGCAGGCTGGGGCCGAAGCCGCCGGACAGGTATCCGGTGACCGGGCGGCCGGAGGCGAGCGAGGTGCCGAGGTCGCCGCGGAGCAGTCCGGCCGCCCAGTCGGCGAACCGCTCGTGGGCGGGCCGGTCCAGCTCCAGCGCCCGGCGGAGCGCCGCGACGCGTTCGGGGTCGGGCTGGTCGGCGGCGAGCGAGGTGGCGGCGTCACCGGGCAGGGCCTCGGTGAGCGCGAAGACCAGCAGCACCACGGCCGCGATCTGCAGCACCCCGAGGACCAGCCGGCGCACCAGCCAGGAGCGCAGATCGCTCACCCGAGCCACACCGTGTCGAAGCGGGCCCAGTCCAGGGTGTTGGCCGGTGCGTCCCGCCGGACGCCGCCGACGTTGCGCGCGGTGCCGACGATCCAGTCGGCGAAGCCCCAGACCAGGAAACCGCCTTCGGTGTGCAGACGGCGCTGCATCCGCTCGTACACCCCGGCCCGTTCCCGGGCGTCCTCGGTGGACTGCGCCTGCTGGTAGAGGGCGTCGAAGTCCCGGTGCTTCCAGTGGGTGGCGTTGGTGGTGGAGCCGGTGAGCAGCCGCTGGGAGATGTGCGCCTCGATGGGCATGGCGCCGGAGCGGTAGCAGCACATGGTGCCGGAGTCGAGGATGTCGCTCCAGTAGCTGTCCTTGCTGCCCGTCCTGACCTTGATCCGCACGCCGGCCTTGGCCGCCTGGTCGCGGAAGATGCCGGCCGCTTCGGTGAATCCGGCGGCCACGGTGGAGGTGTCGAGGGTGACGCGCAGGTCTTCGGCGCCCGCCTGCCGGAGCAGGTGGCGGGCCCGGTCCAGGTCCTGTTCGCGCTGCGGCAGCGCGTCGGCGTAGTACTGGTACCCCTTGCCGAACAGGTCGTTGCCGATCTCGCCGGCTCCGGACAGGGCACCGGCGACCAGTTCCGCGCGGTCGGCGATGAGGAAGAACGCCTGCCGGACCCGCCTGTCGTCGAAGGGGGCGCGGTCGGTCTTGAGGGCGAACGCCTGCATGGAGCTGTTGCGGAGCCGGACGATGTCGATCCGGCCGTTGCCCTCGTGGGCACGGGCGGTGGCCGGGTTGAGTTCGTGGGCGTACTCCACCTGCCCGCCCAGCAGCGCGTTGACCCGGGCGGATTCCTCGTTGGCGACGATGAACTCCAGCTCGTCCAGGTGCGGGGCGCCGTCCCAGTAGTCGTCGTTGCGCCGGAGGAGGGTGGACCGGCCCGGAGCGAAGGAGACGAAGCGGAACGGCCCGGAGCCGATGGGCCGGCGGTCGAACTCCTCGGCGCCCTCGGGGACGATGTAGGCGCCGAAGGCCGCGAGGACGTTGGGGAATTCGGCGGTGGGGCGCTTCAGCCGGAACTCCACGGTGCGGGGACCGGTGGCGCGGCTGGCGTCCAGGTCGATGGGTTCCAGCGACGCCCTGGCCCGGTAGGTCTTCTTCGGGTCGGCGATGCGCCGGTAGCTGTACAGGACGTCCTCGGCGGTGACCGGCTTGCCGTTGTGGAAGGTGGCCGCGCGCAGGGTGACGGTCCAGCGGTCCAGGGTGGCGCCGGGCTCCCAGCCGGACGCGAGCCGGGGCACCGCGGCCATGTCGGACCCGTGGTCGGCGAGCTTGTCGAAGAGCGCCTTGGCGCGGGCGGCGTCGGCGAACAGGTTGGTGAGGTGCGGATCGAGTGTCTCCCCGGCGCCGCCCCCGGCGAACGCGGCGCGCAGCCGCCCGCCGCGCCGGGGCTTGCCGGCGCCGGCACCCCCGGAGGCGCGGTCGGGGCCGCCGCACCCGCTCAGGGCGAGGGCGCCGAGTCCGGCGGCGCCGGTCGCGGCGAGGAAGCCGCGGCGGTGCACTCCGGGCAGCTGCCGGGCCTCTTCGGCGGACGGGGCGGGGGCTTCGGGGTTCCGGTTCATGGGTTCGTCCTCACGGGGTGGGTGGTGCGTGGTGGGGCGGCGCCGGTCGCGCGCGGCGTACCGGCGGCCCCGGCGGCGGTGCTTGGGGAGTCAGAGGCCGGAGCGGGTCGCCGCTCCTCGCGCGGGGGCCGGCTCGGGCGGCGGGGCGGCCGGCAGGGCGCGCAGCCGGTGCAGCCGGGCGACGGCCGCCGCGGAGACCAGCCCGGAGCAGGCGCAGCACAGCCATGGCAGCCAGGGGGCGCCGGTCCGGCCGGCGTCCATCGCCCAGCCGACCGCGGTGTTGCCGGCCGCCGCGGCGATCCCGGACACGACGTAGAAGACGCCGAAGTAGGTGCCGGTGAGCCCGGGACGGCCGAAGGCCGGTATCAGCTCCATCACGAACGGCTGGGCGATCATGACGCCGAGGTAGAGCAGCAGCGTGCCCAGCAGCACGGGCAGCAGCGCCAGCGCGGCCCGGCCCGCTCCGTCGGGTTCCCGGACGCCGGCCACGGCCATCGGGGGCAGGAAGGCCAGTCCCATCACGGCCAGTCCGCAGGCGATCCAGCGGGGCCGGGGGCCGCGGTTCTTCAGCGCGCGGGTGGTCCTCATCTGGAGGGTGAGGTTGGCGACGGTGCCGGTGAGGAAGACCAGGCCGGCCGCGCCCTCCCAGCCGGTGGCCCGGCGGGCTCCGTCGGGCAGCAGCAGATAGAGCTGGTTCTCCATGGTGAACAGGGGGACCATGGCGAGCGAGAAGGCCAGGAACGCCCGGTCGGCGAGGACTTCGCGCCAGTCGGCGAGCACGCTGCCGGTGGCCGGCGGAACCTCCCGGGCGGGCAGTACCAGGGCCTGCCCGACGGTGAGGACGGCGAAGATCCCCGCGGCGGTGAGCGCGGCGGCGCGGAAGTCCACCAGCAGCAGGGCGCTGCCGAGCAGCGGGCCGAGCAGGGCGCCGGTGGTGGCGAAGACGTTGAACAGCGCGAACACCTCGGCCTTGCGCTCCCCCGCCTCCTGGGCCAGGTAGACGCGCACGGCCGGGTTGAACAGCGCGCCGGCCAGACCGCTGAGCACCGAGGCGGCGAGCAGCACCGGCAGCCCGTCGCCGAGGGCGAACAGCGTGAAGCCGACGGTCCGCAGCGCGCACCCGGCGATGATGACGCCGCGCGCGCCGAGCCGGTCGGCCGCCGATCCGCCCACGATGAACAGCCCCTGCTGGCTGAGGTTGCGGACGCCCAGCACGATGCCGACCACGGCCGCGGACATGCCCAGGTCCTGGCCGAGGTGCGTGGCGAGGTACGGGACGAGCAGGTAGAAGCCGGTGTTGACGCCGAGCTGGTTGATCAGCAGGAGGCGGATGGCGCGGGGCTGGCGGCGCACCTCGCTCCAGGTCTTCACGGTGTGGTCGCTCCCTGCCGGTGGGTGGGGGCTCCGGCGCCGGCGGGGCGCACGCCCGGTCCGGCGTCGTCGCTGACGCGTTCGGTGCCGTGGGCGCCGGCGGTGCCGTCCCGCGGGTGGCGGGGCCGTGGATGCCCGCTCCGGTCGACCCGGTCGACCTGGTGGGCGCGGTCGGCGCGGGCGTCCGCGGAGTGGCCGCCGGGGGCCACGGTGCGGGTTCCGGCGGCTTCGGCCCGGCCCGGTGCCCCGGCCCGGCTCGCGACCATCGGCGGATGACCCACGGCTCTCCTTCGTCTCGGTGCGGTGTCGGAGGTCGGGTTCCGGGCATGCCGGAGGAACCCCTCGGGGGTGCGGACCTCGTGTCGATCGATGGCCAACGTTATCGATAATCATTTTCATTGTCATCTGACGGGATGGACCCCAGGCCCCACCGCCCTCCGCTCTCACCTGCGAAACCGCCGGCCCGGCCGCCCGCCGGGGCCACGGGGGCCCCGGCGTGCCGCGGCGGCACCCGGTTCCGGGATCCCCGGAGGGCCGGGGCCGCGGGTGCCGCGTTCGCCCGGGAGGGTCAACGCCCCGGGGCCCGGCCCGCGCCCCGCCGTGCCGCCAGGCACCGCCGGTGGTAGGGATGACCGGACGGCGCAGCACAGGTGCCCCGAGGAGCGGCCGGCATGGAGTGGTTCACCTCGTCCGACTACTGGCTGAGCCGGCTGGTCTTCCAGCGAGGGCTGGCCGCCCTCTACGTGGTGGCCTTCCTCGCCGCGGCACTGCAGTTCCGGGCGCTGATCGGGGAACGCGGGATGCTGCCGGTGCCGGAGTTCACGGCGCGGGTGCCGTTCCGCCGCTCCCCCAGCCTCTTCCAGCTCCGCTACTCCGACCGGCTGTTCGCCGGGTGTGCCTGGCTGGGCGCCGCGCTCGGAGCCGCGGTGGCGGTGGGGGCCGCCGACGCCGTGCCGCTGCCGGTGGCGATGGGCATGTGGCTGCTGCTGTGGCTGCTGTACCTGTCGATCGTCAACGTGGGGCAGCTCTGGTACGGCTTCGGCTGGGAGTCCCTGCTGCTGGAGACCGGGTTCCTGGCGGTCTTCCTGGGCAACGACGAGGTGGCGCCGCCGGTGCTGGTGCTGTGGCTGCTGCGCTGGCTGCTGTTCCGGGTGGAGTTCGGCGCCGGACTGATCAAGATGCGCGGGGACCGCTGCTGGCGCGATCTCACCTGCCTGTACTACCACCACGAGACGCAGCCCATGCCGGGCCCGCTGAGCTGGTTCTTCCACCGTCTGCCGCGGCCGCTGCACCGGGTGGAGACGGCGGCCAACCATGTCGCCCAACTCGTGGTGCCCGTCCTGCTGTTCACCCCGCAGCCGGTCGCGGGCGCGGCGGCCGGGCTGATCGTCGTCACCCAGTTGTGGCTGGTGCTGTCCGGGAACTTCTCCTGGCTGAACTGGCTGACGATCCTGCTGGCGCTCTCCGCGGTCGACGGACGCCGGGCGGCCGACGCTCTGGGACTGCCCGGTCCACGCGACCTGCCCGGTCCCCCCGTGTGGTACGAGGTGCTGGTGTGGGCCCTGGTGGCGCTGGTGGCGGTACTCAGTTACTGGCCGGTCCGCAATCTGCTCTCCGGCCGGCAGCTGATGAACTACTCCTTCACCTCGCTCCACCTGGTCAACACCTACGGGGCCTTCGGCAGCATCAGCCGCACCCGGCAGGAGATCGTGATCGAGGGGACGGCCGACCGGGTCGTCACGCCGGGGACGGTGTGGCGGGAGTACGAGTTCAAGGGGAAGCCCGGCGACGTGCGCCGGATGCCCCGTCAGTACGCGCCCTACCACCTGCGGCTGGACTGGATGATGTGGTTCGCCGCACTCTCCCCTGCCTACGCCCGCCCGTGGTTCGAGCCGCTGGTCGGCAGACTGCTGGAGAACGACCGGGACACCCTGCGCCTGCTGCGCGTCAATCCGTTCCCCGGGACGCCGCCGTCGCAGATCCGGGCCCGGCTGTACCTGTACCGCTTCACCACCTGGCGGGAACGGCGCGCCACCGGCGCCTGGTGGCACCGGACCCTGGTGCGGGAGTTCCTGCCGCCGGTCCGGGCGGGGCGCGTGCGGCGCTAGTCCGGGCGCCGCGGGACGGGCCGGGGCGCCGCGGGCGCACGGCGGTGCTTCAGCCCGCGTCGGGGGGCAGGTCGCGCGCGCCCAGCCGCAGGTGTTCGATGTGGTAGACGGCCTCGTCCAGCAGTTGCGCGACATGGTTGTCGTAGAGGCTGTAGACGATCCGCCGCCCCTGGCGCGACCCGGTGACCAGGCCCAGGGCTCGCAGCAGCCGGAGCTGGTGGGAGACCGCCGACTGCTCCATGCCCACCGCGTCGGCGAGTTCGGTGACCGCGCACGGCCCCTGGCGGAGCCGGGTGAGGATCATCAGCCGCGACGGGGTGGCCAGCGCCTGCAAGGTGGCGGCGATGGTGGCCGCGGAATCCGCGTCCAGCAGTACGGCCGGAGTGGTGCGGCCATCGGCTCCGTGTCCCATGCAGGTCATCGTATCTGTGTCAACACTTGAAGACCTCTTCATATGTTCCGCTATGGTGGTGCCCTCCCCCGCCTCAGCAACCGGAAAGAGGTACGCCGCGATGACAGCCGAGCTGGTCGAGGACCGGCCCACCCCCGCCCCGGACCGTCCGGTGCCGGGCGGTGCGCACCGGGCCCGCCCCACCGCTCTCCCCGAGGTGCGCTGGGCCGCGCTGTCCGCGCTGGCCTTCCTGCTCGCCTTCCCGCTCGACCTGGCGGGCGCCCCGGCCTGGGCCTGGGGCCCCCTCTACGCGCTGTGCTACGCGGCCGGCGGGTGGGAGCCGGGCTGGGCCGGGCTGCGCGCGCTGCGGGAGCGGACGCTCGACGTCGACCTGCTGATGGTCGTCGCCGCGCTCGGCGCCGCGGCGATCGGCCAGTTCCTCGACGGCGGCCTGCTCATCGTGATCTTCGCCGTCTCCGGTGCGCTGGAGGCACTGGCCACCGAGCGGACCGCCGCCTCGGTGCGCGGCCTGCTGGACCTGGCGCCCGCGATGGCGGTCCGGATCACCGGCTCCGGCGGCACCTCCACCGAGGAGACCGTCCCGGTGGCGCGGCTGCGGGTGGGCGACACCGTACTGGTGCGCCCGGGCGAGCGGCTGCCCGCCGACGGCACGGTGACCGGCGGGGCCGGCGAGGTGGACCAGGCCGGCATCACCGGCGAGCCGCTGCCGGTACCCAAGAGCGTCGGTGACGAGGTGTTCGCCGGCACCCTCAACGGCACCGGGGCGCTGCGGGTGCGGGTCGGCCGGGACGCCTCGGAGTCCGTCATCGCCAGGATCGTGGCGATGGTGGAGGAGGCCGGCGCGACCAAGGCGCCCACCCAGCTGTTCATCGAGCGGATCGAGCAGCGCTACTCGGTCGGCGTGGTCCTCGCCACCCTCGCGCTGTTCACGGTGCCGCTCGCCTTCGGGGCGGACTTCACCCCCACCCTGCTGCGCGCCATGACGTTCATGATCGTGGCGTCCCCGTGCGCGGTGGTACTGGCCACCATGCCGCCGCTGCTGTCCGCCATCGCCAACGCCGGACGCCACGGTGTGCTGGTGAAGTCGGCGGTGGTGATGGAGCGGCTGGGCGAGGTGACCCGGGTCGCGCTGGACAAGACCGGCACGCTCACCGAGGGCACGCCGCGGGTCACCGAGGTACGGGTGGTGGCCGGCTCGGGCTTCGACGAGGCACGGGCGCTGGCGCTCGCCGCCGCCGCCGAGCACCCCAGCGAGCACCCGCTGGCCCGCGCGGTGGTGGCTGCCGCCCGGGAGCGCGGCCTGGCCCCGGCGGACGCGGCGGAGTTCCGTTCGGTGCCCGGCCGCGGGGTCTCCGCGGTGGTCGGCGGCCGCAAGGTCGAGATCGGGCGGCCGGCCGCCGTGCTGGCCGAGGAGGACGGCGCGCCGGACCCCGGACCGGGCGGGTCGCTGCGCGAACCGGCCCGGCGGGCGGTCGCCGAGGCCGAGGCGGCCGGCCACACGGCCGTCGTGCTGCTGGTCGACGGCGCACCGGTGGCCGTGCTCTCGCTCAGCGACCGGCTCCGGCCCGGCGCGGCCTCGGCCGTGTCCGCGCTGGAGCGACTGACCGGCACCCCGCCCGTTCTGCTGACCGGTGACCACGAGCGGGCCGCGGCGGGCGTCGCCGCCGAGGCGGGCATCGGCCGCGTCCGCGCCGGGCTGCTGCCCGAGGACAAGGTGACCGCGGTCCGTGAATGGACCGCGGCCGGCGAGAAGGTGCTAGTGGTGGGGGACGGGGTCAACGACGCCCCGGCACTGGCCGCTGCGCACAGCGGTGTGGCGATGGGCCGGGCGGGCTCGGACCTCGCCCTGGAGACCGCCGACGCGGTGGTGGTCCGCGATGAACTCGCCACCGTGCCCGCGGTCGTCGCGCTGTCCCGGCGGGCCCGCCGGCTGGTCGTCCAGAACCTGGTGATCGCCTCGGTGTGCATCGGCGTCCTGGTGGTGTGGGACCTGGCCGGGCACCTGCCGCTGCCGCTCGGCGTCGCGGGCCACGAGGGATCGACGGTGCTGGTCGGGCTCAACGGGCTGCGGTTGCTGCGGGAGTCGGCGTGGCGCGGCGCGTGCGCGGCCCCGGATCCGGTCCACCGGGCGGTGTGACACCCCGGCGGCGTGCTCCCGGGACGGCGGACGGGCCCCGCTCGTGCTGAGCGGGGCCCGTACCGGTACCCGTCCGGGGGCCGGAGCCCGGGCCGGTCAGCCGGCCGGGGAAGCCGCCGCCGCCCGGTGCACCGGCCCGTGCGCCGCGGGGCAGTGCGCCGCGTCGGTCCCGGCGTCGGCCGGCGGAGCCGGTGTCCACTCCACGGCGTTGTCCCGCACATGGTCCACCTGCAAGGTGGTGTGGGTGATGCCGTACTCGGCCCGCAGCAGGGTCTCCAGTTCCTGGCGCACCGCGTGGCAGTCGCCGTCCGGGGCGACCAGGACATGGGCGGACAGCGACACCTCACCCGACGTGATCTGCCAGACGTGCAGGTCGTGCACCTCCGCCACCCGGGCGTGGCCGACCATCCGGTCACCCACCTCGTCCGGCTCCACCTCGGCCGGGGCGGCTTCCAGCAGGATCCGGCCGGACGCGCGGACCAGGTCCAGCCCGGCCTTGAGCATCAGGGCGACCACGACCAGGGAGGCGATGGCGTCGGCGCGGGCGAATCCGGTCAGCAGCACCACCAGGCCGGAGATCGCGGTGCCGATGAAGGCGTAGAGGTCGTTGAGGACGTGCTGGAAGGCGCCCTCGACGTTGAGCGACGAGCGGTTGGCCCGCGACAGGCACCAGGCGGCGGCTATGTTCACCGCCACCCCCGCGAGCCCGGTCGCCAGCACCATGGCGCCGTTGACCTCGGGGGGATCCATCAGCCGGGTCACCGATTCATAGCCGAGAAAACCGCCCAGCAGCAGCAGCGACAGCCCGTTCGCCTGGGCGGAAAGAATCTCCGCCCTTTTGAGGCCGTAAGTGAATCCTCCGCGGGCGGGCCGGGCGGCGAGCCGTATCGCGATGAGCGCCAGCACGATGGCCACCGCGTCGGTGAGCATATGGGCGGCGTCCGCCATGAGGGCGACCGAACGGGCGAGCAGGCCGATGACGACCTCCACCGCCATGAACCCGGTGATCAGAGCGAGCGCGAGACCCAGCCAGCGGCGGTCCGCGTCCGCCGCGACGCCATGCGTGTGACCTGCGCTTCCATGCGGACCATGGCCATGCTGGTGGCCGCTTCCGGAGCCCTTCGGATGACCTTTTCGGGTTTCCCGCCGGGCCGCCGGCCCCTGGCCGTGCGGGTCTTCGTGCGGGTGAGCGCCCACCCTCGCCTCCTTGAATCGCCATCAGGACAGCGTCAGTGAACAGCATTTCCCGGAGTTCTTCAAAGGCTGCAATGGAGACGGTTATCGATAAAGGTTATGGAACCCCGGGAATTCAGGAACGAGAATTGTTTTCATTCTCGTGTGCCAGGCGGGTGAACCGGCGCCCCGGTGCCCGGCGGCGGAGCCGGGGCCCGGACGCACCAGGGGGTGCGGGGTGCGGATGCCGGGCGGCCCGGGCCCGCGCGGGATGGGCGGCCCCGTCGCCGACCCGTCCGGAACGCCGCCGGACCGGGCGGCCCGGGTCCACGGTGGACGCTCCTCCCCGGGTGGTGGTACCCCGGTGTGACGTGCGGCGCGCCGCCCTCGGCGCGGACGGGCGTGGCACATGCGGGCATGGCACCTGCGGCCGTGGCACATACGGGCGTGGCGCCTGCGGGCACGGCACATTGCGGGCACGGCACAAGCGGGCGTGGCGTGGCGCCGGCCGGTGCGCCGCACGTCAGGGGCGCCTCTCCTCCCCGGCCGCGCGCCGGTCACCCGGCCGGGCGGTACCCGGGCACCACGACCGGGCAGGGCACGGGCACGCCCCCTGAGGAGCCTGTCCGGCCGGGCGGCGACGCCGGACAGAACGGCGCCGGGTGATCTCCCCGGCCACCGCCCCGTCCGGCGCCCGGCCACCACTGTGCCCGGCCCTCGACCGCCGGATCCGGCCGCCTTCGCCGGGGCGTTCGGGGCCGCCACCGCCGAATCCCCGGGTGGCGGCCGGCCCGCCCCGCGCTCGTCCGCGGGGCGTTCGGCCCGTCAGGCGATGGATCCGGCACGGGGGTGCCGGGCCCCGGCGCCCTCCGCGGACGTGCGGCGGACCGGCGGCCCGGCCGGGCCCGGTCAGTCCTCGCCGCCCTCCAGCTCCCCTTCGGTCTCCAGGTACAGGTCGCGCACGGCGGCCAGCACCTCCGGGTCGGGCTTCTCCCACATGCCGCGGCTCTCGGCCTCCAGCAGCCGCTCGGCCATGCCGTGCAGCGCCCAGGGGTTGGCCTCCTCCAGGAAGGCCCGGTTCTCCGGGTCCAGCAGATAGCTCTGCGCCAGCTTGTCGTACATCCAGTCGGCGATCACACCGGTGGTGGCGTCGTAGCCGAACAGGTAGTCCACGGTCGCGGCGAGCTCGAAGGCCCCCTTGTAGCCGTGGCGGCGCATCGCCTCGATCCAGCGCGGGTTGACCACCCGGGCACGGAAGACGCGCGAGGTCTCCTCGTGCAGGGTGCGGGTGCGGACCGTCTCCGGGCGGGTGCTGTCACCGATGTAGGCGGCCGGGGCGGTCCCCTTGAGCGCCCGTACGGTGGCGACCATCCCGCCGTGGTACTGGAAGTAGTCGTCGGAGTCGGCGATGTCGTGCTCGCGGGTGTCGGTGTTCTTCGCCGCGACCGCGATCCGCCGGTAGGCCGTCTCCATCTCCGCGCGCGCCGGGCGGCCCTCCAGACCGCGGCCGTAGGCGTAGCCGCCCCAGACGGTGTACACCTCCGCCAGGTCGGCGTCGGTGCGCCAGTCGCGGCTGTCGATCAGCTGGAGCAGTCCGGCGCCGTAGGTGCCCGGCCGGGAGCCGAAGATACGGGTGGTGGCCCGGCGCTCGTCGCCGTGCTCGGCCAGGTCGGCCCGGGTGTGCGCCCGGACGTGGTTGTCCTCGTCCGGCTCGTCCAGGCCGGCGGCCAGCCGGACCGCGTCGTCCAGCAGCCCCACCACGTGTGGGAAGGCGTCGCGGAAGAACCCGCTGATGCGCAGGGTGACGTCGATCCGGGGACGGCCCAGCTGGTCCAGCGGGACCGGCTCCAGACCGGTCACCCGGCGGGAGGCGTCGTCCCACACCGGGCGGACGCCCAGCAGTGCCAGCGCCTCGGCGACGTCGTCGCCGGAGGTGCGCATCGCACTGGTGCCCCACAGCGAAAGCCCCACCGACCGGGGCCACTCACCGGTGTCGGTGCGGTAGCGCTCCAGCAGCGAGTCGGCCAGCGCCTGGCCGGTCTCCCAGGCGAGCCTGCTCGGCACCGCCTTGGGGTCCACCGAGTAGAAGTTGCGGCCCGTCGGCAGCACGTTGACCAGGCCGCGCAGCGGGGAGCCGGACGGGCCGGCGGGCACGAAGCCGCCGTTCAGGGCGTGCACCGCGTGGTCGATCTCGTCGGTGGTGGCGGCCAGCCGGGGCACCACCTGCCGGGCGGCGAAGTCCAGGATCGCCGCGACGCCCTCCCGCTGGGTGTCCGGGACGCCCAGGCAGACCCGCTCGACCGCCGACGGGTCCCAGCCGGCGTCCTCCATGGCCTGCACCAGGGCGCGGGCCCGCTCCTCCGCGTCGTCGGCGCCGCTGCGGGTGGCCGCCGACTCGTCCAGGCCGAGCGCCTCGCGCAGCCCGGGCAGGGCGGAGGTGCCGCCCCAGATCTGCCGGGCGCGCAGGATCGCCAGGACCAGGTTGACCCGCTCGGGGCCGCTCGGGGCGACGCCGAGGACATGGAGGCCGTCACGGATCTGCGCGTCCTTGACCTCGCAGAGCCAGCCGTCGACGTGCAGCAGGAAGTCGTCGAAGCCGTCGTCGTCCGGGCGCGCCTCGAGGCCGAGGTCGTGGTCGAGCCTGGCGGCCTGGATGAGGGTCCAGATCTGGGCGCGGATGGCGGGCAGCTTGGCCGGGTCCATCGCGGAGATCGACGCGTACTCGTCCAGCAGCTGCTCCAGGCGCGCGATGTCGCCGTAGGAGTCGGCCCGCGCCATCGGGGGGACCAGGTGGTCCACCAGCGTGGCGTGCACCCGGCGCTTGGCCTGGGTCCCCTCCCCCGGGTCGTTGACCAGGAAGGGGTAGATCAGCGGCAGGTCGCCGAGGGCGGCGTCCGGTCCGCAGGCCGCGGAGAGGCCCGCGTTCTTGCCCGGCAGCCACTCCAGGTTGCCGTGCTTGCCCAGGTGCACCATGGCGTCGGCGCCGAACCCGCCGTCGGCCTCCGCGGCGGCGATCCAGCGGTAGGCCGCCAGGTAGTGGTGCGAGGGCGGCAGGTCCGGATCGTGGTAGATGGCGATCGGGTTCTCGCCGAAGCCCCGCGGCGGCTGGATGAGGATGAGGAGGTTGCCCCGGCGCAGGGCCGCGAGCACGATGTCGCCGTCGGGGTTCCGGCTGGTGTCGACGAACATCCCGCCCGGCGGCGGGCCCCAGTGCTCCTCGACCGCGTCCCGCAGCTCCTGGGGCAGTTGCCCGTACCAGCGGCGGTAGTCGGCGGCCGGGATGCGGACCGGATTGCGGGCCAGCTGCTCCTCGGTGAGCCACTGCTGGTCGTGGCCGCCCGCCTCGATGAGGGCCCGGATCAGCTCGTCGCCGTCGCCGGACTCCAGCCCGGGCACCGGCTCGGAGCCGAAGTCGTAGCCCTCGTCGCGGAGCCGGCGCAGCAGCGCCATCGCACTGGCGGGGGTGTCCAGGCCGACCGCGTTGCCGATCCTGGAGTGCTTGGTCGGGTAGGCGGAGAGCACCAGCGCCAGCCGCTTCCGTGCGGCGGGGACGTGGCGGAGCCGGGCGTGGCGTACCGCGATCCCGGCGACCCGGGCGGCCCGCTCCGGGTCGGCGACGTACACCGGCAGGCCGTCGGGGTCCACCTCCTTGAAGGAGAACGGCACGGTGATCAGCCGCCCGTCGAACTCGGGGACCGCGACCTGGGTCGCGGCGTCCAGCGGCGACAGGCCCTCGTCGTTCTCCTCCCAGGCGGCGCGGGTGCCGGTGAGGCACAACGCCTGGAGCACCGGCACGTCCAGGGCGGCGAGCGCGCCGGCGTCCCAGGATTCGTCGTTCCCGCCCGCGGACGCCTCGGCGGGGCGGGTGCCGCCGGCCGCCAGCACGGTGGTGACCACCGCGTCGGCCGCGCGCAGCGCGTCGATCAGTTCGGCCTCCGGCGCCCGCAGCGAGGCGACGAACAGCGGCAGCGGGCGCCCCCCGGCGGCTTCGACGGCCTGGCACAGGGCTTCCACGAAGGCGGTGTTGCCGCTCATGTGATGGGCCCGGTAGTAGAGCACCGCGATCACCGGGCCGGTGGCGTCCGCGGCGGGCGCGGGCCGCTCGAGCGGGCCCCAGGAGGGTGCGGCGGCGGGCGGCTCGAAGCCGTACCCGGTGAGCAGCACGGTGTCGGAGAGGAAGCGGGCGAGCTGCCCGAGGTTGCCGGGGCCGCCGTGGGCCAGGTAGGCGTGCGCTTCGGCGGCGATGCCGACGGGGACCGTGGAGGCTTCCATCAGCTGGGCGTCGGGGGCCTGTTCACCGGAGAGCACCACGACCGGGCGGTCCCCGGCCAGCAGCGTGTCCAGGCCCTCCTGCCAGGCGCGGATGCCGCCCAGGAGGCGCACCACGACCAGTTCGGTGCCCTCCAGCAGGGCCGGCAGTTCGGCGAGGTCCAGCCGTGCGGGGTTGGCGAGCCGGTACGCGACGGGGCCTTCCGCCGCCCGGGCGCTGAGCAGGTCGGTGTCGGAGGTCGACAGCAGCAGGATGCGGGGGTCTCCCCCGGACGAATGCGGCATTGCGGCAGCAGCCCTTCCTCGGGGTCCGCGCCCCGGGCGGTCGATGGGACGGCGGGAGTTCCTGGCTCACCAGGCCGCGGGGGTGCGGCCGGGCTGACAGTGGCGGGACCGCGCCGGACTCTCACCGGCTTCCTCCCCTGGCGCCGTCGCTGGCGTCCGGCGGTCCCGGTCGGGCCGCCGAGGAGCATAGTAAGGGCTGATCAGTCGGGCGGGCAGGCCACCCGGTGTGATCGTCGGTATGCTCGCCGCCATGCCGCTCACCCCCCCAACCAGCCCAACAGGGGCGCAACCACCCCTTCGCGGGCGCGGTGACGCCTGCCCCGGGGCGCTGCGTCTGCACGCCGCGGACGACGGCGCGCTGGCCCGGGTACGGCTGCCCGCCGGACTGCTGACCGCCCGTCAGGCCGAGGTGCTGGCCCGCGCCGCCGAGGAACTCGGGGACGGCCGGCTGGACATCACCTCACGGGGCAACGTGCAGTTGCGCGGGCTCGGTTCCGACTGCGGCGGCGCGCTCGCGGAGCGGTTGCGCGCGGCCGGACTGCTGCCGTCCGACCGGCACGAGCGGGCCCGGAACATCGTGGCGTCGCCGCTCGCCGGAGTGGACGGCGCCGGCCACGGCGATGTGCGGGCGTGGGCACGGACGTTGGACGAGCTGCTCTGCGCGGAATCCGACACGACCGAACTTTCCGGGCGTTTCCTCTTCGCGGTGGACGACGGGCGCGGGGACGTGGCCGCGCTGGGCGCCGATGTGACATTGATCGCAGCACCGGACGGGCAAGCGGTACTGCGCGTCGGCTCGCCTCCGTCCGGGACGGCGTCGCGCACCCCGGACCGGTCCGGCGGGTCGGGCGCGGCGCGGGGCCCGGACGGCGGGAGTGTCGCCGGGCCGCCGACGACGCCGCCGGGCGGGTCGGTGGCCTCCGGGCCCGGGCCCGCCGGCGAAGCGGGGCGTGTCGTGGAGTTGTGCATCGCGGCCGGCGACGCGCCCCGCGCCGCGGTGCTGGCGGCGACGGAGTTCCTGGCCCTGGTCCGGGAGAGCGGCAGCCGCGCCTGGCGGGTGGCCGAACTCCCCGCCGGGCACCGGCTGTCGGCGCCGCGGCTGCTGGCCCGCCTCGCCCGGGCGGGGGTCCCGGCCCGGGAGCGGACCGACCCCCGGGCGGCGGACGGCCCGGCGGCGCCGCCCAGCCACGCCGGGCATCCGGAACCGCGGCTCGGCCTGATCGGCGGCCCGGACGGCCCGGGCGCGCTGTCGGTCCTGGCGCCGCTCGGCCGGCTGACCGCCGCCCAGTGGCGGCTGCTCGCCGGGATCGCGGCCCGGGACGGGGCCGGTGAGCTGCGTGTGACACCCTGGCGCGGCGTGGTGCTGCCCGGGGTGCCGGGGCACACCGGGCAGCCGCATCTGGCGGCCCTGGCCGGCGCGGGACTGGTGGTGGACCGGGGTTCGCCCTGGTACGGCGTCGGCGCGTGCACCGGCCGGACCGGGTGCGCCAAGTCGCTGCGCGACGTACGGGCCGACGCGGCGCGCGCGGCGCGCCGGGCGGGGCCCGCGGCGCTGCCGGTGTACTGGTCCGGGTGCGAGCGACGCTGCGGCCGGCCGGGCACCGGGGACTGGGTCGACGTCCTGGCCACCGGCGAGGGCTACCGGGTGTCGGTACGCGGCGCTTCGGGATCGGAGCACACCGCCACGGCGGTATCAGCGGAAGAGGCGGCCGGCGCGGTTGCGGCGGCACGGGCAACGACATGATCGAGGGCACAGTGTTCGACTACGAGAAGGACGGCGCGGCGATATACCGCCAGTCCTTTGCCACCATCCGCGCCGAGGCGGACCTCGCCGGGCTGCCGGCCGACGTGAGCCAGGTCGCGGTGCGGATGATCCATGCCTGCGGCATGGTCGACCTGGTGCGGGACCTCGGCTACACCCCCGAGGTGGTCTCCCGCGCCCGGGCGGCGCTGCGCGCCGGGGCGCCCATCCTGTGCGACGCGCAGATGGTCGCCAGCGGCGTGACCCGCAAGCGGCTCCCCGCCGACAACGACGTGATCTGCACGCTGTCGGACCCGTCGGTCCCGGAGCTCGCCGCCGAGCTGGGCACCACCCGCTCCGCCGCCGCGCTGGAGCTGTGGCGGGACCGGCTGGACGGCGCGGTGGTGGCCGTGGGCAACGCGCCCACCGCGCTGTTCCGGCTGCTGGAGATGATCGAGGAGGGCGCGCCGCGTCCGGCCGCGATCATCGGGGTGCCCGTCGGGTTCATCGGCGCGGCCGAGTCCAAGGAGGCGCTGGCCGGTCATCCGGCGGCGCTGCCGCACCTGGTGGTGCGCGGCCGGCGGGGCGGCAGCGCCATCGCCGCGGCCGCGCTCAACGCGATTGCGAGCGAGGAAGAGTGAGCGAGCAGCAGACCGGCGGGAACGGTCGCGGCGGGACCGGGCGGCTCTACGGGGTCGGGCTCGGCCCCGGCGACCCGTCGCTGATGACGGTCCGGGCGGTGGAGGTCATCGGCGAGGCCGAGGTGATCGCCTACCACAGCGCCCGGCACGGCCGGAGCATCGCCCGCTCCATCGCCGAGCGGTACCTGCGGCCGGACCACATCGAGGAGCGGCTGGTCTACCCGGTCACCACCGAGACCACCGACCACCCCGGCGGCTACCGGGGCGCGATGGAGGAGTTCTACGCCGAGGCCGCCGCCCGGCTGGCGGCGCACCTGGACGCGGGGCGCACGGTGGCCGTGCTGGCCGAGGGCGACCCGCTGTTCTACGGCTCGTACATGCACATGCACAAGCGGCTGGCCGACCGCTACCCCACCGAGGTGGTGCCCGGCGTCACCTCGGTGAGCGCGGCGGCCGCCCGGCTCGGCAAGCCGCTGGTGGAGGGCGAGGAGATCCTCACCGTCCTGCCCGGCACGCTGCCGGAGGAGGAGCTGACGGCGCGGCTGGCCGCGACGGACTCGGCGGCGGTGATGAAGCTGGGCCGCACCTTCCCCACGGTCCGCCGGGCGCTGGAGCGTTCCGGCCGGCTCGCGGACGCGCTGTACGTGGAGCGCGCCACGATGGGCGCGGAGCGCACCGCTCCGCTCGCCGAGGTGGACCCCGAGTCGGTGCCGTACTTCTCGATGGCGGTGCTGCCGAGCCGGGTGGACGACGCGCCGAAGGCGGCGCGGGGCGAGGTCGTGGTGGTCGGGCTGGGTCCGGCGGGCCCGCTGTGGCTCACCCCGGAGGCCCGGGGCGAGCTGGCCGCCGCGGAGGACCTGGTCGGCTACACCACCTACCTGGACCGGGTGCCGGTGCGGGCCGGGCAGGCGCGGCACGCCTCGGACAACAAGGTGGAGGCGGAGCGCGCCGAGTTCGCGCTGGACCTGGCCCGGCGCGGCCGGCGTGTCGCGGTGGTGTCCTCCGGCGACCCGGGCGTGTTCGCCATGGCCACCGCCGTGCTGGAGGCCGCGTCCCAGGACCCGTACCGGGAGGTGCCGGTGCGGGTGCTGCCCGGGATGACCGCGGCGCACGCCGCCGCCGCGCGGGCCGGTGCGCCGCTGGGCCACGACTACGCGGTGGTGTCGCTCTCGGACCGGCTCAAGCCGTGGGAGGTCATCGCCGAGCGGCTGGCCGCGGCGGCCGCCGCGGACCTGGTGCTCGCCCTGTACAACCCGGGTTCGCGCAGCCGGATCTGGCAGGTCGGCAAGGCGCGCGAGCTGCTGCTGGCGCACCGCACCCCGGACACGCCGGTGGTGCTGGGCCGGGACATCGGCGGCCCGGCGGAGAGCGTGCGGATCGTGCGGCTGGGCGACCTCGACCCGGCGCAGGTCGACATGCGCACCATCCTGCTGGTGGGTTCCTCGCAGACGCGGACCGTCCGGCGCGGCGACGGCACGCAGATCGTGTGGACGCCACGCCGGTACCCCGAGCGCTGACCGTCCG
This sequence comes from Streptomyces sp. NPDC018031, assembly GCF_044327625.1. Taxonomy (NCBI): domain Bacteria; kingdom Bacillati; phylum Actinomycetota; class Actinomycetes; order Kitasatosporales; family Streptomycetaceae; genus Streptomyces; species Streptomyces sp. NPDC018031. Next base: position 171,854 of record NZ_JBIRFT010000012.1, read on the forward strand.
GCGGCCGCCGCGGCGATCACGGCGGCGGCCGCCGGACGTCCGGGCCGGGGCGGCGTTCGGCCCGGGGCCGTACCGGACCGGGCGGCCGAGGCGGGCGGGCCGTCCGCCGCCGGTCCGGGCCGCCCGCCCCACGATGCCCGGCGCGGCGACGCCCGCCGTCCGGGGCGGCCCCGGTCGGCGGGCCGGAACGGCTCACCCGAGAGTGGCGCGCAGCCAGTCGGCCGCCCCGGCCGGGTCCTCGGCCACCGGGACGCCCGCGGGCACCGCGGGCCGGCGTACCACCACCACCGGCAGCCCCGCCTCGCGCGCCGCGGTGAGCTTCGCGGCGGTGGCCGCACCCCCGCTGTCCTTCGTCACCAGCACGTCGATCCGGTACCGGCGCAGCAGCTCCGCCTCCCCGTCCACGGTGAACGGGCCGCGGTCCAGCAGCACCTCCATCCGGGGCGGGAACGGCGGTTCCGGGGCGTCGACGGAGCGGACCAGGAACCACGGTCCGGTCAGGTGGGCGAAGGCGGCGAGCCCCATCCGGCCGGTGGTGAGGAACACCCGCTCCCCGAGGCCGGACAGCAGCCCGGCCGCCCCGGCCAGTGAGTCCGCGTGGTGCCACCGGTCACCCGGACCGGCGACCCACCCGGGGCGCCGCAGGGCCAGCAGGGGAACATGGACCGAGGCGGCGGCCCGCGCCGCGTGGAAACTGATCGTTCCGGCGAAAGGATGGGTGGCGTCGATGACCGCGTCCACCTGGTGCTCGCGCAGCCAGCGGGCCAACCCCTCGGTACCTCCGAAACCGCCGACGCGCACCTGCCCGGCGGGCAGCCGCGGCTCGGCGACCCGGCCGGCGAGGGAACTGGTGACCCGCAGCCGTGCCTCGGCGGCCAGCTCCGCGGCGAGTCGGCGGGCCTCGGTGGTGCCGCCCAGGATGAGCACATGGCGGGAACCGGTCGGGACGTCGGTCATCGGGAACCTCTCGTGGTGCGGGCACCGGCGGGTACCGGGCGCCGGGCGGCGGGCGGACCGTCGCCGGAGCCCGGGCGGGGACCGGACCGCCGGCCGGTACGCGCCCCGCCTGGATCATGCCAAACCCCGACCGGCGGCCGCACCGGGCACCCCACCGGCCGTCCGCCGCCCCGCCGCGTGCGGCGCCGGCCGGGTACGGCGGGACGGCGGTGTGCCCCGTGGCTGAGATCTCGGTGTCCGGGCGTGAGGCGCAACTGGCGCGAACCGGACTGCGGCCCGGGTGGACCACCGGGGCGTGCGCGACGGCCGCCACCACGGCCGCCTGCACCGCCCTGTTCAGCGGGGAGTTCCCCGACCCGGTGACCATCACCCTGCCCAAGGGGCAGCAGCCGGCGTTCGCGCTCGCCGACGAGCGGCTGGAGCCCGGCCGGTCCGCGATGGCCGCGATCGTGAAGGACGCGGGCGACGACCCGGACGTGACGCACGGCGCGCTGGTGCGGGCCACGGTCCGGCCGCTGCCGCCCGGCAGCGGCGTGGTCTTCCGGGCCGGCCCCGGGGTCGGCACCGTCACCCGGCCCGGGCTGCCGCTGCCGGTCGGCGAACCCGCCATCAACCCGGTGCCCCGCCGGATGATGCGCGAGCACGTCGCCCTGGTCGCGGCCCGGCTGGGCGGCAGCGGCGACGTGGAGGTGGAGATCTCCGTGGACGACGGGGCGGAGATCGCCCGCAGCACCTGGAACCCGCGGCTGGGCATCCTGGGCGGGCTGTCGATCCTGGGCACCACCGGCGTCGTGGTGCCGTACTCCTGCTCCGCCTGGATCGACAGCATCCGGCGCGGTGTGGACGTCGCCCGGGCGGCGGGACGCCGGCACGTCGCCGGGTGCACCGGCTCGACGTCCGAGAAGGTGGCGGTCGCGGTGCACGGGCTGCCCGAGGACGCCCTGCTGGACATGGGCGACTTCGCCGGAGCGGTGCTGAAGTACCTGCGCCGCCACCCGGTGGACCGGCTGACCATCGCCGGCGGCTTCGCCAAACTCTCCAAACTGGCCGCCGGGCACCTGGACCTGCACTCCTCGCGCTCCCAGGTGGACAAGGGCTTCCTGGCCGGACTGGCCCGCCAGGGAGGGGCAGGCGAGGAGCTGGCCACGGCGGTGGCCGCGGCCAACACCGGTCTGGAGACCGTGCAGTTGTGCGCGGCGCACGGTGTGCCGCTCGGCGATCTGGTGGCCGCCGCGGCCCGCGACCAGGCGCTCGGCGTGCTGCGCGGGGCACCGGTGGCGGTCGACGTCATCTGCATCGACCGGGCGGGCACCATCGTGGGCCGCGCCGAGGCCCGCGGGCCCCGCTGACCCGGGAGCGCGCCGACCGCGGGGTGCGCCGGGCCATGGGGCGCGCCGAACCGCGGGGTGCCCTGGACAGCGGGGCGCGCCGGACGGCGGTGTGCCCTGAAGCACGGGGTGCGCTGAAGCACGGGGTGCGCTGGAGCTCGGGGTGCGTTGAAGCAGGGACTCGCCACGCCGCCGGCCGGGCGGTGCGGCCGGAGGCGGAGGTGCCCCCGGAACGCCCTCGGTACCCGCCGGCACGCCGCCGCCCGCTTCACACCCCGGGCGGGTGTGCCGCACACCTCATTGCAGGAACGTGCCAAAAAGATCAACGGCGCCCGCGCCTGGGCATGTCTTCGGCGTTCTTCAGCGTTCTTCAGCGTTCTTCAGTAGTTCACTCCCCCAACGAACCGGTTGATCACCGGCCGACGGAAAAGGACCCCATGAGAGTTGTCCGCACCAGTGTGCTGAGCATCGCCGCGATGGCCCTCGCGTTCCCGGTCGTCACCTCCGGCGCCGCCGCCGCCGAAGAGCCGACCGGCACCGAGATGCTCGGCAACACGACCTTCGACAACGGCCTGACCGACCCCTGGTCGGGTAACGACCTCGACCCGCGCGTCGAGAACGGCGAACTGGTCACGCGGGTGCCCACCGGCCGCGCCGACGGCAACCCGGGCGGGGCACCCTCCTGGGACCGGTCCGTGAACCACTCCGGCCTGGCGTTCACCGCCGGACAGCAGTACAAGCTGTCCTTCGACGCCCGGACCTCGCGGGACGTGGCGATCGTCGCGTCCGTCTACACCTTCAACGGCCGGTACATCCCCGAGTGGGACAGCCCGGTCGCGCTGTCGCCGGAGACCCGGCACGTCGAACTGACCGTCACCCTCCACCAATCGGTGAGCGACGTGTCGTTCGGCTTCCAGCTGGCCCACTCGGGGGCGGCGTACGACATCGCGCTGGACAACGTCTCGCTCACCCCGGTCACGGAGGGCTGAGACGCCCGCCGCCGGGACCGGTCCGCACCGGGTCCCGGCGGCGGCCCCGCGCGTCACCGGCGACCGGCGGCGGCCCGCGGCGCCCGGCCGTCCGCGCCCGGCGTCAGACCCCCGCGGCCGGGGCGGGTGCGCACGGCCCGTGCGGCCGGTCCCGCTCCGCCGAGTACAGATGGCTGTCGCGGAACTGCTCCGCGCCCAGGGTCCGGCCGACCAGGATGACCGCGGTGCGCACCACGCCCGCCGCCTTCACCTGGTCCGCGATGTCCGCCAGGGTGCCGCGCAGCACGAGTTCGTCGGGGCGGCTGGCCATCGCGACGACGGCGGCCGGGCAGTCGGCGCCGTAGTGCGGCAGCAGTTCGGCCACCACCCGGTCCGCGTAGCGCGCCGCCAGGTGGAGGACGAGCAGGGCGCCGCTGCGTCCCAGCGTCGCCAGGTCCTCGCCGTCCGGCATCGGGGTCGCCTGCTGGGCGACGCGGGTCAGGATGACGGTCTGGCCGACGGTGGGAACGGTCAGCTCCCGCTTCAGCGCGGCGGCCGCGGCGGCGAACGCCGGCACCCCGGGCACCACCTCGTACGGCACCCCCGCCGCGTCCAGCCGGCGCATCTGCTCGGCCACCGCGGAGAACACCGACGGGTCACCGGAGTGCAGGCGCGCCACGTCCTGCCCGGCCGCGTGGGCGCGCACCAGTTCGTCGGTGATCTGGTCCAGGTTGAGCTGCGCGGTGTCCACCAGCCGGGCCTCCGGCGGGCATTCGGCGAGCAGTTCCCGGGGCACCAGGCTGCCCGCGTACAGGCAGACCCGGCAGCGGCCGAGGATCCGCGCGCCGCGCAGCGTGATCAGGTCGGCGGCCCCCGGGCCCGCGCCGATGAAGTACACGGTCATCGTTGTCTCCTCAAGCCGTTCGGTGGTCCGCGCCCATCGGCTGGTGGCCTCCGCGGGTCGTTCGCCGGTCCGGGGCCCGGTCCGGGGTGTTCGCTTCGCTCATGACGGTTTGACCACGGCCCACTGGGTGACCGGCATGGCCTGCCGCCATCCGGTGAACCCGCCGACCGGCACCGCGTGGGCGACGGCGATCCGCACCAGTTCGCCGCCGTGCCGCCGGTACCGGTCGGCGAGCAGCGCCTCGGACTCCAGCGTCACGGTGTTGGCCACGAGCCGGCCGCCGGCCGGCAGCGCCGCCCAGCAGGCGTCCAGCAGTCCGGGGGCGGTGAGCCCGCCGCCGATGAACACCGCGTCGGGCGTGGGCAGTCCGGTCAGCGCCGCGGGTGCCGCGCCGGTGACCACCCGGAGTCCGGGGACGCCCAGCGCGGCGGCGTTGCGTCCGATCCGCCCGGCCCGCACCGGGTCGCGTTCGACGGTGACCGCCCGGCAGGTGCGGTGCGCGCGCAGCCACTCCACCGCGATGGAGCCGGACCCGCCGCCGACGTCCCACAGGAGTTCGCCGGGGCGCGGCCCGAGCGCGGCGAGAGTGGCCGCCCTGACATGACGCTTGGTCAGCTGGCCGTCGTGTTCGTAGGCGTCGTCGGGGAGGCCGGGGACGGTGGACAGCCGGGGCGCCCCGGGCCCGGCGGCGCACTCCACCGCGACCAGGTTGAGCGGGTCGCCGGGCGGGTGCGGCCAGTCGTCCGCGGTGCCGTCGAGCAGGCGCTCCCGCTCGCCGCCGAGCTGCTCCAGGACCCGCATCCGGCTGCCGCCGTACCCGCGCTCCCGCAGCAGCCCGGCCACCACCTCCGGGGTGCCGGCGCCCGCGCTCAGCACCAGCAGCCGGCGGCCCGGGTACAGGGCCCCGGCCAGCCGGGCCGGCGACCGCCCGACCAGGCTGACCACCTCGGTCTCCTCCAGCGCCCAGCCCAGCCGCGCACAGGCGTAGGAGGCGGACGACGGATGCGGCAGCACCCGCAGCGCCTCCGGCCCCAGCACCTCGACCAGCGTGCGCCCGATGCCGAAGAACATGGGGTCCCCGCTGGCGAGTACGGCGATCCGCCGTCCGGCGTGCTCGGCCAGCAGCGCGGGGACGGCGGGCCGGAGCGGGGACGGCCAGCGGACGCGTTCGGCGGTGCACTCCGCGGTCAGCAGGTCCAGTTGGCGGGGGCCGCCCAGCACCACCTCGGCGTCCCGCAGCGCGTCGCGCCCGGCGGCGCCCAGCCCGGACCACCCGTCGGCCCCGATGCCCACGACGGTCACTTCGGGACGTGCGGGGCTCACGGCGGTTACCTCTTCACTGGGGATCCGGCGCACCGCGGTGGGGGGCCGGGGTGCGGCAGGGTGGGGACAGCGACCAGAACTCTACTTCGCCCGGGCCGCACAGCGCTCCGCCGGGGTACGGCCGGAACACCGGCCCGGCGCGCGGCCCCCGGCAGGCGGTCAGCCGGGACGGCGGGGCAGCGCGCAGTCCCCGCAGAGTCCGCCGCCCGGCACCCGGTAGTACAGGCAGCAGCTGCGCCGCCGGAAGTCCCGTTCCGGGCCGCGCTGCCAGTGACCGGCCGCGCGCAGGGGTGGTTCGGCCAGCAGCGCCGCCGCCAGGGTGACGGCCCGGCGCGCGGCGTCCGGCCGTTCCCGGCCGAGGCACCAGCCGTGCAGCACCCGCAGCGAACCGGCCAGCGCCGAGGCGGCGTTGCCCCACAGCAGCGCGCCGGACACACCGCTCGCCTCCACGGTGGCCCGGTGCAGGGGCAGCAGATGGTCCGAGAGGACGGTGCGGCGCAACCGCGGCGCGGCACCGTCCGGGCCCGGGACCTCCCGGACGGGCCCGGGCAGCCACAGGTCGTCGGGCGCGAGCCGGTCCGGGTTCCACCACAGGGCGTCCGGACGGAGGTCGGGCACCTGCCCGGCCAGGGCCGCCGGGCCGAGGGCCACCGACCACAGCCGGGCGGCCAGCCCCTGGAAGGCGAGGGACCCGGCGACCCGCCGCTCGCCGGTGCCGGTGCTCCCGGCGACCGCGTCGATCCGGGCGGGCAGCGCGGCCGGCGGACCGGCCGCGGGTCCGCCGCCTGCGGCCGGCGCTCCCGGTGCCGCGTGCCGCGACCGGCCCGGGCCGGTCGCGGAGACCGCCCGGTCGTGGGCTGCGCCCCGCGGCGGGGCGCAGCCCACAGCCGGGCGGTACGCCTCGGCCAGCGGGACGTAGCCCTCCGCGCGCGGGCCCCGGCCGTCGCCGGCCGGGCCGGTGCGCACGGCGAAGAACGGCCCCACGGCGGCGCAGGCGCCCAGGGCCCGGTCGACGGTCACCTCAGTCGGCCACCGGGGTGCCGAACGCCTCCAGCAGCCGGTCGGCGGCGAGCGTCGCGGTCAGCGTGCCGTCACGGACCTGCTGTTCGAGCCGCGGACCGAGGCGCCGCACCTCGGGGTGTCCGTGGAGCCGCGCCAGCACCTGGTCGCGGACCATGGACCAGGTCCATTCGACCTGCTGGTCACGGCGCTTGGCCGCCAGCGCGCCGGTGGAGTCCAGCACCTTGCGGTGTTGTTCCACCCGCTCCCACAGCACCTCGAGCCCGGTGCTCTCCCGGGCGCTGCAGGTGAGCACGGGAGGGTTCCAGGGGGCGTCGGCCGGCTGCAGCAGCCGGAGCGCGCCCGCCAGTTCCCGGGCCGCGGACCTGGCGTCCCGTTCGTGCGGACCGTCGGCCTTGTTGATGGCCACCACGTCCGCCAGCTCCAGCACGCCCTTCTTGATGCCCTGCAACTGGTCGCCGGTGCGGGCCAGGGAGAGCAGCAGGAAGGTGTCCACCATGCCGGCGACGGTGGTCTCGGACTGGCCGACGCCGACCGTCTCCACCAGGATCACGTCGTAGCCGGCCGCCTCCATCACCACCATCGACTCCCGGGTGGCCCGCGCCACCCCGCCGAGGGTGCCGGCGCTGGGCGAGGGCCGGACGAACGCGGCCGGGTCGACGGCCAGCCGCTCCATCCTGGTCTTGTCGCCCAGGATGGAGCCGCCGGTGCGGGTGGAGGACGGGTCGACGGCGAGCACCGCGACCCGGTGGCCGAGCCCGGTGAGCATGGTGCCCAGGGCGTCGATGAAGGTGGACTTGCCCACCCCGGGCACGCCGCTGATGCCCACCCGCCGCGCCTTGCCGGTGTGCGGCAGCAGCTCGATCAGCAGCCGCTGGGCGAGTTCGCGGTGGTCGGCCCGGGTGGACTCGACCAGGGTGATCGCACGCGCGATGTGCGCGCGCGATCCGTCGAGCACGCCCTTGGCGTAGGCGTCCGTGTCGATCTGTCGCCTGGCTGGTCGCATGGGCTCACAACTCGTGGCCGAGGTCCGCGGCGAGCGACCTGACCAAGTCGTGGGCGGCGTCCGGGATGACCGTACCGGGCAGGAAGACGGCGGCGGCGCCCATCTCGCGCAGCGGCTCGACGTCCTGCGGCGGGATGACACCCCCGACCACGATGGTGATGTCCTCCCGGCCCGCCTCGGCCAGCTGCTCGCGGAGCGCGGGCACCAGGGTGAGGTGGCCGGCCGCGAGCGAGGAGACGCCGACGATGTGCACATCGGCCTCGACGGCCTGTCGCGCGACCTCCTCCGGCGTCTGGAACAGCGGGCCGACGTCCACGTCGAATCCCAGGTCGGCGAAGGCGGTGGCGATCACCTTCTGGCCGCGGTCGTGGCCGTCCTGCCCCATCTTGGCGACCAGGATGCGCGGCCGACGGCCCTCGGCCTCCTCGAACTCGTCGACGAGCTTGCGGGTCCGCGCCACGGACGAGGACGGTCCTGCCTCTTCTCGGTACACACCGGAGATGGTACGGATCTGGCCCGCGTGCCGTCCGTACACCTTCTCGAGTGCGTCGGAGATCTCACCGACGGTGGCCTTGGCCCGGGCGGCGTTCACCGCGAGCGCCAGCAGGTTGCCCTCCAGACCCGCGCCGGGGCCCGACTCGGCGGCGGCGGTGAGCGCGCGCAGCGCGTCCTGGCAGACCGCCTCGTCGCGCTCGGCGCGGAGCCGGCGGAGCTTGTCGATCTGCTGGGCGCGGACCGAGGAGTTGTCGACCTTGAGGACGTCGATGGCCTCGTCGCTGTCGACCCGGTACTTGTTGACCCCGATCACCGGCTGGCGGCCGGAGTCGATGCGCGCCTGGGTGCGGGCGGCGGCCTCCTCCACGCGGAGCTTGGGGATGCCCGCGTCGATCGCCTTGGCCATCCCGCCGGCGGCCTCCACCTCCTCGATGTGCTGCCAGGCGCGGCGGGCCAGGTCGTGGGTGAGCTTCTCCACGTAGGCGCTGCCGCCCCACGGGTCGATCACCCGGCAGGTGCCCGACTCCTGCTGGAGCAGGATCTGGGTGTTGCGGGCGATCCGGGCGGAGAAGTCGGTGGGCAGCGCCAGCGCCTCGTCCAGCGCGTTGGTGTGCAGCGACTGGGTGTGGCCCTGGGTGGCGGCCATCGCCTCCACGCAGGTGCGGGTGACGTTGTTGAACACGTCCTGGGCGGTCAGCGACCAGCCGGAGGTCTGCGAATGGGTGCGCAGGCTCAGCGACTTGGGGTTCTTCGGGTCGAACTGCCGGACCAGCTTGGCCCACAGCAGCCGGGCCGCGCGCAGCTTGGCGATCTCCATGAAGAAGTTCATGCCGATCGCCCAGAAGAACGACAGCCGTGGCGCGAACGCGTCCACGTCCATCCCGGCGGCCATGCCGGCGCGCAGGTACTCCACGCCGTCCGCGAGGGTGTAGGCCAGCTCCAGGTCGGCCGTCGCACCGGCTTCCTGGATGTGGTAGCCGGAGATGGAGATGGAGTTGTAGCGCGGCATCTTCTGCGAGGTGTACGTGAAGATGTCGGAGATGATCCGCATCGAGGGCTGCGGCGGATAGATGTAGGTGTTGCGGACCATGAACTCCTTCAGAATGTCGTTCTGAATGGTTCCGGCCAGCTTCTCGGGCGGTACGCCCTGCTCCTCGGCGGCGACGATGTAGAGCGCCAGGACCGGCAGCACGGCCCCGTTCATCGTCATCGACACGCTCATCCGGTCCAGCGGGATGCCGTCGAAGAGCTGCCGCATGTCGTAGATCGAGTCGATGGCCACGCCGGCCATGCCGACGTCACCGGTGACCCGGGGGTGGTCGCTGTCGTAGCCGCGGTGGGTCGGCAGGTCGAAGGCGACGGACAGTCCCTTCTGGCCGGCCGCGAGGTTGCGGCGGTAGAAGGCGTTGGACTCCTCGGCGGTGGAGAAGCCCGCGTACTGCCGGATGGTCCAGGGCTGGTTGACGTACATCGTCGGGTAGGGGCCGCGCAGATAGGGCGCGATGCCCGGGTAGGTGCCCAGGAAGTCCAGCCCGGCCAGGTCCTCGGCGGTGTAGAGCGCCTTGACGCCGATCCCCTCGGGGGTGTCCCACACCAGGTCGTCGGCGTCCTTGCCGGTGCTCTCGCGGACCGCGTCGCGCCAGGCCGCCGTGCCGGGCGAGGGGTGCGTCCCCGCCAGGTCGACGGTGGTGAAGTCCGGGATCATCGCGCCACTCCCATGATGTCGAGAGCCGAGGTGAGGACCTCGACCGCGTCGCAGCCCGCGTGGACGAAGGCGTCCACTCCGGCCCGCTCCAACTCCTCCCGCAGATCGCCGGGGCGGCCCGCGAGGTAGACGTGCCGCGCGCCGGCGGCCTTCAGCTCCGCCGCCACCTGGGCCGCCTGCTCGGCGTAGAGGGCGTCGCTGGAGCAGACGCAGGCCACCTGGGCGCCGCTGGCGGTGAACGCCTCGGCCGCGGTCTGCGCGGTGACGGTCACCGGGTCGTGCACCGCTTCGATGCCGCCGGCCTGGAAGAGGTTGGTGGCGAAGGCGGCGCGGGCGGTGTGCGCGGCGGCCGGGCCGAGGGCGGCGAGGAAGATCCGCGGCGTGCCGCCGGCCGCGGCGGCGGCCTCGGCGCGGGCGCGCAGCCGCTCGTACGCCTCGTCGCGGCGCACGGTGGGCAGGCCGCCGCCGAGCGGGGCCGGGGCGCTCTCGCGCTCGACGGGCTGCTCGGCGAGGTTCGGGTACTCGCTGACGCCGGTGATCGGCTCCTTGCGGCGGGCCAGGTCCCGGGAGCGGCGCTCCCAGGTGGCGGCGAGCCGGTCGGCGACGAACCCGCTCTCCAGCGCCTTGGCCATGCCGCCGGCGCCCTCGATCTCCTGGAACCAGGCCCAGGCGGCGTGTGCCACCTCGTCGGTGAGCCGTTCCACGTACCAGGAGCCGCCGGCCGGGTCGACGACGCGGGCCAGGTGGGACTCCTCCAGCAGGATGGTGGAGGTGTTCCGGGCGATCCGGCGGGCGAAGTCGTCGGGCAGGCCGATGGCGTGGTCGAAGGGCAGCACGGTCACGGCGTCGGCGCCGCCGACACCGGCGGCCAGGGCGGCGACGGTGGTGCGGAGCATGTTCACCCACGGATCGCGGCGGGTCATCATCACGCGCGAGGTCACGGCGTGCTGGCGCTGGGCGCCGGAGGCGCCGGTGGCTCCGCTGGCCTCGGCGACACGGGCCCACAGGCGCCGGGCGGCGCGCAGCTTGGCGATGGTGAGGAACTGGTCGGCGGTGGCGGCGTAGCGGAAGTCGAGCTGGGCGCAGGCCTCGTCGACGGAGAGCCCGGCGGCGGTCAGTTGCCGCAGGTAGGCGACCGCGGCGGCCAGTGAGCAGCCGAGCTCCTCGGCGGTGGAGCCGCCGGCCTCGTGGTAGGGCAGGGCGTCCACGGTCAGCGCGCGCACCCCGGGGTGGTCGCGGCCCACCAGGCGCGCCAGCTCGGTGGCGGCGGTCAGGTGGCCGGCGAGGTCGGCGTGCCGGCCGGTGCGGGCGGCGAGCCCGAGCGGGTCCGCGCCGAGGTTGCCGAGCGCGGACCCCGGCGGCACCTGGCGCTCGGCGTACAGCCGCAGCAGGGCCCGGGCGGCGGGCTCGAAGTCCGCTCCGGCGTCGAGGACCACGGGCGCCAGGTCGAGGTAGACGCCGTCGAGGGCCTGGCCGAGCGCGTCGGCCGGGACGCCTTCGGCGCCGACCGCCAGCCACACCGAGGAGACGCCGTGCTCCAGGTCGGCGAGGACCGCGGCGTTGGTGCGCCGGGGGTCGGGGTGGGCGTGGCGCTGGCGTACGTCCCAGCCCGCGACCGCGGCCCCTTCCGGCCGCGCACCACGGACATAGGGGGCGAAACCCGGATATCCCGCATCGGCGGGGGCATCCTGCGCGGTGTACAGGGGGCGTACGGACACGCCGTCCTGCAGCGCGGTCGCCAATGCTCGTTCGGCGTCCGCGCCGGAGGCATCCGTGGTGCCAGACTTGCGCAGTACGCCTTCCACAAGGTGTTGCCACTGTTCCCGGGTAGCGTCCGGGAACTCCGCGGCCAGGGGAAGCCCGTCGGGGAGGACCGTCATGGTGGGACAGGCTAGTGTGCGCCGCTAAAGCGGCAGCAGAGGGGCCGCCTGTGACCTTCAACTCGTTGGCCGGGCGACGTGTGTCACGCCGTCCGCCGGCCGCCGGTCCGGCCTCGCGGAAGACCCCCGCAGAAGAGCGGCCTGCCCGGTGCGACGGGGGATGCACACCGGGCAGGCACGAGGACCTTTTTACCGCATGACACGGGGGCTATGCATCAAAAAGGTGTTCGCTTCCACGTTCAACAGATGACGGGCAGCGAGATCAAGCCACGCGTGCGAATCGGCGGGCACCGGCGGAGTTCGCCCCGGGAAAAGCCGGCGAAAGACCGGGAAGTCGCTCCAGCAGCGCGGTCAGGGCAATCTCCGTCTCCAGCCGGGCGAGCGACGCCCCGAGGCGGTAATGGAGAACGTGACCCGGCGCAAGGTACCCGGAATGGCCACGATACGGATCGAGACGATCCGCATCCGGAAATCGGTGCGGGTCCCGACCGGCGGAGCGAGCGAGAGCAGCACGGTCTCCCCCGCCGGCACGGTCACCCCGCCGATCTCCACGTCCTCCGGCGGGAAGCGCGGGAAGCGCCGGATCGCCGGATCGCCGGCAGGAAGCGCGGGAAGCGCCGGATCGCCGGCGGCGCCGGTCCGTCGTGGCGGGCGACCCCGTCCACCGCTCCGGCGATCCGCCCCGGCTCGCCCGCCCCTCCCGCAGCAGGCCGGGACGGTCCAGCGGGGCCGGCACCGCGTGGCCGACGAGGCGCACGGTGTTCTCGTAGCCGGCGAAGAGGATCAGGAAGGCGAGTGAGGTCGGCTCGCCCGCGCCGAGCCGGTCGGAGCCGGGCAGCGCCGGATCGCCGCCGCGCCCGTCCCTCGGCGCACCGGGGCCGCCGCGGCCGGCGGGCACCTCGCCGGACGGTCGGCACCCGCGACGGCGGCTCCCGGACACAGGGGCCGGCGGCGCCGGGACCCAGGGGCCAGCGGCCGCAGGGGCGGCGCCGGGTCGCCCCGGCGCCGCCCTGTGCCCCAGGTGGCCCCGACCCCCGTCCAGGGCCACCTCGACTACGGTCCCCCGTTCATCCCCCGCGCGTGGCGCCCGCGGCGGCGCCCAGCTCGGCGAGCACCTCGTCGACGAGCGGCAGGTGGTACACGTCGGCGACCCTGGCCAGGTGCTCGTGCTCCTCGGCCAGTTCGGCGCCGGTGGCCAGCACCACGCTCTCGGCGCTGCGCGCCGGCCGGTGTCCCACCGCCTGGTTGTGCAAACCGCGGCGCAGCGCGACGGCTTCCACGACGGCAGCAAGTTGCCAATCGGTGAATTCCGCTTCACGTGCCTTGACACGGGCGATGTCCAGGGCGTTCGCCTCCACGTGGCATCTGATGCCGCGCTGCACGTCGCGGATCTCCGCCATCTGCCGGTTGGCCCGCCACTCCAGGTCGGCCAGCGGCCACCAGGCCGACCAGCGAGCGGGGCCCATGGCCACCTCGGGGACCCGTGCGGTGACGTCCCGCCAGAGCGGCCGGAGCCGGCGCAGCCGGCGCCAGGCGGCCACCCGGGGGCCCGCGGCGGGGATGGCGAACCCGGAGAGCACCAGCAGGGCGGCGACCGAAGCGGACAGCGGTGCCACCCCGTTGGACAGCCAGCGCTGTTCGTGCCCGGCCCAGGAGAGGACGAAGCCCACCAGCTTGCAGGCGCAGTAGACCAGCCCCAGCCGGCAGCCGGCGGCGAGGACCCGCAGGCCCCGGGCGAGCCACGAGCCGCCCAGGCGCGCCGCGTAGCGCGGGCACAGGGTGCCCAGTCCGGCGAGCGCGGTCCCGAAGATCAGCAGGTAGAGGACGAGGAAGAGCACGACGCCGGGGGCGTCGGCGTACGCGGTGCTGAAGTCCCGGGGGTGCTCCACCGCGTCCGGCCGGCCGACGGCGAACCCGGTGACGGCGACCGCCCACACCGCGGCGACGACCGCCACCAGGGTCCGGGGCCGGATCGCCGACCCGGTCCAGCGCAGCAGCAGCACCAGCGCGCCGGTGGCGAACACGATCACGGACGAGTAGAGGAGGGCCATCGCCAGATTGGCGACCCCCGCCAGTCGGTCCAGCCACCGGTAGACGCTGGGCGCCGAGAGCAGGAACACGTTCGCCACGCCGCCGGTCATCAGGCAGGCCAGCCCCAGGTCGGCGTTGGCCCGGTCGCGGAACCAGGCGCGCGACTTGTAGGCCACGATCGTCCAGGCGACGGCTCCGAAGGAGAGGTAGACGACGTCAAACACGGCCGCCCCCGCCGAGGCCGCCCCCGGTGCCCGAGCCGTTGCCAGGGTCGTCTTCCGTGTCCGCGCCGCCTCCGAGGCCGCCCCCGGTGCCCGCGCCGTCCCCGGGGCCGGCTCCGTCCCGGCCGCCCCCGGTGTCCGCGCCTTCCCGGCCGCCCCCGGTGTCCGCACCGTCCCCAGGGCCGTCCCCGGTGTCCGCGCCGCCTCCGGGGCCGTCCCCGGTGCCCGAGCCGTCCCGGATCTCCCCGGCCGGGGTGTCCCCGGCACCGCGCGGCCCGTCCGCCCCGGACGGGCCGCCGGTGGCGCCCGCCACCTCGGTGCGGCGGTCGTGCCGCAGCGCGGGGCCGAGGGCCGCGGCCAGCTCCGCCGCCCGTCCGCACAGCGGCGGGCCGTCGTCCGGGGCGGTGGGCACCACCCGCTCCATCAGCAGCGTGCCGAGCACCTCGGTCTCGCGTTCGGTGAGCCTGTCGTAGCAGTGGTGGCGGGCGAAGCCGGGGGCCAGCCCCATCCGGCGCATCGCGGTGGCGACGTCCATGCTCGGCGCCCACAGCCGCAGCGCCTCCTCGGTCACGGCCGGGTCCTGGTCGTGACCGAGCAGCAGGTGGCCGAGTTCGTGCAGCACGATGTGGATCTGGTGCCAGGGCGAGGTCCTGGACTCGTAGAAGACCCAGAACTCCTCGTCGGTGACGGCCGTCATGCCGGAGACCACGCCGCCCAGGCTCATCGGCACCAGCCTGACCGGGCGGCCGGTCCGGCGCGCGACGGTCTCGCTCAGGCCGTGCAGATCGGTCGACGCGGGCAGGCCGAGCTCGTCGATGAGCCGCTTGCACCGTCGGCGTATCCGCCCCACTCGCATGCTCGCACCGTCCTCGGTCCCGGTCCGCTGCCAGAAGCGGAACAGCTGGTCCAGATCACCGCCGGGGGCGATCACGTGGTGCCTCGCCGTCCGGCGCACCCGCCTCCGGGGGATCCGGCGGCAGGTTCATCTGTTGCCGGAACTGGGAGATGATCGTGGTGAGACTGTCCTGCACCTCGGGCGGGAGCCCCACGGCGCGCAGCGCGATGCCCCGCACCCGCCGGTCGCGCATGGCGACGAGGAACCGCACCTCCTCCTCGACCCGTTCCGCCTGCGACGCGGAGAGGTCGCCGAGCAGATAGCCCACCGGCACGGCGAAGAACCTCGCGAGCGCGCGCAGGACGTCCGGACTCGGGTTGGTGCGCCTGCCGTTGCGCAGCATCGACAGGTACTGCTCGGTCAGCGTGACGTCACCGTACTCGGCGCCCCCGCTGATCTCGTCGGCCACGTGCGCGTTGGTGTACGGGGTGCCGGGCGGGTGCATGTGGGCGAAGAGGTAGTTGAGCCGGTCCGCCAGGGGACTGCCCGCGGCGTCCGTTGACCGTCCGGTGCCGAGCGCCATCCCGACCTCCCCTCGATCTCACGGCCCGTTAAGGCAGCACGATGCGTGGGGGGCATCCTGCCACGGTGGAACGGGCCGCACCAGCCCGCCGGAAGCCACCCCGGCCTGCGGACTTAACCCGTGGTTGGTACCCGCTCACCGCTCGCCTCCCCCGCCGGGCGGAGCACCGGTCCACGGCGCTGCACCGAAGGATCCACCCGGTGTTCGGCCCGGCGGACGACGCGGTCCGCGGGCCGGCGGAGAAGGGTGGTCGGTGATCCCCGAACCCCCTCCCCGGCGCGTCCGGGTTCCCGGAAGGACTCGACATGATCATGCGCAAGGCGGCGGTCGGTGCGCTGGTGTGCGCCGCGGTGCTGGCGACGGCGCTTCCCCCGGCGGCGGCGCGGACCGCTCCGGCCGGGACGCCGTCACCACGGCTGCGGGCGGACAGCGACGTGTTCCTGCCCAACCTCGACGACGACTCCCGGCGGTGCGCACTGCGCCCCGGCGACCTCGACCGGCTGGACATCGCCGTGGACCGGCGGCTGGCCGGGTGCCACGATGCGGCCGACGAGATCGTCAACGGCCCCGCGGACGCGGCGGACCTGGCCCCGCTGCGGGTGCTGCCCACCGCGGTGAGCGAGGAGGCCACCGGCCGGCTGACGCTGCCCGCGGCCGAACTCCGCCGGGTACGGCTGTTCGTGGACCGCAGCGGCCGGACGGTTCCGCTGGGCTCCGGCGGCGCGCTGACCGCCGGGGAGCTGCGGTCCGGCGTCACGCTGCGACTGGAAGGCCGGGACATCGTCCGGGACCCGGCCCGCTGGGACGGCTCGGTCACCCTGACCCTGTCGGTCACCGATCACGGCCGCACCGGAACCGACCGGTTGCGGATGCGGGTCGCCCCGGTCCTGCTGCAGCACGACCTCCAGCGGGCCCGGACGGTGTTCGCGGCCGCGCCCGGCCCGGGCGAGGGCCGGCCCGCCGAGGTACCGCTCGCCGACCACCGCCCCACCCAGTGGCCGGAGTTCGCGTCCTCGCTGCGCGCGGCGACCCGCGCCGCCGGCCTGCCCGGCCGGGCACTGACCTTCACCCCGGGCACCGGGCAGTGGTGGCGGGACATCTGGCGGCAGGACATCGCCGAGCCCGGCTACGTGCGGATGCGCACCGCGCACGGGGAGCAGACGATGCGGCTGCTGCTGCGCTCGCCGAATCACTGGAGCTCCGCGGGCGGGCGCGCGGAGAGCCTGCGCCGGTCCGGGCGGCTGCTGTACCGGGATCTGCGCGGCCCCGGCGTCGGGGTGGTCCAGCAGTACACCGCGGACCGCGACCCCGGGGTGGACGAGCTGCTCAACTTCACCGGCAACGTGGAGGCGCTGCCGCCGTACCGGGGCCACCCGCACGGCCGGGTGGTCTACGGCGCCACCGAGCAGCGGCACCCGGATCGTTCGTTCACCACGATGCTGCGGGCCCAGGGGGCGCAGCCGCCGGTCGTGCTGGACACCTCCTGGCTGCTGGCCGGGCACGTCGACGAGACGGTGCACGTGGTGCGCTCCGGCAACGCGCGCGGCTGGACGCTGGCCGTCGCCGACCCGCGGCTGGCGCTGCGCCTGCTGAGGCAGGCGCGGGACGCCGGGGAGGGTGGGCAGCGGATGCAGGCGGACACGGTGTCGCCGCACAAGCCCACCGTCGAGGAGTTCCTGGCCGGCGAGCGGCGGAGCGGGTTCAACGAGGAGGTGGCCCGGCGCATCGACGGGCAGTTGGCGGTGCTGGCCCGGGAGACCGGGCTGCGGTCCGCGGAGCTGGTACGGCTGCCCGTGCTCTACGCGGACGTCCCGCCCAGCGGTGAATTCCGCGGCGGCGCGGTCGCCTTCACCCCTTCTCTGGTCAACGGGCTGTCGCTGGACGCCCGGCACTACGCGGCACCCGACCCGCACGGCCCCACGGTGGCCGGCCGTGACCTGTTCCGCGAGGTCACCCGGGAACGGCTGGCCGCCAACGGGGTGCGGGTGCACTGGGTGGAGGACTTCGGCTGGGCCCATCTCAGCGGCGGCGAGGTGCACTGCGCGACCAACGCGCTGCGGGAGATCGGTGCCGGCCCGGGCGCCGGGCGTCCGGGCCCGGCCGGCCCGGCGGCGGGCTGAGGCGCCCGGGCCGGACGGCACACGAGCCCGCGGGCGCCGGGTGGCGCGGGGGGAACTCCGGGGGTGTGCGCGGGGCGGAGGCGGGCCGGCCGCCCGTGGAGCCCGAACCGGCCGGCTCGGGCTCCACGGGCGGGGCCGGATCGTCACCCGGCGCGGCCCCGAGCGCGGATCAGTCCACGCCCTGCAGGATGTGCGGCTCGGCGAGGTCCTCTTCGTAACCGGCGAGCCGGATGGGCGCGGACCGCGCCCAGACCTCCAGGCTGCCCAGTTCACCATCCCGGACGGCGTGTTCCTCACGCTCCGTCGCCGTTTCACCACGCTTGGTCTGATCGGAAGTCACCGCACACTCCGTTCGTGTCGGGTCCGGTCGTGCCGACGCACACGTCACCGGGCGCCGGACGCCCGGTGGGGCTCAAGGTCGAAGCACGTCGGACGCTGTGGCGGTCCGCTCCGCCCCAGAGTAACGACACCGTCCGCTCGGCGCGCGTCGATTTCCGCACTCCGGACCGGGCCCGGCCGCCCCGCGGGCCGCGGCACCGGGGCGGGCACCGGGCGGCACCAGGGCCGCACGAGGGGCGGCACCGGGGGTGCGCACCGCATCCGCGCATGGTCTTCTGGACCGCAAGGACCCGGCTCCGGACCACGGGGACCCGGCTTCTCGACCGCAAGGACCCGGAAGACCGGAAGAGGTGACGGCCGTGCGGGGCGATCGGGGCATGAGCGCCAGGACCAGGAGGCTCGCCCTGCTGGCGGCGGCACTGCTGATGGCGGTGCCGGCCTGCGACAGCGGGGACGGGGGCGGCGACGGCATGGTGAACGGCAGGTCGCCGTTCACCGGGGCCGAGGCCGATGCCGGACCGGTGCTGGCGGTGAAGGTCGACAACGTCGGGCCCGCCCGGCCGCAGACCGGTGTGGACCAGGCCGACATCGTCTACGTCGAGCAGGTCGAGGCGGGACTGAGCCGCATCATGGCCGTCTTCTCCGCCCGGCTGCCGTCCTCGGTCGGCCCGGTGCGCAGCGCCCGGGAGACCGACCTGGAGCTGCTGCGCCAGTTCGGCAAGCCGGCGCTGGCCTACTCCGGGGTGCAGGCCAGGCTCCAGCCCGCCATCGACGACGCCCCGCTCTACCCGGTGCCGCTCGGCCGCGCGCCCGGCGCCTACTACCGCAGCGACGACCGGGTACCCCCGCACAACCTCTACGTCCGCCCGGCGGACGCGTTGCGCGCCGCCCCCGACGCCGACGGGCCCAGGGACATCGGGTTCCGCTTCGGCGCCGCCCCGGCCGGCGGGCGGGAGACCCGGGAGCAGCGGGTCCGCTACCCGGCCGCCGAGTTCTCGTTCACCTGGTCGGCGGAGCGGAAGCGGTGGCTGGTGTCGATGGACGGCGACCCCGCGGTCACCACGACCGGGCAGCGGCTGGCTCCCGCGACCGTGGTGGTGCAGTACGTGGACATCGAGTCCTCCCGCTTCCGCGACAGGCTGGGCAGTGTCTCCCCGTTCACCGAGACCACCGGGTCCGGCACCGCGCTGGTGCTGCGCGACGGCAGGTCGTATCCGGCGCGCTGGGAGCGGCCGGACGCCGAGGACGGCACCGAGTTCACCACCGAGGACGGCGCCCGGCTGCGCTTCGCGACCGGCCAGGTGTGGGTGGTGTACGCGGCCCGGTGAGGTCCGCACGGCGCGGCGGCCGTCCCGGTCCGCGCGGCGGGCCGGCCGGTTGAGGATTTCCTCACTTCTGATTTCCAATTTCCGGACCGGCGGGGCAAACAGATCAAAACGGCGCAACGAAGACGGTCGTGAATATGCGCGCTGAATGACGTGTGCATTATTGATGTATTACTCAAAAGTCCACCCCGGCCGGTGCGGCGGCGGGTGCGGGAATCCGCGCTTGCAGTTCCGCGCCGGGCTCGGTATATCATGCAGGCAGCCGACCAAAGTGAGCCTTAAGTCCGCTGCCGAACCTGCCCGCATACGCACGCCGAATGCGGCCTGAATTTCCATGGAAAGGTCGGCCGGCGCGGACATGTCCATTTCCGGAAGAGATCCGTCGACTTGATCTCGGAATGGGCAGCTGCAGACAACGGGGGATGTCGATGAGGTACGAGATACTCGGGCCGCTGCGTGTGGTGGACGGTACGGAGATATCGTCCATCAGGGCGCACAAGGTCCGGCTCTTATTGGCCACGCTGCTGATCCGGGCGGACCGGCAGGTATCGGTCGACCAGCTCATCACGGAGATCTGGGGCGACAGTCCGCCGCGCCGGGTCCTCGCCGGTCTGCACGTCTACGTGTCGCAGGTCCGGAAGTTCCTGCACCGGCCCGGGGACACCGAGAGCCCGATCGTCACCCAGCCTCCCGGGTACTGCCTGCAACTGGGCACTGACGAGTACGACCTGCACGAGTTCGAGGCCCTGACCCGGGAGGGCCGTGCCCTCGCACAGGCGGGACGGCACCCGGAGGCGGTCGCCGCGCTGGAGTCGGCGGTGCGGCTGTGGCGCGGGCCGGTGCTCAGCGGGATGCGGGACGGCCCGATCGTCAGCAGCTTCGTGATGTGGCTGGAGGAGGCCCGGCTCGAGTCCACCGAGATCCTCATCGCCTCGCGTCTCGCCCTCGGCCAGCACCGCCAGCTGGTCCCCTACCTGTACTCGCTGGTGGGGGAGTACCCGCTGCGTGAGAGCTTCTACCGGCAGCTGATGGTCGCGCTGTACCGCTCCGAGTGCCAGGCGGAGGCCCTGAAGGTCTTCCAGTCGGCCCGCCGGGCGATCAACGACGAGCTGGGGCTGGAGCCGTGCCGGGCGTTGCAGCACACCCACCGCGCGGTGCTGGCGGCCGACGACGAACTCCTGGAGCGGGCCGGGGCACCGGCCGGCTGACCCGGCGTGCCGCCGGTCATCTCCGCCGGGCACGGCCGCCGACGTAGGATGCACTGGCCATGGGACACCTTGCTGAGCTGGACAAGCGTCTTTTCGCACGGGTAGCGGCCGGGCGGCTGCGCGCCGCCCACCCGGTACTGCCCAAGTTGAGCCGGGCCGCCAACCACGGTCTGCTGTGGTTCGGTTCGGCGGCCGTGCTGGCGGCGGTGGGCGGCCGCACCGCGCGCCGCGCCGCGCTCCGCGGGGTCGGCTCGCTCGCCGCCGCGTCGCTGGCGACCAACACGGTGGCCAAGTGGACCATCGACCGGCGACGGCCCGCCATCGACGCGGTGCCGCTGATCCGGCGCCTCGGGCACCAGCCGTGGACCAGCTCGTTCCCGTCCGGGCACGCGGCCTCCGCGGCGGCCTTCGCCACCGGCGTCGCCCTGGAGTCCTCCCGGTACGGGGCGCTGGTCGCCCCGGTCGCGGCGGGCGTCGCGGCGTCCCGGGTCTACGTCGGCGTCCACTACCCCAGCGACGTGCTGGCCGGGATCGCGCTGGGGGCCGGTGCCGCCGCGCTGACCTGCCGGTGGTGGCCGCCGCGCCCGGCGACCCCCGCCCAGGCGCCCCGCCATGTGTCGGCCCCGGCGCTGCCCGAGGGCCGGGGGCTGGTGGTGGTCCTCAACTCCAGTGCCGGGACCGGGCCCGGCCCGGTGCTGACCGCCGCCGACCAGCTGCGCAGCCTGCTGCCCGCCGCCGAGATCCTGGAGTACGGGCCGGACGACGACCTCGGCGCGCTGCTCGACCGGGCCGCGCGGCGCGCGGCCGAGCTCGACGGCGCACTGGGGGTCTGCGGCGGGGACGGCAGCGTCAACGCCGCCGCGGAGGTGGCCGCCGAACGCGCCCTGCCGCTGGCCGTCTTCCCCGGCGGCACGCTCAACCACTTCGCGCTGGACGTCGGTGTCCCCGACTTCGAGGACACCGCGCACGCGGTGACCCACGGCGACGCGATCGCGGTGGACCTGGCGCTGGCCGCGCCGACCGACGGCCGCTCCCGGCGCGCCGTGCACTTCCTCAACACCTTCAGCATCGGGATCTATCCCGAACTGGTGCACCGGCGCGAGCGGCTGGAGAAGCGGCTGGGCAAGTGGCCGGCCGCGGCCGTCGCCCTCGCCCGGGTGCTGCGCACCTGCGAGCCCATGGACATCGAGATCAACGGCCGCCCGCACCGGCCCTGGCTGGTGTTCGTGGGCAACGGGCAGTACTCCCCCGAGGGGTTCGCGCCCGCCTACCGGACGCGGCTCGACGACGGCCTGCTCGACGTCCGGGTGATAGACAGCGAGCCGCGGCTGGCCCGGACCCGGCTGGTCCTCGCCGCGCTCACCGGCACCCTGGGCCGGTCGCACGTCGCCACCTCGGTCCAGGTCCGGCGGCTGCGCCTGTCCAAGCTGCACGATGTGGAGGTGCGGGCCCAGGACGGCGAGGTGTTCCGCGCGCCCGACTCGCTGGTCATCGACAAACTCCCCGGGGCGCTCACCGTCTACCGCCCCGCGGTGGTCCGCAACGAGGTGCTGCAGCGTGCCCGGGCGGCCGCCGCGGCCGCCCGGCATCTGCGGTCCGGCCCCACCCCGGTGCCGCCGGAGCGCGCCGCGGACTGACCGGTCCGCGGGGTGGCGCCGGGCCCGGGAGTACGACCGTGGGTGGGGGTTCCCCGCCCGGCCGGTGTACGGCCGGGAGCGCCGTACTCCTCCGGCAGTACATGAAAGTGCGTGCTCAGGTACGACGACGTGGCGGCGATCTCCCGTCATCGTGGGTGCATGGACGATGATCTGACACCGCGGCTGGTCCGGACGTGACCGCACTCGCGCTGTCCGTGCTGCTGGCCCTGGTCTCGTCGGTCTGCTACGCGGCCGGGGCCATACTGCAGGAGCGGGTCGCGGCGACCGCCCCGCAGGAGACGTACGCCCCGCTGCGCCGGGGCGGTTGGTGGGGCGCGGTCTCGCTCAACGGCGGTGGCGCGGTGCTGCACGTCCTCGCGCTGGCCTACGGACCGCTCAGCGTGGTCCAGCCGCTGGGCGCCCTCACCATCGTCTTCGCGCTGCCGATGGCGGCCCTGTTCGTACGCCGCGAGGTGGGCGCCGCCGGCTGGCGCGGGGCCCTGCTGGCCACGGCCGGGCTGGCCGGGCTGCTGTCGCTGACCGGCTCGGCGCCCGGCGGGGCGCTGGCCGGCGCGGAGCGGGTCGCGGTGGCGGTGGCCACCGCCGGTGCCCTCGCCGCACTGGCCGCGGCCGCGCGCTTCGCCCGCCGGCCCGCGGCGCGGAGCGTGCTGCTTGCCACCGCGGCGGGCACCGCCTTCGGCATCTCCTCGGTCTTCACCAAGGACGTGGCCACCGCCTGGTCCTGGGACTCCTGGGGCGGTGGGACGCTGCCGGGCCTGGTCATGATCGCGCTGCTCGCCGCGGCCGGGGTCTTCCTGTCCCAGGCGTCCTACCGGGGTGCCGGACTGGCCGCCCCGCTGGCCACCGCCACGGTGGTCAACCCGGTGGTGGCGACGGTGGTGGGGATGACCGCCCTCGGCGAGCACTTCCGCCACGGGGTGCCGGGCACCCTGCTGGCCGTGGCGGCCGCGGTGGTGGCGAGCGCCGGGCTGGCCCTGCTGGCATCGCACGGCGCGGAGGGGGCCGGCGGGACGGCCGGGAGCGATCCGGCGGGGACCGCCGCCCCGGTCCGCTCCTCCGGGGACGCCGGCCCGGACCCGGCGCCGCGGGCTCCGGAGCGCCCCGGCGGGCGCCCGGTCCTCCCCGCGGTCCCGGCGCAGCCCAGGGTGGTCCGACAGGTCAGGCGCGCCGGCGCGGGCCCGGCCGACATCGGAGTCCTCCCGCCGGGGTCCGCCGCGGACACCCCGCCGGCCGACACCACCGGGCCGGTGTCACGGGCGGCGGCCGGGCCCCGGTCGGGCGGCGTGCCGACGGCCTTCCCCGGTGCCGCGGCGGGGGTGGTCGGCGCCGTCCCCGGCCGCCGGACGGTGCCGCCGTCCGCGGTGGTCGTCGGGGCCGGCTCGCCCCGTTCGATGCCCACCGGAGCGGCGTCCCGCGGCGCGGTGGGCCGCGGGACGCCGGTGGGCGGGGTCCGTTTCGCCCCGGACGGCCGGGCCCGCGGCCAGGGGATGCTCCAGCCGCAGTCGCACGGCTGACGCCGGCCGCCCCGGCACGGCGGGGCGGCCGGCGTCCGGCGGGTCAGCGCGACAGATGCGCGTGGAGATGTGTGACCTCTTCGATGTCGACGCCCGCCTTGTCCAGCAGCTGCTTGGAGAGGTCGTTCAGCGCCCGGGCGGCGGCGATCTCCTCACCCACGCGCTGCTGCGCCGGGTCGTCGGGGTGCCGGTGGGTGACACCGTGCGCCTTCAGCTCCGTGCCGTCGTGGAGTCGCACCCGCACGGCCGCCTCGGTCTTCGAGTCGATCTCGTGGAACTCCATCTCGATGTTGCATCCGACGATCGTCTCCATGGCAACCACCTCCTGTCTCGTCCTTCAAGGATGCGCGCGGAACCAGTCCAACGCGAGGTCGGCCACCGCGCTCAGCCGCCCGGGCTCCTCGAAGAGGTGTCCGGCCCCGGGTACCACGGAGATCCTGCTTTCACACCGCAGCCGCGCCTCCGCCTGCCGGTTGAGGTCGAGCACCGTCTCGTCCCGGCCGCCGACGATCAGCAGGGTCGGGGCGCGGACCGCACCGAGCCGGTCCCCGGCGAGGTCGGGGCGGCCGCCGCGGGAGACCACCGCGGAGATCCCGGCGTCCGGCTCGGCCGCCGCGCGCAGCGCCGCGGCGGCCCCCGTGCTGGCTCCGAAGTAGCCCACCGGCAGACCCACCTCCCGCTTCACCCAGCGGGTGACCTCGGTGAGCCGGGCGGACAGCGTCCCGATGTCGAAGACGTTGGCCCGGTCGGTCTCCTCCTCGGCGGTGAGCAGGTCGAACAGCAGGGTGCCGAGGCCCGCCCGGTTGAGCGCCTCGGCCACCGCGCGGTTGCGCGGGCTGTGCCGGCTGCTGCCGCTGCCGTGCGCGAACACCACCACGGTGGCGGCGCCCTGGGGCACGGCGAGGTCGCCGGGGAGCCGTACCGTCCCGCCCTCGACCGGGATGCGGTGCTCGCCGTCGGCGGGGCGGGGACCGGGCGGGGCGGGGTCACCGCCCGCCGCCCCCGGAGTGTCCGGGGACGCGGGGGAACCGGCCGGGGACGGCGGGGGGTCGTCCGGGTCGCGGGAGCCGCCCGGGGCCCGCCCCGCGGCCCCGGCCAGCAGCCCGATCACGGTCTCGTCCGGAGTCTGGCCGAAGTCGCGGTACCACTCCCCCACCGCGAAGAAGGACTCCGGTGTGCTCAGGCACACCACTTCGTCGGCTTCCCGGCGCAGTGCGCCGGCCGCGCCGGGCGGTGAGACCGGCACCGCGAGCACGACCCGCCGGGCGCCCTGGGCCCGGGCGACGCGGCAGGCCGCCTCCGCGGTGGCGCCGGTCGCGATGCCGTCGTCGACCACGACGACGGTGCGGTCGCGCAGTTCCATCCGGGGCCGTCCGCCGCGGAACCGTTCGGCCTGGCGGGCGAGTTCGGCCGTCTCGCTCCGCTCGACCTCGGCGAGGTCGTCCTCGTCCACCCGGCTCATCCGGACGATGTCGTCGTGGATCACCCGGGCCCCGCCTTCGCCGATCGCGCCGAACCCGAGTTCCCGGTGGTACGGGACGCCGAGTTTCCGCACCAGGATGACGTCGAGCGGCGCGCCGAGGGCGCGGGCGACCTCGTGGGCGACCGGGACACCGCCCCGCGGCAGCCCGACGACGACCGGATCTTCGCTGCGCAGGTACTCCAGGCGGGCGGCGAGGCGCCGCCCGGCATCCGCGCGGTCGGTGAACATCATGGTGCGCCCCCAACCCGGGGAGAGATGTCTGAGCCACCTCCTACCCTTCCGAATCAATCCGAAATGCGACGATTTGGCAAATGGGCAGGTGGCCCGGGCCGCCGGAGTGGGCCGGGAGGTCAGCCGGCTCCGCCGCGCAACCCGGCACGGAAGCCGCCCGGGGTGCGCCCGGTGCGCGCCTGGAAGAACTTGGAGAAGTTGGCGGGGTCGGTGAACCCGGTCTGGGCGGCCACCGCGGCCACCGGCAGGTCGCTGTGCGCGAGCAGTCGTCTCGCCTCCAGCACCACCCGCCGGTCCAGGAACTCCTTGGCGCCCACACCGGACACCCGGGCGGTGGCACGGGAGAGGGTGCGCGGGGAGTAGCCGAGGGCCTGCGCGTAGTCGGCGACCCGGTGGGTGCGCGCGAAGTCCCGCTCGACGGCGTCCCGGAACCGCAGATACGCCTCGGAGGGCTCGGCGCCCCGGCCCGCCGGGGGCGTCTGGTGCGCCAGCCGCAGCACCAGGACCGCCAGCAGATGCCGCAGGGTCTCGGCGTGCACCTCGGCCGGCAGTCCCAGCCGTGACTCGTAGGCGCAGGCCAGGTGGCGCACCGCGGCGAAGACGGCCGTCCGCTCCGCGCCCTCGGTCTGCCACCAGGTGCCCCCGAAGCGGTCGTCCAGCCCGGCGTTCCGGGCGGTCGCCGGGGAGAGGAAGCCCGGCCGGAAGAGCACCAGGGTGCCCTCCACCGCCGACAGGTCGCCGACCTGCTGCACCTGCCCGGGGCGGACCCACAGCACGCCGCCCTCGCCCAGCGGGTACGCGGTGAAGTCGACGGTGTGCGTGACCGCCCCCCGCTCGATCGCGAACAGGGAGTGGAAGCGCGGCCGCTGCGGTGCGTCGAACTCGCCGGCGGGCGCGCGGCGGCGCAGTTCGCGCAGCGACATCACCTCCACCCCCTCCGGTGTTCCGGGCGGCGGCTGGTAGGGAATCTCGGGAATCTCGGTGACCCCGCGACGCCCGGGGATCTCTTCGTGTCGCTTTTTCACCATGACAAGTCACCAGGCTACCTCGCTGAGCTGGGAGCCGCGCCGTAGCGTGGGAACAGCTGGCGGAAAAGGAAAGCCGCCTGCGATACCCACCCTTCTTGTCACAGGAGACCTCCCATGGCGAAGATCGCCCTCTTCGGTGCCGGTGGCACCATCGGTCAGCGGGTGCTGGACGAGGCGCTGGCGCGCGGACACCGGGTCACCGCGGTCGTCCGCGATCCGTCCCGGTTCGACCGGAAGCACCCCGCGCTGACCGTGATCACCGGTGACGTGCTCGACCCGGAGTCGGTGGCGGCGGCCGCCACCGGCCAGGACGTCCTGGTCAGCGCCGTCGGCCGGCCGGACGGGCCGGCCAGCCAGGCGCTCATGGCACCCTCCGCCCGTGCCCTCGTCGCGGGCCTGCGGAAGCTCGGCCCCGCGGCGCCGCGGCTGATATCGGTCGGCGGCGCCGGAAGCCTGGAGACCGCGCCGGGCGTGAAGGTCTGGGACGCCCCCGGGCTGCCGGAGTGGCTGCTGCAGATCATGCACGCGCACGGGGACGCCCTGGAGGTGTTCCGCGGCGCCGACGACGTCCGGTGGACCAGCCTCAGCCCGGCGGCGACCATCGAGCCCGGCGAGCGGACCGGGAACTACCGCACCGGCACCGAGCGGCTGGTGACCGCCGCCGACGGCAGCAGTCGCATCTCGGCCGAGGACTACGCCGTGGCCCTGGTCGACGAGATCGAGGACCCGCGGCACATCGGCGAGCGCTTCACCGTCGCCCACTGAACGGGGCGCCCGCCGGCCGGGCCCGCCCGGGCGCTCCGGCCCGGCGGAGGGGCCGCCGCGTTCCCGGGCCGCTCCCCCGCCCCCGGGAGGCGCCCCGCCCGGTCCGGCCCGCGGCCCCGAGTCCCCTGCCCCGCCGCCCAGTGGGCTCGGCCCCGAAAGGACACCCGCCCGGCACCCGCCGGCGAGCGGGCCCGGCCCCTCGGGCGCCGGCCGGCGCGGCGGGTCCCGGCGCGGCCGGACCGGCGTCCGGCACCCGGCACGGGCCGGCGGCCCGGTGAGGCGTGCCCGGAAGCGGGAGCCCGGGGCGCAGCGGCCGGTCCCGCCCCGGTCGGCGGACCGCAACGTTAGCCGCAGGTTAGCTCTCGGGCCCGGACCTGTACCCGGACCTCGCTCGGACCTCAGGCTGCGACCTGCGGCGACGCCCCCTTCGGCAGGAGGCCGCCGCGGCCCGCACATCCGAAGGAGGCCCCCGTGTCCACGACCGCACCCGCGCCCGCGCGCCGCGACCGCACCCCCTGGAAGGCGGTGATCGGCGGCTCGATCGGCAACCTCGTCGAGTGGTTCGACTGGTTCGTCTACGCCAGCTTCGCCACCTATTTCGCCGGCGCGTTCTTCCCCAAGGGCAACGACACCGCGCAGCTGCTCAACACCGCCGGCATCTTCGCCGTCGGGTTCTTCATGCGCCCGGTCGGCGGCTGGCTGCTCGGCCGGTACGCCGACCGGCGCGGCCGCAAGGCGGCGCTGACCCTCACCGTGACCCTGATGTCGGCCAGCGCCCTGCTGATCGCCGTCGCCCCGACCTACGACCAGGTCGGCTACTTCGGCGCGGCGGTGCTGCTGGTGGCCCGGCTGCTGCAGGGCGTCTCGGTGGGCGGGGAGTACGCGGCGAGCGCCACCTACCTCACCGAGGCGTCCCAGCCCGGGCGCCGGGGATTCGTCGCCAGCTTCCAGTACGTCTCGATGACGCTGGGGCAGCTGTGCGGGCTGGGCCTGCTGATCCTGCTCCAGCGGACCATGTCGGACGAGGCGCTGCACTCCTACGGGTGGCGCATCCCGTTCCTGGTCGGCACCGCGGGTGCCGCGGTGGTCTTCTGGCTGCGGCGGAACCTGCTGGAGACGGAGGTGTACGAGGAGACCGGCACCGCGCGGGAGCACCCCGGCGCCGCGGCCGAGCGCGGCACGATCCGCGGACTGCTGGCGCACCGGCGGGAGTTCGTCCTCGTCATGGCGCTGACCATGGGCGGCACGGTGGCCTACTACACCTACACCACCTATCTGACCAAGTACCTGTCGAACACCGCCGGCATGAGCAAGTCCGACGCGTCGCTGGTGAGCTTCTGCGCGCTGTTCGTGTTCATGCTGCTGCAGCCGGCGGCCGGGGCGCTGTCCGACCGGATCGGGCGCCGTCCGCTGCTGATCGGGTTCGGGATCGGGTCCATGCTGTGCACCGTGCCGATCATGAGCACGCTGGCGCACACCGGCACCTTCGGCGGAGCGCTGCTGCTGTCCCTGGCGGCCCTGGTCATCGTCACCGGGTACACCTCGATCAACGCCGTGGTCAAGGCCGAGCTGTTCCCCACGCAGGTCCGGGCGCTGGGCGTGGCCCTGCCGTACGCGCTGGCGAACGCCCTGTTCGGGGGCACCGCGGAGTATGTGGCGCTGTGGTTCAAGAACGCGGGAGCGGAGTCCGGCTTCTACTGGTACGTCTCCGGCTGCGCGGCCGTCTCCCTGGTGGTGTACGCGACGATGCGGGAGACCCGGGACGCCGTGCTCACCCGGGGCGCCGCGGGCCCGGACCGGTCCACCCCCGCCGCCGCGACCGAGAAGGCGGGCGTCTGACGGCCGGGCGGGGCGCCGGGGACACCGCTCTACCCTGGTCGCCGTGAACGTTCTCCTGGTCGAAGACGACGACCGGCTGGCGGCCGCGCTGACCGCTTCCCTCGCGCGCCACGGGCACCAGGTGATCCGTGCCGCGCGGGCCGACGACGCGCTGCGGCTCAAGGACCGGGCCGACTTCCTGCTGCTGGATCTGGGCCTGCCCGACATGGACGGGCTGGAGGCGCTGCGCCGGCTGCGGCGGGTCTCGACGGTCCCGGTGATCGTGGTCACCGCGCGCACCGAGGAGCGGGACGTGCTCCGCGGTCTGCGCGGTGGCGCCGACGACTACCTGGTCAAGCCGTTCCGCACCGCCGAGCTGATCGCCCGGATGGAGGCGGTGCGGCGGCGGGGCACCCGGCCGCTCACCGCCGCCGGGCCGGTGGTGGTGGCCGGCGCGGGCGGGGTGCGCATCGACCTGGCGGGCCGGCGGGTGGAGGCGGACGGCAGGCCGGTGGCGCTGACCCGCCGCGAGTTCGACGTCCTGGCGCTGCTGGCGCGCGAACCCGGGGTGGTGCGCGGCCGGGAGGAGATCCTCGACGCGGTGTGGGGGGACACGCTGCTGTCCGCCTCCCGGTCACTGGACGTCCACATCGCCGGGATCCGCGCCAAGACCGGGTGCCCCGGGATCGTCGAGACGCTGCGCGGCACCGGCTACCGGCTGGGGACCTGACGGATGCGCCGCCGGATCCTGACCGTCCAGGCGGTCCTCATCGGCTGCCTGGTCATCGCGCTCGCCGTGCCGCTGGCGCTGGCGTACTCCTCGCACCGCACCGGGCAGCTGCTGCTTCAGCGGCGCGCGGACGCCACCCGGCTGGCCGAGCTGGCCGACCAGGCGGTGCGGGACGGCGACACCTCGGGCCTGGCCGCGGAGGTGAGCCGGTACGCGGAGCTGTACGGCACCGCGGTGGCGATCCGGGGCCGGGACGGCGAGCCGGTCACCGGCGGCGGGGTGTGGGACGCCGCGGCCGCCGACCGGGCGCTGTCCGGCCGGACCACCGGCGGGCTGCCGCTGGTCACCCCGTTCGGTCCCGGCTCGGCGGTGGTCGCCGAGCCGGTCGGCCGGGACGCCCAGGTGTCCGGTGTGGTGCTGCTGCGGGTGACCACCGGTGCGGCGCGGCGGGACGTGGCGCTGGTGTGGGCGGCGATCGCGGCCGGTGCGGTGGTGGCGGTGGGCTGCGCCCTGTTCGCCGCCCGCCGGCTGGCCCGCTGGATCCTGCGCCCGGTGACCGAGCTGGACGCCACCACCCGGGCGATCGCGGAGGGGCGGATGGACGCCCGGGTGGGCGCCGGCCGGCGGGGCCCGGCGGAGCTGCGGCTGCTGGAGCGGCGGTTCAACGCAATGGCCGACGCGGTGTCCGCGGCGCTGGACCGGCAGCGTGCCTTCGTCGCCGACGCCTCACACGAGCTGCGGACCCCGCTGACCGTGCTCTCGCTGCGGCTGGAGAACCTGGAGCCGCATCTGACGGAGTCCGGCGGGGCTGACTACGCGGAGGCGCTGGCGGAGGTCGACCGGCTCGCCAGGCTGCTGGCGGACCTGCTGGCGCTGGCCAGGGTCGAGGCCGACGCGGGGGCGCCGGAGCCGGTCACCCGTGCCGAGTTGCACGGCCGGCTGTCCGCCTGGCGGGAGGTGTTCGCGGCGCGCGGGCTGTCGCTGGCCGTAGTGGTCCCCGAGGGCGGCGGGGAGGCCGCCGTGCTGCCCGCCGCGGCCGCCAGGATCGCCGACATCGCGCTGGACAACGCGGCCAAGTTCGTCCCCTCCGGCGGCTCGGTGACGGTCTCGGCCGGGACCGGGGTGCTGCGCGTCTCCGACGACGGGCCGGGGCTCGCGCCGGAACAGCGCGCCGCGGCGCTCGGCCGCTTCTGGCGCTCGCCGGGGCACGGCAACGTGCCCGGCAGCGGTCTGGGGCTGGCGATCGCGGCGGAGCTCGCCCGGTCCTGCGGCGGCACACTCGCGCTGCTGCCCGCCGAACCGCACGGTCTGGTGGTCGAACTGCGGCTGCCGGAGGCGTCCGGCAGCCGCGGCGCGGAACCCGCGCGGGCCGCCCTCGGGCCGGACGCCGGTCAGCCGTAGACCGAGCGGTAGTGGGCGGCGGCCCCCGGGTGCAGCGGGACGTCCCCGGTGCCGATGGCGTAGCGCTCGTCGAGCCGGCTGCCGGGCGCGTCGGGCACCGGCAGCCGGTCCCGGTGCGTGAACAGCACCCCGGTGACGGCGCGGGCGGCGTCCTCGCCGAGGTCCCGCCGGCAGACCAGGTAGCTGGGGGTGCCCACGGTCGGGATGGGGGTCTGCTGCCCGTAGGCGCCGGCCGGGATCACGGCGCTCTCGTAGACCGGGCCGGCGGCCCGGCGCAGCCGCGCCGCCAGGGTGCCCAGCGGGACGAGCCGCACCGGGGTGTGCCGGGCCAGGTCCGCGATCGCCCGGGTGGGCACGCCGCCGGACCAGAAGAACGCCGTGATCCGGCCGGCCCGCAGCGCGGCGGCGGACTCGCCGAGTCCCAGCCGTACGGCGCGCACCCGCTCGCGCACGCCGGCCGCGGCGAGGACCCGCTCGGCGGTCACCGAGGTGCCGGATCCGGCCGCGCCGAGCGAGAGGGTGTGCCCGGCCAGGTCCGCCACTTCGCGCGGTTCCGCGTCGGCGGGCACCACCAGGTGCAGGTAGTTGAGGTAGAGCCGGGCGAGAGCGGCGATCGGCTCGCCCGCGGGGCCCGGGGCCGCGGAGCCGCTCCCGGTGCCCCGGGCCGGCCGGAACGCTCCCCGGCCGGCCGCCGCGTCGGCCGCGCTGTCCGCCAGGGTCAGCGCCAGCTCGGCCCGGCCGGCCCGGAGCAGGCGGAGGTTCTGCACGCTGGCGGCGGTGGTCACCACCCGCACGGTGAGGTCCGGGTGGGCCTGGTGCACCTCGTCCGCCAGCCGGCTGCCGAAGACCGCGTACGGTCCGCCGTCGGGTCCGGTGGCCAGCCGGATGAGGCCGCGCGGTCCGCCGCCGGCGCAGGCCGCCAGCGGGGCGGCCGCGAGGGCGCCCAGCAGGACGCGACGGGGCAGGGCGGGCACCGGGCCATGCTACGGCGTGTCCCGGCGGGGCCGGGGTGCGGTCCGCGGCGGCCGTCCCGCCGGTCCCGCGCGTCCCCGGTGGCCGGGCGGCGCGGCGGCACCGGCGCGGGCGGCACCGTCCCGCGCGGCGGCCGCGCCGGCGGGCCGCGTACGGCCTTCGGTCAGGTGGCGCCGAGCTGGGCCCAGACCACCCGTCCGTGCCCTCCGGCGGCGGGCCGGTCCCCCCAGGCGTCGGCCAGGGCCCGCACGAGCATCAGCCCGCGTCCGCTCTCGTCGTCCGACCCGGCCTCCCGCGCCGAGGGGCCGACCGGTCCCCCGCCCTGGTCGGCCACCTCGACGTACACGGCGCGCCCGTCCTGCTCGTCGGCGCGTATGACACACAGGATCCGGTCGCTTCCGGTGTGCACCAGGGCGTTGGTGACCAGTTCCGACATCACCAGCTCGGCGGCGTCGCGGACGTCGTCGCCGAATCCCCAGGCGGGCAGGTGGGACCGCACCCTGCGGCGGGCCACCGCGACCGAGGCCCCGTGCGCGGGCAGCTGGAATCTTTCGTGGCGCAGGCCGACACGGGAGCCGCCGGTTGGTATGAGGCGGAGCATCGTCGTGCGGTGAGGCAGTGCCACGGCCATGTGCCTTCCATCTACCAGTGAGGGGAATGGGTGGTGCAAGTCCTCGTGCGCGCGGCGTGGTTGGGGCATGCCGCAGTGTCACTATCCAGTCTGCGGAGGCCAGTTGGCAAGAGGCGTTCTGCAATTCGCAGAATAGCGAGTGCAGCCTGTGCGCTCCAGGGTGGCCGTGGCACACTGAAGCCGTCGTCAGATGTCCAGGAGGAACGACGTGGGTGAAGCGCGGTCGGCCCCAACCGTCGGGCAGATGGTCCTCGGCATGCGGTTGCGCGCGCTGCGCGAGGCGGCCGGCGTCTCCTTCGAGGAGGCCGCCCGGGCGCTGCACGTCAACCAGACCACGATCCGCCGGATGGAGAAGGCCGAGGTCGGCCTCAAACTCCCCTACGTCGAGAAGCTGCTGCAGACCTACCGGACCCCGCCGGCGGAGATCGAGGCCTTCCTCGCCCTGGCCGAGGAGGCCAACAAGCCCGGCTGGTGGCACCGGTTCCGGGACGTGCTCCCGGAGTGGTTCAGCCTCTACGTGAGCCTGGAGGAGGCCGCCACCCGGATCAGGGGCTACGAACCGCACTGCGTACCGGGGCTGCTGCAGACCCCGGAGTACACCCGCGCCCTGTTCCGGGTGGGCTTCCCCTTCGCCGAGGAGGAGGAACTGGACCGGCGGGTGGCGCTGCGCATGCAGCGCCAGTCCCTGCTCACCCGGACCGGCACCCCGCCGCCCCATCTGTGGGTCGTCATCGAGGAGACGGTGCTGCGCAGACCGGTGGGCGGCCCGGAGGTGATGCGGGCGCAGATCGACCGGCTCATCGAGGCCACCGCCATGCCGAACGTCACCCTTCAGGTGCTGCCGTTCGCCTCCGGGCCGCACCCGGGCATGTTCGGCCCCTTCCAGCTCTTCCGTTTCCAGATACCGGAACTGCCGGACATCGTCTACGGAGAGAACCTCACCGGCGCCGGCTACATCGACCAGCGCGCCGATGTGGCCGTCTACCTGGAGGCTTTGGACCGGATGTGCACTCAGGCCACTCCGGTGCACCGAACCGAGGCCTTCCTCGGTGCGATTCGCAAGGAGCTCTGACTGTGGATCACATATACAACGGCATGCCCTCGAAAAACCTCGGCACCGAAGGCTGGCAGAAGCCCTGGAGCGGACCGAACGGCGGAAGCTGTGTCGAGGTGATGAAGCTCGGCGACGGCCGGGTGGCGCTGCGCCAGTCCACCGACCCCGACGGCCCCGCCCTGATCTACGCGTACCACGAGATCGAGACGTTCATCGAGGGAGCCAAGGCCGGCGCGGCCGACTTCCTGCTCACCTGAGCCGGACCGCCTCGGGCGTTCCGGTCCGCAGCACCACCCGCACCACCTCGCACACCCCGCGCCGCCCGGCGCACCCCGCGCCGCCCGGCGCACCCCCAGGCACCCCCGGCAGCACTCCTTGAGCTCCGGACCTGACCAGTCCGGCCGACCGACCAGGCGGCGACGACACCGAAACGGAGGGCCGCATGACCGCAAACGGCCTCGCACCCGGCCAGATCGACACCAGCAGGCCGCACCCGGCCCGCATGTACGACTACTACCTGGGTGGCAAGGACCACTACGAGGTGGACCAGGACGCCGCCGCCCACGTCATGGCGGTCTACCCCAGCATCAAGACCTGTGCCAGGACCAACCGGGCGTTCATGCACCGCGCCACCCGCTGGCTGGCCGCCGAGGCGGGCATCCGGCAGTTCCTCGACATCGGCACCGGCATCCCGACCGAGCCCAACCTGCACCAGGTCGCGCAGGGCGTCGCCCCCGACGCCAGGGTCGTGTACACCGACAACGACCCGATCGTGCTGACCCACGCCCAGGCCCTGCTGCACAGCACCGCGCAGGGCCGCACCTCCTACATCCAGGCCGACGTCCGCGAGCCGGAGCGCATCGTCACGGCACCCGAGCTGCACGAGACGCTCGACCTGAGCCGTCCGGTCGCCCTGTCGCTCAACGCGCTGCTGCACTTCGTCCCGGACGAGTTCAAGCCGTACGACATCGTCGCCCGACTGGTCGACGCACTGCCCTCGGGGAGCTACCTCGTGCTCTCGCACTGCACACCGGACTTCGACCCGGAGACCTGGGCCAAAGTCGTCGACATCTACCGCCAGGGCGGCATCCCCGCGCAGGTGCGCGACCGCGCCGAGGTCACACAGTTCTTCGAGGGACTGGAGCTGATCGGTCCGGGCGTCGAGGTGCCGCACCGGTGGAAGCCGGACGACGAGGCGGAGCCGAACGCCGTGACCGACGCCCAGGTGTCGCTGTACGCGGGTGTGGCCCGCAAGCCCTGACAGCTGACGGTCCGCCACCGGGCGGCCGCCGCCGGGGAGTCCCGCCGGCCGGCCGCCCGGCGGACGGGTAGCCCATCGGGCGGACCGCACCCCGCCGCGGTAGGCCGTCCGGCGGACCGCCGGGTCGCGGCCCGCACCGGGCGCTGTGAGCCTGTGGTGATGATCGGCACCATCCCGGTCCGCACCGCGGACCCACGCACCCCGGCCCCCCGGGAACCGCGGCGGACCGCCGTGCCCTGGCTGGCCCTCGTCGCCCTCGGGTACGCCGCCGCGCAGCTGGCGCTGGTGGTTCCGCAGACCGCGCACGGCCTGCTCTGGGACGAGAGCGTCTACGCCTCCCAGGTCGACCCGCGGCACCCCGCCGCCTTCTTCAGCGCGCCCCGCTCGCGCGGCATCAGCGTCCTGGTCTCCCCCGTGCTGGCGGTGACCGGGTCGCCGGCCGTACTGCGGGTCCTGCTGGCGGTGCTCTCGGCGGCCGCGCTGTACGCGGCGTTCCGGGTGTGGGCGCGGCTGCTGGGCCCCCGCGCGGCGGCCTGCGCCGCGCTGTTCTTCGCCGGTCTGTGGATCACCCAGATCAGTGGTTCCCAGGTGATGCCGAACTACTGGGTGGCTCTCGGCGCGGTCGCCGCGGTCGGCTGGTTCCTGCGGGCGCCCGGGGAGCCGCGGGCCCGCTGGTGGCTGGCCGGGGTACTCGCCGCCGTCACCCTGCTGCGGCTGCCGGACGGCGGCTGGCTGGCGCTGCCGCTGCTGGCGGCCGCGGCGGCGGTGCGGGCCTGGCGGCCGGCGCTGCCCGCGGTGCTGCTCGGTCCAGCGCTGGGGGCCGTGCAGTGGGTCGCCGAGGCGTACGTCCGGTTCGGCGGCATCGGGGACCGGCTGCGGATCTCCAGCGCCACCGAGGGCGACATGACGCTGCACTGGAACGTCGGGACCGTGCTGCGCAGCCTCAACGGCCCGCTGCTGTGCCGCCCGTGCGAGTCCGACGGCCCGCATCCGCTGATGACCCTGTGGTGGTGGGCGCTGCCGGTGCTGACCGCGGCGGCGCTGGCGCTCGCCCGGCGGCGGCACGCCACGGCCACCGCGCTGCTGCCCGTGGTGTGCGCGGGGTGCCTGTCCTTCTCGTATCTGTTCCTGATCGGGTTCTCGGCCCCGCGGTTCCTGCTGCCCGCCTACGCCCTGCTGTCGCTGCCCGTCGCGGCCTGGGTGGTCCACGCGCTGGAGCACGCCCGGGCCCGGGCCGCGGTGGCTGCCGCCGTCGCGGTGCTGTACGCCGCGCACCTCGGGGTGCAGATCGCCGTGCTGGTCCACTCCACCGCGTCGACCGCCGCCACCGCGAGCGTGTACCAGCGTGCCGCGGACGACCTGCGCGACCTGGGGCTGCGGCCCCCGTGTCTGGTGACCGGCCCCCGGGCGCTGCCGATCGGATACGCCGCGCGCTGCGCGTCCGCCCAGGTCCGCGGGAACAACCGCTCCACCACCGAGGGGGAGTTGCGGCGCCGCGCCACCCGGGTGCCGACCGCCGCCCTGGTCGGGCCGGGGCACGCGGCTCCCCCGCGCTTCGCCCGGGACTGGACGCCGCGCACCATGCCGCGCACCGGGTGGACCGTCTACCTCGCCCCGCGCCGCTGAGCCCCCGCCCCGCGGCGCCGAGCGACCGGGCTACCAGCCGGTGGGCGTGTAGTCCTTCAGGAAGCAGCCGAACAGGTCCTCGCCCTGTTCGCCCCGTACGATCGGGTCGTACACCCGGGCCGCTCCGTCGACGAGGTCGAGCGGGGCGTGGAAGCCGGCCTCGGCCAGCCGCATCTTGTCCGGGTGCGGCCGCTCGTCGGTGATCCAGCCGGTGTCGACGCTGGTCATCAGGATGGAGTCGGTCTCGAACATCTCCCGGGCGCTGGTGCGGGTGAGCATGTTGAGCGCGGCCTTGGCCATGTTGGTGTGCGGGTGCCCGGCGCCCTTGTAGCCGCGGCTGAACTTGCCCTCCATCGCCGAGACGTTCACCACGTACTTGCGGCGCGCGGGGGAGGCGGCCATCGCCGGACGCAGTCGGCTGACCAGGATGAACGGCGCGGTCTCGTTGCACAGCTGCACTTCGAGCAGTTCCACCGGGTCCACCTCGTGCACCCGCTGGATCCAGGTGTTGGTGGGGTCCAGGTCCGGGACCAGGCCGCCCGCGTCGATCGCGGTGCCGGCCTCGATGCGGGCCGGGGAGGCGGAGCCGGTGGTCAGTGCCAGCGCGGCGACCTCGTCGGGGGTCAGGGCGCTGTCCCGGGGGGTCGCGGGGCCGGGCAGGGCGGCCTGGGCACCGCTGCCGAAGGCACCGAAGACGACCGACTCGGGCAGCTCCCCGGCGGGCGGGGGCGCCGACTCGCCCGCGATCAGCTCGGCGTACGCCTGGCGGCTGCGGCGGACGGTCTGCGCGGCGTTGTTGATCAGGATGTCCAGCGGGCCGGCCGCGCTCACCGAGTCGGCCAGCGCGATCACCTGGGCGGGGTCCCGCAGGTCGATACCGACGATCTTGAGCCGGTGGAGCCAGTCCGCGCTGTCCGGCATCGCGGTGAAGCGCCGGACGGCGTCCTGGGGGAAGCGGGTGGTGATGGTGGTGTGCGCGCCGTCCCGGAGCAGTCGCAGTGCGATGTACATGCCGATCTTGGCGCGGCCGCCGGTGAGCAGTGCCCGGCGGCCGGTGAGGTCGGTCCGCGCGTCGCGCCGGGCCCGGTTCTCCTGGGCGCACGACCGGCACAGCTGGTGGTAGAAGGCGTCGACCTCGGTGTAGCGGTCCTTGCAGACGTAGCAGGACCTGGCGCGCCGCAGGATGCCGGCGATCTCGGTGGTCACCGAGCTGCTGAGCGCCCGGCCGAGGGTCTCGTCGTCTATCCGGTCGGCCGCGCCGGTGGCGGTGGCCTCGGTGACGGTACGGTCGTGGGCGGTCTTGGCGGCGCGGCGCTCCTGGCGGCGGCGCTGCTTGACCGTCCGGTAGATGCCGGAGGTGGCGCGGCGGACCAGGACCGCGTCGGGGTGGTCGAGCGGCAGTTCGTCGAGTTCGGCGAGCACGCTCAGGCAGACCTCCAGCCGGTCCGGATCGATCCCCGCCCGCTCCGCGCCGATGCCCGCCCCGTCGGCCCGGCCGCTGTCTGTCACCGTCATCGCCGTGCCGCTTCCTGGTTCGCCTGTTCTACCGATACTCCGGCGGAACTGTACGAAAGCGGGGGCGGCGACGCCAAACCGGAGAGCGCGCGGGCGGCCGGGGCCGGTGCGCCGGGAGGGTCGCGCCCCGGACCGGTGGCCGGGCCCGGCCCCGGCGCCCGGGCCGGGAAGGCGGGGTGCGGCGCCCTGGGCGGCGCCCGGGCTCAGTCGCCCGCCAGCAGCGGGCCGAGGCGTTCCAGCAGCGGTGCCAGCGCGGCCCGCTCGGCCTCGCTGAGCGCGCCGAGGGCCCGGTGCACCCCGTGCAGCTCGGCCCGCAGCCGGACGATCATCTCGGCCCCGGCTTCCGTGGGCGTGACCAGCTTCACCCGGCGGTCGTGCTCGGAGGCGGTGCGCGCGACCAGGCCGCGGGCCTCCAGCCGGCTGATCAGACCGGTGGCGTTGGAGGCGTCGCACACCAGATGGTCGGCGAGGGCGCGCATGGGCAGCGGGCTGCGGCCGACCGCGTTCAGGGCCCGCGCCTGGGCGGTGGTCAGGCCGTGCCGCGCGGCGGTGCGGCTGAAGTGGTCGTAGTAGCCGCGCACCACGGCGGCCAGCGGGTCGATCAGATCGTCGGGAGCGGGCGGCTGCGGGGACATGCCGCCATGGTAGCCAGCGACCGGTGGTGCCGATCTTCTCCGGACGGCCGGTCCGGTCCGCCGCGCCGGGGCGGCTGCCCGGCCTCACCGGAGCCGCCGTGCGAGACTGCCCGGGGCAGCGACGGGCGACGGGAGCCGCCGGTGGTGACGGAGCAGCAGGAGCGGGTCAGAGCCCGGCAGGAGATCGGCCGCCTGGTCGCGGCGGGGGTCCACGGCGCCGCGCTCACCTGGGTGGACAACGCCGGGCTGACCCGCGTCAAGGCGGTGCCGACGGCCCGGCTGGCGGACGTGGTCAGCGACGGGGTGGGCATGTCGCCGGTGTTCGACGTCTATCTGGTGGACGACTCGATGACCAGCAGCGGCGAGATCGGAGGCCCCGACGGCGATCTTCGCCTGTTCCCCGACCTGACCCGGCTCACCCTGCTGGCGGCCCAGCCGGGCTGGGCCTGGGCGCCGGTCGACCGCTACGACCAGCGGGGTGCCCCGCACCCGGTGTGCCAGCGGCAGTTCGCCCGCCGGATGGCCGAGCGCGCCCGGCAGCGGGGGCTGGAGCTGCGGATGGGGTTCGAGACCGAGTGGGTGGTGACCCGGGCCGACAGCCGGGAGCTGAGCTACCCCACCACCGGCCCGGCCTACGGCATGGCGCGGATCGTGGAGCTCTCGGACTATCTGGCCGGGCTGCTCGAAGCGCTGCACGCGCAGCACGTGGAGGTGCTGCAGCTCCACCCCGAGTACGCCCCCGGCCAGTTCGAGGTCTCCGTCGCGCCCGCCGGTCCGGTCGCCGCGGCCGATCTGTCGGTGCTGGTCCGCGAGACGGTGCGGGCGGTGTCCGGGCGCCACGGGCTCGCGGCCGCCTTCGGTCCGGTCGTCGAGCCCGGTGTGGTGGGCAACGGCGGGCACCTCCACCTCAGCCTGTGGCAGCGGGACCGCAACCTCTGCCAGGGCGGGGACGGCCCGTACGGCATGACCGCGACCTGCGAGGCGTTCCTCGCCGGGGTGCTCCGGGAGCTGCCCGCGCTGCTGGCGGTCGGGGCACCGTCCCCGGCGAGCTACCTGCGGCTGGTGCCGTCCCGCTGGGCGGGCGCGTTCCAGTGCTGGGGGCTGGAGAACCGGGAGGCGGCGCTGCGGTTCATCAGCGGCCCGCCGCAGGCACCCCAGGCGGCCAACGCCGAGGTGAAGTGCTTCGATGCGGCGGCGAACCCGTACCTGGCGGTGGGGGCGGTGATCGCCGCGGGACTGGCCGGGGTCGACGCGGGCCTCCGGCTGCCCGCGCCGGTCGCGGGCGACCCGGCCGGCAGCGCCGAGCCACCGCCCCGGCTGCCGGACTCGCTCGGCGCGGCGCTGCGGCACTTCGAGGAATCCGCGGTGCTGCGCGAGGCGCTCGGCGATCCGCTGTGGGACTCGGTGGCGGCGGTCCGCCGCGCGGAGTGCGAGCTGTTCGACGGGGCCGCGCCGGAGGCCGTGGCCGCCGCCACCCGCCGGCGGTACTGAGTGCGGCCGCCCCGGCCCGGCCTGGTCGACCAGCACTGCCACGGGGTGGTCCGCACCGACCTGACCGACGAGGCGTTCGAGGCGCTGCTGACCGAGTCGGACGCGCCCGCCGCCCGGGGGACCTCCTTCTTCGACACCCAGCTGGGCTTCGCGATACGGCGCTGGTGCCCGCCCCTGCTCGGCCTCGACCCGCACTGCCCGCCCGCGCGGTACCTCGGCCGGCGGCGGGAGCTGGGCGCCGCGGAGGTCACCCGGCGGATGCTGCGTGCCGCCGGCATCACGACGTTCCTGGTGGACACCGGTATCCCGGGCGACCTGACCGGCCCCGGGGAACTGGCCGCCGCCGCGGGCGGCACCGGTCACGAGGTGGTCCGGCTGGAGCGCCTCGCCGAACGCGTCGCCGACCTGGCCCCGACGGCCGGGTCGTTCGCGTCCTCGGTGGCGGAGGCGGTGCAGGACGCCGCCCGGACCGCGACCGGTTTCAAGTCGGTGGCCGCCTACCGCTGCGGGCTGGACTTCTCCCCCGCGCCGCCGGCGCCGCGCGAGATCCGGGTGGCGGCCGCCGGCTGGCTCTCCGGCCGGCGGCCCGGCGGCCGGCTCACCGACCCGGTCCTGGTACGCCATCTGCTGTGGACCGCCGCCGGTACCGGGCTGCCGCTGCAACTGCACACCGGGTTCGGCGACCCGGAGCTGGACCTGCACCGCTGCGATCCGCTGCTGCTCACCGGCTTTGTCCGCGCGGTACGGCCGACCGGCTGCCCGCTGGTCCTGCTGCACGGCTACCCGTACCACCGGGGCGCGGCCTACCTCGCGCACGTCTTCCCGCACGTCTACGCCGACCTCGGCCTCTCGGTGGCGCACACCGGGGCGCGGGCGGCTTCCGTCCTCGCCGAGGCACTGGAGCTGGTGCCGTTCGGCAAGCTGCTGTTCTCCACCGACGCCTACGGGCTGCCCGAGCTGTACCTGGTGGGCTCCCACCTGTTCCGGCGGGCCCTGGACGGACTGCTGGACCGGTGGGTCGCCGAGGACGCCTGGTCCCGGGCCGACGCCGAGCGGGTCACCGCCCTGGTCTGCGCGGAGAACGCCCGCCGCGTCTACCGGCTCGCCCCGGAGCCGGGCCCCCCGCCGGTGGCCGGGCCCGGCTGAAGGGCGCCACCACCGGGCCGGGCCCGGCTGAAGGACGCCACCACCGGCCCGGTGGCCGGCCCGGCCGTTGCCTGCGGTGCCGGCTGCCGCGGGCGTTCCGGCCCTGGACTCCGCTGTCCGCGCCGGTGGTCCGGGCCGGGCCGGGCCGCCCCGGCGGGGCGGGAGCGGCGGTTCACGGCCGCCTCGTTCCGCCGTGAACCCCTCGGGTAGCGTGTCCCGTTCGAACGAACGACGGAGCAGCGGCCGGCACGCGCCCGGCACGAGCACAGTAGGTGTGGATCACATGAGAATCTCCGGCTCCACCGTCCTGATCACCGGCGCCACCGGCGGCCTCGGCCGGACCCTCGCCCGGGCGTTCGCGGCCCGGGGGGCCTCGCTGCTGCTCACCGGCCGCCGCCGGGACGTGCTGGAGTCGCTGGCCGGCTCGCTGGGCGCGCGGGCCACGGTCGCCGACCTGTCCGACCGGGACGACGTCGAGCGCCTCGCCGGGGAGGCCGCGGACGTGGACATCCTCGTCGCCAATGCCGCGCTCCCCTCCAGCGGTGAGGTGCTGGACTACTCCGCCGAGCAGCTCGACCGGGCGCTGGAGGTGAACCTGCGGGCGCCGATCATGCTCGCCCGGCTGCTGGCGCCCCGGATGGTGGAGGCGCGGCGCGGGCACCTGGTGATGATCGGTTCCCTCTCCGGGCGGACCGCCTCGCCGGCCGCGTCGCTGTACAACGCGGCCAAGTTCGGCCTGCGGGGCTTCGCGCACGGCCTGCGCCAGGATCTGCACGGCACCGGCGTCGGGGTGTCCATCGTGCAGCCGGGTTTCGTGCGGGACGCCGGGATGTTCGCCGACTCCGGCGCGGCCCCGCCGGCCGGCGCCCGCACCGTCTCGGCCGGGCAGGTCGCGGCGGCGACGCTGCGCGCGGTGGAGCGGAACCGGGCCGAGGTCAACATCGCCCCGCCGGAGTTGCGGCTCGGCACCGCCATCGGGGGCCTCTTCCCCGGGCTGGCGGCGTCCGTGCAGCGCCGGGCCGTCCGGGACGGATCGCTGCACCGGCTGGCCGAGGGGCAGCGCACCAAGCGCTGAGCGGGCCCGCACCGGGCCGCCACGCCGGGGCCCGGGCGTGGCTCCGGGGGACGGAGCGCGGCCGGGCCGGAGGTGGGCGCGCCGCGCGACCGGGGTCCGGCACGGGTGGCGCGGGTGCCGCGCCACCCGTGGCGGCCGGGCCGCCCCCATACCAGTACCGGGGCGCAGGGTGCCAGTCCCGCCTGCCGGCGCCGCCGGGATCCGGCCGCATCGGGTCCGGTCCGCCGGGCGGCCGCGCGGGCACCGGGCGGGCACCGGGCGGGCGGGCCGGGTCCTCGGCGGGCACCGGCCGGGCCGCCCGCGGCCGGCCGGCCCCGGGTGGCGGGCGCGCGGGGTGAATCGTTCCGTCCGGATGTCCTGATTGGACAGGCCCGCGCGGGGGCGTTTCCGGTCCGGCCCGCCGGAGCCGTTTTCACCGCCTGGCCGGGCGGTATGACGGTACTGACGACCTGGGGACGTCGTCGGGGCCGGCATCCGCCCCGCCGCCTCGGTGCAGCGCCGGGGAGGAGGGCGCGATGTCCGCGCGTTCCCGGTCCGCGGTCGGAGTCGACGGCCCCCGCCAGGGGGGGCGTACCGCACGCGGCGTGCCGGGCGCCGACCGCCACCGTGCCCTGCGGGGACGGCACGAGGGGGTGCCCGCGGTGCGCCGTGCAATGGCAAGAATGTGCGTCGGACAGGACGGGTCCGGGAGACCGTCGCCCCTGGCGGCACCCGGGACCAGCGGCCGGCCCGGCCCGTCGTCCCAGGCATCCGGCCGGTACCGGGCCGCCGTCGGTCGACCGGCCTTGACGAGCGAGGGAGCGGGCCCATGCGTGCGGTGGTCATCGATGCGTTCGGGCGGAAGCCTGAGGTCCGGGAGGTCGAGGACCCGACACCGACGCGCGGTGGCGCGGTCATCCGCGTCGAGGCCACCGGTGTGTGCCGCA
This sequence comes from Streptomyces sp. NPDC018031, assembly GCF_044327625.1. Lineage (NCBI taxonomy): Bacteria > Bacillati > Actinomycetota > Actinomycetes > Kitasatosporales > Streptomycetaceae > Streptomyces > Streptomyces sp. NPDC018031. The sequence continues at coordinate 215,062 of NZ_JBIRFT010000012.1, forward strand.
GCGACTGGCACGGGTGGATGGGGCACGACCCCAACATCCGGCTGCCGCACGTACCCGGCCATGAACTCGCCGGAGTGGTCGCCGCGGTGGGGCCGGACGTCGCCAACTGGCGCCCCGGGCAACGGGTCACCGTGCCGTTCGTCTGCGCCTGCGGCCGGTGCGGGGCGTGCGCGGAGGGCTCCCAGCAGGTCTGCGAGCGCCAGACGCAGCCCGGTTTCACCCACTGGGGGTCGTTCGCCGAGTACGTCCCGGTGGAGAACGCGGACATCAATCTCGTCGGTATCCGCGACGAGCTGCCCTTCACCACGGCGGCGGGCCTGGGCTGCCGGTTCGCGACCGCGTTCCGCGCCGTGGTGGCGCAGGGCAGGGTCGCGCCGGGCGAGTGGGTCGCGGTCTACGGCTGCGGCGGCGTCGGGCTCTCCGCCGTGATGATCGCGGCGGCCGCCGGGGCCCGGGTCGTCGCCGTCGACATAGCGCCGCGCGCCCTGGAGCTGGCCCGCCGGTTCGGCGCGGCGACCTGTATCGACGCCTCCTCGCTGCTGGGGTCGGTGGCCGAGGCGGTGCTGGACACCACCGGGGGCGGCGCCCACCTCTCCCTCGACGCCCTCGGCAGCCCGCGCACCTGTGCCGCCTCCATCAACAGCCTGCGCCGGCACGGGCGTCATGTGCAGGTCGGGCTGCTCCCCCCGGCCGCCGGCAACCCGATGCTGCCGATGGGCCGGGTGGTCGCCCTGGAACTCCAGCTGCTCGGCAGCCACGGCATGGCGGCGCACGCCTACGCGCCGATGATGGAGATGGTCAAGGCCGGCAGGCTGCGCCCGGATCTGCTGGTGACCCACACCATCGGGCTGGAGGAGGCGCCCGAGGCGCTGATCGCCATGGGGACCAGGGGCCGCCTCAGAACCGGTGTCACGGTCGTCGAGCCCCACCGGCCCCGCCCCGCCGGCCCCACCGGCCCCGGGAGCGGCGGCCGGTAGGGCCGCCGGCCCGGTCAGGCGGACAGCCGGGCCTCGATCGCCGCGACCAGTTCCGGCGCCTCGGGCTCGGTGCGCGGGCGGAACCGGCCGACCACCTCGCCGCCGGGCGAGACCAGGAACTTCTCGAAGTTCCACTGCACATCGCCGGCCTCGCCCGCCGCGTCCGGGGTCCGGGTCAGCTCCGCGTAGAGCGGGTGCCGCTGCTCGCCGTTGACGTCGATCTTCTCCAGCAGCGGGAAGGTCACGCCATAGGTGGTCGAGCAGAAGGTCCGGATCTCCTCGCTGGTGCCGGGCTCCTGGCCCGCGAACTGGTTGCAGGGGAAGCCCAGCACGGTGAAACCGCGCTCGGCGTAGCGCTGCTGGAGCCGCTCCAGACCCTCGTACTGCGGGGTCAGCCCGCACTTGGACGCCACGTTGACCAGCAGCAGCGTCGTGCCCCGGTGCTCTCCCAGCGTGGTCGGCTCACCGGACAGCGTGCGCAGCGGGATGTCGTACAGGCTCATGGCGGAACCCCTTCGGTGGATTCGGAATGCCCCCAGTCAACCACTCCGCAGGTTCGCCCCTCACCGGTAACATCATGTGTTCACCCGTGTTCGGAACGCCATCGGTTCTCAGGGGGATGTGTGGCGGGCGACGAGGACACCCTGGCCGGCAGACTGCTCGTCGTCGAGTACGAGCAGGTCAAGGAGGAGCAGCGGGCACGGATCGGGTTCCGCGACAACCTGCTGTACGCCACGCTCGCGTCCATGGCGGCGATCATCACCTTCACCCTGCAGAAGTCCGGCCATGTGGAACTGCTGTTGCTGCTGCCGCCCGCGTCGGTGTTCCTGGGGTGGACCTATCTGGTCAACGACGAGAAGATCTCGGCGATCGGCCGCTACATCCGGGAGGAGCTGGACCCGCGGCTGACCGCGCTGGTCCCCACCCACAGCCGGGTGTTCGGCTGGGAGACCGCGCACCGCAGCGACCGGCGCCGGGTGTCCCGCAAGCGTCTGCAACTCGGCGTGGACCTGCTCATCTTCTGCGCGGCGCCGCTGGCCGCGCTGGTCGTGTACTGGTCGTACGGGCCGGTCACCGCGGTCCTGCTCACCGTCTCGCTCGTGGAGTCCGCGCTGATCGCCGTGCTCGGCGCGCAGATCGCGCGGTACGCGGATCTGCGCCGGCCGTGAGCCCCGCCCGGTCGCGGGCATCGACTCCCGGGCGGGCGGTGCCGCACCATTGGACGGCGCCGAGGTGCTGCCGGCGGAAGGGGGAGGCCGTGGAGTGGTCCGGTGCCGGGCGGGCGGACGTCGTCGTCCTCACCGCGCTGGAGGTCGAGTACCGGGCGGTGCGCGCGCATCTGCACCGGCCGCGGACGCTCGCGCCCGAACGCGGGTCGCTGTTCGAGGTGGGGACGTTCCGCGACGGCGCCTCGGAGCGTCCGGTCGCGCTGCACATGACCGGGCCGGGCAATCCCGCCGCCGCGGTGACCGCCGACCGCGCCATCGGCCTGTTCGCACCGCGCGCGGTGCTCTTCGTGGGGGTCGCGGGCGGGGTCAAGGACGTGGCGCTGGGTGATGTGGTGGCGGCCGAGTCGGTGTACGACTACGAGACCGGCAAGGACACCGAGCGGGGCTTCCGGCCGCGCATGAAGACCCATCACGCGGCGTACGGGCTGGTGCAGCTGGCCCGGCTGGTGGCCGCCGCGGACGACTGGCGGCGGCGGATCGGCGGCTCCGCCGGGGAGCAACCCCGCGCGCTGGTGAAGCCGATCGCGGCGGGCGGGCGGGTGGTGGCCCACGAGCGCTCGCGGACCGGGCGGAGGCTGGCGCTGGGGGCGGGCGACGCGGTCGCGGTCGACATGGAGGGGTTCGGCTTCCTCACCGGGGCGCATCTGGACCGGCGCGCCGAGGCACTGGTGATCCGCGGCATCTCCGACCTGCTGGGGGACAAGAGCGAGGACCACGACGACCACTGGCAGCCGCTGGCCTCCCGGCACGCCGCGGCCTTCGCCTTCGAGCTCATCAGCCGGCTGCCGTCCGGCGGGCAGGCGGCCGGCGGGGCGGCGGCCGCGGGCTCCGTCCCGCCGGACGGGCCCGCCGGCCGCGGCGGACCCGGCGGGCCGGGCGCGGCGCCGCCCCCGGCGGTGGCGGCGGCACCCCGGCCGGCCGGCGGCCGCCACCGGCTGACCATCCGGGAGCTGAGCGCGCTGACCGACCTGCTGCTGGCGGTGCCCGGCCTGGCGGCCCCCGCCCGCTGGCAGCAGCTGCTCGACGAACTCCCCGTGCTGGGCGGCGCGGTCAGCCGGCAGTCGGCCAGCCGCCCGGAGGCCCTCTCCCTGCTGCGCACCTGCGAGGAGTACGGCGCGTGGGGCGACCTGCTGGAGGTGGTCGCGGCGCTCGCGCCGGACGCGCCGGCGACGGCGGCGCTGCGCGGCCGGGTCGCCGACCTCGGTCTGGGGTGAGGTGTCACCGGGGGCGGTGCGGGCATAACCACGTGTCCGGGGCTACGGCGGTGCGCGCGGCGGCGAAGACCCCGACGGGGACGCCGGTTGCCGGGACCGGTGGGGGGACAGGGGGGTGCGGCATGGCGGAGGGCCTGGGACCGGTCCAGGAACTCGTGGCGGTCCTGCGGGAGTTCCGGGTGCTGATGGACCCCGCCGGCCGGACGATCTTCCTGGACCTGCTCCGGCTGGAACTGGGTGACGCGCCGCTGCCGGTGCAGGACCACCGGGTGGCCGACTACTTCCTGCTGGAACTGGCCCCGGCGTGCCTGCGCAGCGAACGGGTCCTGGAAGCGGTGCGGGCGGTGCTGTTCACCTGCGTCGGCAGTGCGAGCGTGATGGAGCCCTTCGACGCGGTGGTGGAGCGGCTGACCGCCCGTCCCGCGCTCGCGGCGCCCGCCACCGACCGGCTGCGGGCGCTGCTATCCGGCTTGCAGGTCAAGCGGCTGGCGCAGATCTGCCGGGAGTCGGTCTCGCGGTTCCAGGCCGCGCCCCGGGTCACCGACCCCTGGCAGGCGTTCGTGGAACTAAGCCGGATGAACGCGGAACCGGGCGGGCTCCCGCCCAGTCTGTGCTTCGTCGAACGGCTGGCCGCGGAGGCCCCGTACGAACAGGCCGGCGCGCTACGCGCGTGGGCGGACGAGCAGGCGGCGGCGATGTCGCTCACCTCCGCACTGCGCTCGCTGCGGCACCTGGTGGTGCACCGGGCGCCCGGCGAGCCGTTCGACGCCTACCTGGTCGTGCGGCTGCTGCCGCAGGACGAGCCCGGCCGGTACCTGCTGACCTCGTTTCGGCAGTACGACCCCGACGAGTGGCGGCCGGTGGCCGGCGCCAGCGAGTACGTGACGCGGGCGACCGCGGAGCGGGCCGTGCGGCGGCTGGTGCACGAGGCGGAGGAGGAGTGGGCCAAGGACGCCCGCGACATCCACCTGGAGTTCCTGCTGGGCGCCGACGACCTCAACCTGCCGGTGCACCGGTGGCACCGCGAGGTGGACACCGCCGTGCCGATGACGCTGGGCATGGCCTACCCGGTGGTGGTCCGCAGCCTGGAGCGCAGCCGCAACCGGCTGTGGCGCCGCTGGTGGCTCGGCCGCTGGCGGATGATGGACGGCGAACCGGAGTACTGCCGCGGACTCATCGTCAACGGGTCCGCCCCGGAGAGTTCGGTGACCGGCGAACCGGAGGCGCTGATCGCCGAGTTGCTGGCCGACCCGGGCGTGGTGTCGCTGGTGCTGGACGCGCCGCCCGGCAGCACGGTGCGCGGTGGGTACCAGGCGCGGGCGGCGTGGACCGCGGGCATTCCGGTGGTCATCTGGGACGGCCGTAACTCCCGCAGCGATGAACTGCTCGAAGAATTCGGACAATTACCCACCGACCCAGGTGGAAGCCTGGCACGGCTCCGTGAAGGCGTGACAAAGTTACGGGTGGCAGCGCATACGGTGGACTCGGCAGTGCGGGAGCAGCACCTCGGGCGCCATGTGGTGCTCGTCTGGGATGATCCCACCAGACCTGTGGAGGCGCACGAACAGCTGGCGGGGCCGGACGAGGGGGGCAGCCGATGAGCGACGCGACTCCTGCACGGGTGACCAGCGGCCGTACCGGCGGCGAACCTGCCTCCGCGGACAGCGCCCCGCCGGACGGCATCCCCCGGTCCTGGTGGATCTACCAGGGCACCGGCCGGCCGCTGCGCGACGTGCGGCTGGAGGACATCCTGCCCCCGCCGCCGCCCTGGCGGTCCTTCGACGGTGAGTCCGGCCGCATGGTGGACAGCGATCCGGCGACCGGTGGCGGGGCCGGAAGCGGAGGAGCGGCGGCGGAGCCGGGAGACCCGCGCACCGAGCCGCCGGCACCGCCCGAGGACGCCCGGGACGCCGCCCGCCGGCTGGGCTCGGCGCCCCTGGGGCTGCGGGCCGGGGCGGAGGAGGCCGACCGGGTCAACGCCGCGATCCTGTTACGGCGTCCGCTGCTGGTGACCGGCCGCCCGGGCACCGGCAAGTCCACCCTGGCGTACCGGATCAGCCGGGAGCTGGGGCTGGGCCGGGTGCTGCGCTGGCCGATCACCACGCGCACCACCCTGCGATCGGGGCTCTACGGCTACGACGCGGTGGGCCGGGTGCACGCCGCGGCCGCCGCCGGGCCCGGCGGCGGGGAGCCGGGCCCGGCGCCGGCGGACATCGGGGATTTCCTCCAGCTCGGCCCGCTGGGCACCGCGATGCTGCCGCACCGGCTCCCCCGGGTGTTGCTCATCGATGAATTCGACAAGTGCGACATCGATCTGCCCAACGATCTGCTCGACATATTCGAGGCCGGCGAATTCTCCATTCCCGAACTGGTCCGGTTACGGAAACGCCGGCCGGCCGTCGAGGTCCTCACCGACGACCCGGAGCGCAGTGCGGTCGTCGCCGCCGGCCGGGTGCGCTGCCGGGCCTTCCCCATCGTCGTCATCACCAGCAACGGCGAGCGGGAGTTCCCGCCGGCCTTTCTGCGCCGCTGTCTGGAGCTGCGGCTGCCGGACCCGGACGCCGACCGGCTGGCGGCGATCGTCGCCGCGCACCTGGGTGACGCCGAGGACCCGCGCACCCGCGAACTCGTCGAGATGTTCGTCGAACGCTCCCGGCGGGAGGGCGGGCTGGCGGCCGATCAGCTGCTGAACGCGGTGTACCTGGCCACCTCCCACGCCTACCGCCCCGGGTCCGAGTGGGAGGAGCTACTGCACGCCGTCTGGCACCGGCTGGATGCAGCAGGCTCGACATGACACAGGACCCCAGCGACCGGGCCGCCCCGGGCTCCCCGGACCTGGACTGGCGGCAGGTCGCCGACGCCCTCTGGCTGGCGGTGTGCGACGCCGGGGACCGCGCCGCGGCCGCCCGGCCGGGGACCGCTCCGGGCACCCCGGAACCGCCCGCCGGGCAACCGCTGCCGGACCCGCCCGGCGAACCCGCCGCCGAGGCGCCCGGCGAGGCACCCGCCGGGACCGCCGCCGGCCCCTCGCCGGCCCGGCCGCCCGGCCCCGGCCGGCCCGCATCCGGTGATCCGGCCGGCCCGCACCCGGCGGACCCCCTCCTCCCGCCGTCCGAGCCCTGGACGGTCCATCTCGCCCCGGCCACCGGCCCGGTGGACCCGGCCGGCGCCGCGGCCGTGGCTCTCACCGGCCCGTCGCCCGGCCACGGGCACCGCGGCTCCACCCCGGTGACCACCGAGCGGGCGCTGAGCCGGGCCCTGCGGCCGTTCCGGCGCACCGTGGCGTCCGCCGTCGAGGAGGAGATCGACGAAGAGGCGACCGCGGAGCGCGCGGCCCGGGAGAAGCTGTGGCTGCCGGTCCGGACCCCGGTCCGCGAGCGCTGGATGGACGCGGTGCTGGTGGTGGACCGCGGCAGCTCGATGGTGGTCTGGCGGCGCACGGCCCGGCAGCTGGCGACGGTGCTGGAGCGCACCGGGGCGTTCCGCACCGTGCGGACCCACCACCTCAGCAGCGACCAGCCCTGGGAGCCGGAGCAGGCCGGCGCGCGCCCGGGGCGGCGGCCGGCCGGCGGGCCGTCGCCGGTGGACGGCATCGGGCCGCGCGGCAGGCGCGCGGTGCTGGTGCTCACCGACGGCGTCGGCACGGCCTGGGGCGACGGCTCCGCCCGGCGCGCGGTCGCCCGCTGGGCGGGCCGTGCCACCGTCGCCATCCTCCATGTGCTCTCCCAGAGCAGATGGCACACCACCGCGGTGGCCCCCGAGCGGGTCCGGGTGCGGGTGCCGCACGCCGGCGCCCCGAACGGCAGCTGGACCCGTGCCGAGGGCGGCCGGTGGCCCGGTGACCGGCCACCGGTGCCGGTGCTGGAGGTCGACGCGGGGTGGCTGCACCGCTGGGCGCTGCTGGCCACCCAGCCCTCGCCGCGCGGCCGGGACACGCTGGCGCTGCTGCCCGGCGTGCCGGTCGACGCCGCACCACCCGGTCCCGAGCCGTCGGCGCAGGACCGGGTGTTCCGGTTCCGCGCCTCGGCCTCCCCGAGCGCCTTCCGGCTGGCGGCCCGGCTGGCGGCGGCCCCGCTGAACATCCCGGTGATGGAGTTCGTGCAGCGCACCATGGACGAGCCGGACGCCGCGCCGGGCGATCTGGCCGAGATCCTGGTGGGCGGGCTGCTGCGCACGGTGGGCGATCCGCTGGACGAGACGGGCATCGGGTACGAGTTCCACACCGGGGTCCGCGAGCTGCTGCTCTCGGCCGGCCTGCGGGACGAGTCGCTGTACGTCCTGCACAGCGTGCTGGATCGGCTGGGCCGCAGCTGGCAGCCGCTGCACGTGCTGCGGGACTCGCTCGGCAAGCCGGCCGCGATGCCCTTCCACGAGCTCCCCGAGACCACCGAGCGGCTGCTGCCGTACCTGCGGGTCCAGGAGCAGGTCTACGAGGCGCTGTCCGGGCCCTACCGGGAGGGGGCCCGGACGCTGCGGGCCCGGGTCGCCGCCCACCGGGCGCTGGTCCGGTCGGACGAAGGGCCGCCCCAGGCGCGTGACGAAAGCGGCTTCGGCCGAGTTGAAGACTTCCCCAGGGAGAACGAGGCGGTTGCCGTGACCGACTCATCGCCGAACCAGCTGTCCCCTGCCGTCGATTCACCAGCCGCGCCGGCGCGCGGTGGGCGGGCGGCGGACGGCCCGTATCCGAGAGGAAGTTCCGTGTCCGCGACCGCTGCCCGGTCCCTGCCCGCCGTGGACGAGCGCCGTGCCGGTGACCCCCCGGCCATCTGGGGCAACGTACCGCCCCGCAACAACAACTTCACCGGGCGGCAGGCGCTGCTGGACGCCCTCCACGAACGGCTGAGCAGCGAGGGGACGGCGGCCGTGCTGCCGGAGGCGCTGCACGGGCTGGGCGGGGTGGGCAAGTCGCAGATCGCGCTGGAGTACGTGCACCAGCACGCCGCCGACTACGACGTGGTGTGCTGGATCGCCGCCGAGCGGGACGAGCAGATCCGCAACGCCCTGGTGGAGCTGGCGGAGAGCCTGGGGCTGGAGACCGGCCACGAGTCGAACGTCGCGGTGCCGCGGGTGCTCGACGCGCTGCGCACCGGCCGGCCCTGCAAGGACTGGCTGCTGGTGTTCGACAACGCGGAGGACCTGGAGACGGTCCGGCAGTACTTCCCCGCCGGCGGTCCCGGACGCATCCTCGTCACCTCCCGGAACGCCCAGTGGTCCCGCGCGGCGCGCACCGTGGAGGTGGACGTCTTCGAGCGTGCGGAGAGTGTCGAGCTGCTGCGCCGGCGCGGCCCCGAACTGCCGCGGGACCAGGCCGACCGGGTGGCGCAGGCGCTGGGCGACCTGCCGCTGGCGATCGAGCAGGCGGCCGCCTGGCTGACCGAGACCGGGATGCCGGTCGACGAGTACCTGCAGATCTTCGAGGACGAGCGGGCCGACGTCAGTTCGCGCCGCAGCGAGCTGCTCGCCGCCGGGGTGCCGGTGGACTACCCCGAGCCGGTCGCGGCGGCCTGGAACATGTCGCTGCGCCGACTGGCGGAGCATCACCCCGGCGCGCTCCAGCTGCTGTGGGTGTGCTCCTTCTTCGCGCCGGAGCCGATCTCCCGGCGGCTGTTCTCCAACGTCCGGGGCGTCTCGCTGTCGCCCGAGCTGGCCGCGGTGCTGCAGGACCCGATCAAGCTGGGCCACGCGATCCGGGAGATCGGCCGCTACGCGCTGATCAAGATCAATCACCAGAGCAACACGATCGAGATGCACCGGTTGGTGCAGGCGGTGCTGATCGGCCAGATGTCCCCGCAGCAGCAGGCGGACATGCGGCACAGCGCGCATCTGCTGCTCGCGCACGGCGATCCCAACGAGGTGACGGTCCGCAACTGGCCGCGCTACGCCGACCTGCTGTCGCACGTCCGGGCGTCGCGGGCGACGGAGTGCGACGACAAGTGGGTGCGGCAGACGGTCCGCAACACCATCCGCTTCCTGTACGTGTGGGGGGACCACGAGGGGGCGCTCGACTTCGGCAAGCAGGTGCTGGAGACCTGGCGGGAGACCCTGGGCGAGGACAGCCCGGAGACGGTGGCGGTGGCCCGTACCGTCGCCAACGCGCTCACCGCCCTGGGCGACTTCGAGCAGGCCCAGGAGCTCAACGCGCGCACCCTGGAGCTGCTGCGGAGCACGGTGGGCGACGATCACGAGGACACCATCGCGGCGTTCGCCTCGGTGGCCAACGACACCCGGCTGCGCGGCGACTACCAGCGGTCGGTGGAACTGGAGTACGACCGCTGGAAGCGCTCGGTGCGGGTCTTCGGGGACGAGGACCCGTTCACCGTGGGCGCGGCCAGCGACTACGCCCTCTCGCTGCGCTCGGTCGGGGAGTTCGCCAAGGCCCGGGAGCTGACCGAGGAGGCGCGGGAGTCGGCGGTGCTGATCCTCGGCGAGAACTCGCTGAGCAGGTTCGCGCTGGAGACCAGCCTCTCCATCGACGTGCGGGAGGGCGGCGAGTACCTGGCCGCCCGGGCGATGCAGGAGCGGACCTTCGCCGGGGTGCGGCGGCACGTTCCGCAGAACGCTCCGCTGTACACCCTCGCGATGCGCACCCTGGGGGTGGCGCGGCGCAAGGCGGGCGACTACGAAGGCGCGCTGGAGCTGACCCGGGACGCGCTGGACCGGTACCGGGTGCGGTACGCCAACCGCAATCTGTACATCGCGGTCACCCTGCTCAACCACTCGCTGGACCTGCGGCAGAACGCGGATCTCGCGGGCGCCCGGGAGGTGGGCGAGGAGAGCGTGGAGAGCCTGCGGACGCTGCTCGGGGACCGGCACCCGGCGACCCTGAGCGCCACCGCCGACCTGGCCGTGACGCTGCGGCTGCTGGGCGAGACGGAGGCGGCGCTCGCCCTCAACCAGCAGACGCTGCCGGTCCTCCGGGAGCGGCTGGGCGCCGATCACCCGTCGGTGCTGGCCGCCGCGGTCAACCTCGCCGGTGACCACTACACGCTGGCGGAGTACGAGACGGCGCAGGCGCTGGACACCGACACGCTGCGCGGCTGCCGGGCGCGGCTGGGCGAACGGCACCCCACCACCTTGCTCTGCGCGGTGAACCTCGCCGCCGACCTGCGGGCGCTGGGCGAGCGGCAGGCGGCGCAGGAGATGCACGGCGAGGCGCTGGAGAAGCTGCGCGAGGTGCTGACGGAGAGCCATCCGGTGACGCTGGCCGCGGCCCGCGCCATCCGCGCCGACATCGACATTGACGTGTACAACTTCTGACCCGGACGCCCCTCAGGCCGCGCCGTACAGCCATCCGGCGAGCGCCACCGGGTCCGGGCCGGTGCCGGTGCCGTTGGCACGCAGCGTGCGGTGCAGGGCGTACACCGTCTCGGGGACCTCCCGCAGCGCCCGGCGGGCCGGGCCCTCGGGCAGGGTGAGCGCCAGCCCGGCCCAGGCCGCGGTGTCGTCGGGGGCCTGCTTTAGCCGCGCCCGGTAGCCGCGTGCCGCGCCGGCCGGGTCCCGGGCGGCCCAGTCCCCGTCGGCCCGGGCCCGCAGGTCGCCGGTGCGGGCGGCGCGGTCGCGCAGGGCGGCGGCCGCTCGGGGGTCGCCGGCCCACAGCCGGGCCAGGGCGGAACGGGTGTCCTCCCGGTACGGGCCCGGGTGCAGGGCGCCGGCTTCCGGCGGGCCGGGGGACGCGAGCCCCGCGCGCCAGGCCCGGGCCCAGGGCTCCAGCCGGCCGGGCCGGCGGTGGTGCAGGCGGTGCAGGACCCGGTGGTCGGTGCACAGGTCCTCGGCGGCGCGGCGGGCGGGTTCGGGGACCGGTTCGGCGAGCCAGCCGTCCAGCCGCTCGGCGACCCCGTCGAGGAACCGGCGGCCCCGGACGGTGAGTTCGGCGTGGCCGCGCAGGGTGCCGAGGCCCTGGGCGGTCTGGGCCCGCCGCAGGGCGAACTCCAGCGCCGCGGTGCGCCGGGCGGCGGGGTCGGTCTCCCGGTGCAGCCGGGACTGCCAGAACCCGGTGACGCCCAGGAAGGCGTAGACCCCCTGGAGGATGGCGCGCAACGGGCGCGGGTCGGCCCGCCACGGCGCGTAGTGGACCGCCGCCCAGCCGCCGTGCATCAGCGGCACCAGGTCGAGCAGGGCGCTGAGTTTGATGTGCTGCGCCTCGTGGATCAGGGAGGCGGCGAGCACCGCGGCGTCGGGTGGCCGGCTCAGCAGGACGCAGCCGTAGGCGGTGGGCGAGGAGGCGCTGAAGGGACCGGTGCCGGGCGGGCGGACCGGCACCAGGGAGGTGCAGCAGGCGCCGACGCCGCCGGGGTCGACGTTGTCCTGTTCGGCGATGAGGGCCCAGGCCCGGGCGAAGTCGCGCTGCCACCGCCGGGCCTCGGCCTCGCCGAGGCGTTCGGGGCGGCTGGGCCGCAGCAGGCGCCGGTAGGGGTCGAGGTCGTCCAGCAGCGGGGCGCAGCGGTGGCCGGCGTGGTCGCCGGCCAGCCGGCGCAGCGCCCGCCAGCCCGGGGCGTCCCGGCCGAGCTCGTCCGGGAGCGGCACCCGGACCGGCCCGGCGGTGACGCCGCGGCGGCCGGAGGGGTCCTGGTGGACCTCGGCGGTGTCGGTGCGGTGGCCGTCCAGCCGCACCAGGCCGAGTGCGGGCAGCATCACGGCACCGTCCCGGACGGGTACCGCGATGCGGAAGTCGAGCCCGGCGAGCAGGGCGGCCGACGCGGCGACCGCGTGGAGGTACCCGGCTTCCTGCCACAGCGGGGTGTCGTCGGTGCCGGGGTCGCGGAGCCGGCGCAGGCAGCGGTGGCGCCAGACGCCGACCTGGGGGTGGAGCAGCATCCGGTCCACGGTGGCGGCCCTGCGCCGTTCGGCCCGCAGCAGCAGCCGCCACGCCTCGTCCGGGGGCGGCAGCGGGCCGGGCAGGGCCGGGTGACGCGCCGCCAGGTCGACCAGACCGCGCAGGAGCAGCATGGAGCGCGAGCGCTGTCCCGCCGCCAGCGCGGCGACGGTGTCCGGGCCGCCGCTGCCGCGGGCCAGGTCGTGGAAGTCGGCGGCGGTGACGCGGTGGTGGGCGGTCACGGGGTCCGCGGCGCCCGGCGGGCCGGCGCCCGGCGTCACCACCCGCGCCCGGGGTGGCGGAACGTGCGCGTCGGGCACGTCTCGCCGCCCTGGTCCGTCGAGGAGTTCGTGGCCACCGGCTGGGACACGACGGCGTCGAGCAGCCGCTGGATCTCCGGGTGGAGCGTCCGGTCGCGGTCCAGGTCGTGGAGCGTCGATGCCGAGAGGTCCACCAGCTCCGTCTCGATGTCGGCCGCCGTTCGCTCCATGACATCGTCCCCCTTTAGGCGCGTCCCGGCTCGGTGAGGCGACTTCCATAGTGGCCCACTCAAGAATGATTGCGAAAGGGTGAACACGGCCAGTCGGCGACGGCGGGGCCGGATTGCCCTATGCGGTCGCCGGATTGCCAGGGGCTGGTTGCCAGAAGAAAATAGAGCAATTCCCGACCCGCATCCGGCAGGCAATTCGGGAATGTTGCCCCGTATTATTGATTTTCAGTCAGTTTGCTCGGCGGTGTTCTCCTCGCTCCTGTGCCGGCGCCGCGGCGGTCGGCGGCACCGGGCGTCGGACCGCGATGGCGCCGGCCGGGCGCCGGGCCGCGGGCGGCCGCCGGCATCCTCCGGCCGGCCGGGCGGTCTCCGCCGGGGCACGCGGATGCCCCCGGCCGGTGGCGGCGGCCGGCGGGTCCGCCGGCCGCACCGGTCGCGACACCGACCCGGGACCGGCCCGGGGGTGGTCGCCCGGGCGCACGGCAGGCGACCGCGCCGGGGCTGCCGCGCGCCGGTGCCGGGGCGCTCCGGTCGGGGGGGCGGGGGGGGGCCCCCCCGCCCCCCCCGGGGGGGCCCCCCCCCCCGGCGGGGGGCCCCCCCCCCCCCCCCCCCGGGGGGGGGCCGGCGGCCGGCCGCCCCCCCGAGGG